>NZ_VZPF01000037.1 GCF_008801695.1 Pantoea stewartii subsp. stewartii
ATGTCGAACGGTTGTGGCAGGCGCTTCATGAGACAATAACCCGAAATCACCAGTGCAGTTCAATGTGGCAACTGTTGAAAAAGGTCCATCACTTTATGAATACCGTCAGCCCATTCCCCGGGGGAAAACATGGGCTGGCTAAAGTGTAGCGGTATTAGGATCAGTTATTTAGCAGCATCAGCGACATGTGCGCCAGTGGGGCCAGATCGCCAAAGGCCCCCACCGATCCTTTGGCGGGAATGCACGGCATCACGCCCGCATTGAACAGGGCCAGCAACGCCTCCACCAGTTCAATCCGCACGCCAGAATGACCACGGGAAAGGCTGATGATTTTGCTGGCGACAACCAGGCGCGTCACGTTATCGGGCAGAAGTTCCCCCAGGCCGACGCTGTGAGACAGCACCAGGTTTCGCTGTAGATCGGCAAGACGGCTGGCGGGGATTTGAGTCTGCGCCAGTTTACCGAAACCGGTATTGATGCCGTACACCACGCTACCGGAGGCCACAATTGCTTCAACGGTTTGTTGCGCTTCAGTGATGGCGCGGCGAGCGCCGTCATCAAGGCTGAGTGTGACGTTACCTTGATATATTGCGCGCAACATCGCGAGATCGACCTTGCCTGGCACCAGACGTAATCCCTGAGACGAACCTGACATACTTTGCTCCTGTCTATACAAGGGTTGGCTTATTCGCTGGCCGTTCTGTTGACCCGAATAGCGGAATAACGCGAGTGAAACATAACTGTCTATTCTTGTCTATACAAGCTGCAATCGGCATGCCAGACCGATCACAAAATTGATCAGGCATTAACAGAGGGCTAACGTGGGCAGCAGGCGGGTTTCCTGCACCGCTGTAAGGCAGCAGGTGCACGGTTTACGTGCCGATCTCAGGCTGGAATGTATATACATCCAGCCCGTCAGGCAGTAAACTTTGGGCATTATCAGCTTAAGGAATACGATATGGCCGAGCACACGGCAATTGCACAACTGGCAGCGGCCATGAGTGACGAACCCGCACCCATCTATCAACGGGTTAAACAGGCGATCATCAGCCAGATTCGTGAAGGCCACTGGAAAGCTAACCAACGGGTGCCTTCAGAAAGCGAGCTGGTGAATGAGCTTGGCGTAAGTCGTATGACGATTAACCGGGCATTGCGGGAATTAACCAGCGAAGGATTTCTGGTACGTATGCAAGGCGTTGGTACGTTTGTCGCGGAGATGAAAGGCTACACAGCCATGCTTGAGGTGCACAACATCGCGGATGAAATTGCGCAGCGGGGTCATCAGCACAGCTGCAAAATTCTCACGATTGGTCAGAATGAAGCCGATCCGGAGCAGGCTTCCGTTCTGGGCCTGACAACCGGACAAACGCTGTTTCATTCTCTGATTGTGCATTATGAAAATGACATGCCGGTGCAGCTGGAAGATCGGCTGGTGAATCCACAACTGGCCCCGGATTACCTGGCCCAGGATTACCACACGCTCACGCCTTATACGTACCTGATGCGCGCGGCACCGTTGACGGCGGGTGAACATATCGTTGAGGCGGTGATGCCGGATGCGCGACAGCGTAAATATCTGGCGATTGATGAGCACGAGCCTTGCCTGCTTATCCGTCGCCAGACCTGGAGCGATAACAAGATTGTGACCTATGCGCGTTTACTCTATCCCGGCTCGCGTTACAAGCTGCTGGGGCGCTTTAAAGGGCACGGGTAAGACGAATAAACAGTAACCTCGCATCCTGGCTGTCCGGCTGCAGTCGGGTGGGATGATCGACCCACCAGACGCCCTGCTGCTCCGCTAATGGCGCATCGTTCACGATGCGCCATTCTCCTGCCAGCACCCAGGCCACACCGTGCTCGCTGCTGACGGCGTCGGTGACGACGTCAGCCTGTGCCCGCCATTCGCCTCGTCGTGTCATGATGTTAAAATCCTGACTGGGCGCTTTACCCTGCAACTGAGCCTCAAGTGCCTGCTCCCCCGCAAAAGCCCAGGGCTTTTCCGGCAACAGGCGATGCGCGACGTTCTCGCCACGCAGCAGAACAGGGCTGCCGTTTAGCAGAGTGATAATGCGATCGACACCGGTAAACGCCGAGAAGGGGCCGTTGCTGGCGATGGTGGCAATACTGGCGCGCCAGGCGAAGTCGTTTGCCCCGGGCGGATAGCCGATAATTTCACGTGTTTCGCCACCGCCGTTGCGCCAGCGACTGACGGGTAAGCTGTCTAAAGAAAAAACGCTTCTCATCGCAACGCTGCCATTGCCTGCGCGAAACGGGCTGCACAGGCTTCTTCTTCTGCATGATGGCCATCGCTGATCACCCGGTTACCCGCCACATACACGTCGCGAATCTGCTCGCGCTGGCCAGCAAACAGCCAGCGATTGAGCAGGGCAGACTCATCCACACTACCCAGCCAGGCGTCATCGCGTAATACCAGCCAGTCGGCGCGTTGCCCGACGGCCAGCGCCCCACTCTTTATTCCGCAGGCCTGGGCACCGCCCGCCGCGGCCTGTTGCCACAGCAGATCGCCGACTGAGGGCTGGTCGGGCAGCGTGATGCGATTGCGACGACGGTCGCGCAGGCGTTGGGCATATTCAAGCCAGCGCAACTCCTCCTGAACACTGAGCGAGACATGACTGTCAGAGCCAATGCCCCAGCGTCCGCCTTGGGCGATATAGTCCACGGCGGGAAAAATACCGTCACCGAGGTTGGCTTCCGTGGTCGGGCAGAGCCCGGCAACCGCTCCGCTGGCGGCAAGGCGCGTCACTTCGCTGTCATCAAGATGCGTTGCATGAATCAGGCACCAGCGTGCATCGACATCGAAACGCGTCATCAGCCAGCTCACCGGACGCTCGCCGCTCCAGGCCAGACTGTCATTGACCTCCTTCTCCTGCTCGGCGATGTGAATATGGATGGGTAACGTGGTCTCGCTGGCGCTGAGCACGGCATGCATTTGCGCTTCACTGACTGCGCGCAGTGAGTGAAAGCAGAGGCCTGCGTTGTGCAGGGGTTTATCTTTTATCTATGTCTGAAGACGTACCTGCTGTTGCAGATAGCTGTCGGTCTGCTGAATAAAGCGCTTTTGTCCCGGCACCGGCGGCTGAGCGCCAAAACCGCTGTAGCTGTAAAGCACCGGTAGCAACGTCTGACCTATGCCTGCCGTCTCTGCCGCCGCAATAAGCTGTCGCAGCATGGCATCGTCCGCATAAGGTTTACCGTCAATATCGTGATGCAGATAATGAAATTCTGCGACCTGGCAATAGCCGCCTTTTAGCATATCGATATACAGCAGGGCGGCGATATCACCTACCTGCCCGGGCGTCAGACGCTGCACCATGCGATACATCCGATCGCGCCAGGTCCAGAAGCTGTCCTGCGGATCGCCCGCCACTTCAGCCAGACCGGCCATGGCACGTTGAAAAGCATGTGAATGCAAATTCGCAATAGCGGGAATCACGTTACCGGCTAAACGTGTCGCTTCCCTGTCATCACCGTCGGGCGTAATCGCATCAATCATGCCCGCTGCGTTGACGCTGATACGCACCTGTTTATGCCAGCCTCCGGCCAGCCATGCGCGTGGCGCAAAAAAAGTTGCCATGGTTGATCCTCAAGGGATGTGGTTGTATATACATACTTTAAAGTTTGCTGTAAACGGCAAGCGCATTGTGAGGCGGGAATGGCAGAAAAACTCCAGGTAGACAGCGTGTGGAGCGGGGCAGATGTGGTAACCATGCAAAGCGGCCACTATCATCTTATCGAACAGGGTGCGCTGGCAGTAAAGGCGGGCAGGCTGGTATGGGTTGGGCCCGCCGCCGCGATGCCGGCTTTTGAGGCGCGTGAACATCATCGTCTGCCGGGCGGGATCATCACGCCGGGTTTAGTGGACTGCCACACGCATCTGGTTTTTGGTGGCGATCGCAGTCAGGAGTTTGAGCAGCGCCTCAACGGCGTGAGCTATGCCGATATTGCGGCCCAGGGCGGCGGCATCCTTTCTACCGTTCGGGCCACCCGTGATGCCAGTGAACAAACGTTAGTGGCGACAGCCCGCTGGCGGTTGAATCGCTTGCTGGCCGAGGGCGTGACCACCGTCGAGATTAAATCCGGCTACGGTCTGGATGAAGAAAGTGAATTACGTATGCTGCGTGCCATTCGACAGCTCAGTCAGGAGGTGGCTGCGGATGTGCAGGCCACCTGCCTGGCCGCTCATGCGGTTCCGCCCGAATTTAAACAGGATCCCGATGGCTGGATCACGATCATCTGTGACCGCCTGTTACCTCAGATCAGCGCCGAAGGCCTGGCGGATGCGGTGGATGCATTTTGCGAACATCTGGCGTTTACCCCGCAGCAGGTCGCCCGGGTATTTGACCGGGCAACGGCGCTGGGCATGCCGGTGAAACTGCATGCCGAGCAGCTTTCCTCTTTGGGCGGAGCGGCGCTGGCCGCCCGTTATGGCGCGCTGTCCGCCGATCATCTGGAATATGCAACGGAAACGGATGTTCAGGCAATGGCAGAACAGGGTACGGTAGCCGTGTTATTGCCCGGCGCGTTTTATCTGCTGCGGGAAACGCAGCGCCCGCCGGTAGCGTTGTTCCGACGCTATGGTGTGCCCATGGCACTGGCGAGTGATGCCAATCCCGGCACATCGCCCGCGCTGTCGCTGCGCCTGATGCTGAATATGGGCTGCACCCTGTTCGGCATGACGCCGGAAGAAGCGCTGGCAGGCGTGACCCTGTGGGGGGCAAAGGCGCTGGGGCTGGAGGCAAGTCACGGTTCGCTGGAGGCGGGAAAAGTGGCCAGTTTTGTTCACTGGCCGCTGGCCCGCCCGGCGGAACTGGTTTACTGGCTGGGCGGTGAACTGCCCTGTACCGTTATCTACCGCGGAGAAGTACAATGACACCTTTTCATTTTACCCAAGGGACTGTCCCGCTGCTGGTCAGTATTCCCCATGCCGGCACGATGTTAACACCGGAAGTTGAAGCCGGGCTCAGCGATGCCGCCCGTGACTTACCGGATACGGACTGGCACATTCCACAACTATATGATTTTGTCCGTGATATGGGAGCCAGTCTGGTTATTGGCCGCTACTCACGCTTTGTTGTCGATCTCAATCGTCCCTCAGACAATCAACCGCTTTATACGACCGCCACCACCGGCCTGTTTCCGGAAACCCTGTTTGACGGCACGCCGACGTTTGTTGCGGGCAAAGCCCCCACGGATGCACAGCGACAGGGATATATTCAGACAATCTGGCAGCCTTATCATCAGCAGATCCAGCAGACGCTGGCGCAGATGAAAGCGGAATTTGGCTATGCGCTGCTGTTTGACGCCCATTCGATTGCCAGTGAAATTCCACGACTGTTTGACGGTCGCCTGCCGGATCTCAATATTGGTACCAATGACGGGGCCAGTTGCAGCAAACGCGTCATCGACGGGCTGACATCGGTATGCAGCGCGCAGGATCGCTATAGCTGGGTCGTCAATGGCCGTTTCAAAGGCGGCTACATTACGCGCGCTTACGGTCAACCCGATCGGCAGATCCAGGCGGTGCAACTGGAGCTGTCGCAAATCAATTATATGGACGAGACACCGCCCTTTACCTGGCATGAAGCCCGCGCGGCAGAACTGAAAAAAGTCCTGAAGCCGCTGTTACACAGTTTTGTGGCGCAGGGCAAGGGCTGACGGCGACGTTCGTGATGCGTAGCGCCCGCCTGTCAGACGCAGGAATGCCACAGTAAAGCGCACTGGTCCGCGACGCGCCTGGCGGCAACGGCGCGAAGTCGTTACCCGCTGGCAGGACGATCGCTGGCTGGCACCTGAGATCGCCCGTGCGGTCAAAACATTACGAACGCATTCGGCAGAACTGCTCTGACTTAGCTGCGGCGCGCATCGGGCCGCACCAGGTCAAAGCGCTGTGCTTCACTGATGCCATAATACGCGCTGGGCCCACCGGCGCGTAAAATCGGTTCCGCTTTCGCCGTCTGATAAATACCGTTTTCCAGCAGGCTTTCGTCAATATGGATGGCAACGGCTTCGCCCAGCACCAGCCAGCTGTCGATGGCGCGCCCGCCGGCATCCTGTAACTGAATCAGTTGTGTCAGCCTGCATTCAAAATTCACCGGACTTTCCTGTACCAGACAGACCTTGACCTGCGAGGCGGCCAGAGGGGTCAAGCCTGCTAGGGCAAACTCGTCCTGATCGGCTGGGGCAGAAATTGAGCTTTCATTCATGGCCTCCGCCAGCGGTCGGGTCGCCAGATTCCAGACAAATTCTTTTGTTTCAGCGATGTTTTGCACACTGTCTTTCCAGCCGCTGCTGGCGAAGCCAATAATGGGCGGCTGGTAATTGAAACAGTTAAAAAAACTGTAGGGCGCAAGGTTGCGCACGCCTTTGGCGCTGGTGCTGCTGATCCAGCCTATTGGACGTGGGCCAATGATGGCATTCAGTGGATCGTGAGGCAAACCGTGTCCGGCGCGGGGCTGATAGGAATAGCGTTTATGCATCGTCATCTCCTAGATAAAAACAGAGTCTAGCCTGGCCTGTCCGCCATGCGTTAAACCGTCAGAGCCGCACCGCTTTTTTGCGCATTGTTAACCAGATTAGTCTGGTTCAGCGACAGGAGGGAATGTTCTGTACTACAGTGTTAATAACGTTAAATATCAATACTTTAATTGTTTATTTGATGAGAAATCCGCGAAAAGATGTGTTTAAAAAGTAAACGAAAGTTAAACGGAATCATTTTATACATTTTGTGCTAATGAAAGTTTCGTATTTGTTTAACGAAACTGAGGCATTATGCAATCTCATCAATTGTTCTCGTGGTCGAATATGAAAAAAATTCTTGTTACAGGATCTTCTGGATTCGTTGGTGGTGCAGTCGTGGCAGAATTGCTGATGCGCCAGGATGTTGAGTTATTGCTGCTCGTCAGAGCCAGCGATGCTAACCAGGGACTGGAGAGGGTTAAAGATAATTTAACCAAGTTTTCATGTTCGGCGCAGGCGATTGCGCGCCTGACAGCAGATCAAATTCTGGTCGGCGATTTGCTGGCCCCGGAGCTTTTCCTGGATGATGCGCGCATCGATCAGATCAGCCACGTTATCAACTGCGCAGCGATTGCGTCATTTGGTGAGAATAACGATATCTGGCGCGTCAACGTGGAAGGGACGTTTAAACTGGCCGCCAGAATGGCAGCCTTGCCTGAATTTGTTAAATTCGTCCACGTCGGCACGGCGATGTCGTCTGCCCCGGATCACGGTGAGATTGTAAAAGAAGATCTGGTGCTGTCTTCACGCGAAGATCACATTGTCGATTACACCTATTCCAAGTCGTATATCGAAAATAAGATCAAACGGGAATTGCCGCATCTGCCACTGGTCATCGTGCGTCCGTCCATTGTGGTGGGCCACTCTCAGGAAGGGTGCACACCGTCAGGCAGCATCTTCTGGGTGTTTAAAATGGTCATGAAGCTGGAGAAATTCCTCTGCTCACTCGATGACCGTGTTGATGTCATCCCGGTAGACTACTGTGCCAAATCGCTGATGTTCCTGATGGATCATGGCTGCACCAAGGAGATGGTTTATCACATCTCTGCCGGCGAGCGCAGCAGTAATACCTTCTCTGAAATTGATTCGGCTTTTGCCAGTGCAGAAAAAAGTGCCCCGTTGGCACCGAATTATCTGCAGGTTGATTTCAGCGAAATCGTTAAAGAGCGTAAGAACTTTAAAAAGATCTACGGACCCTGCAACGAACGTCTGATGTTGCGCGCAATGCGTCTTTACGGCGAGTTCGCCCGTCTGAATGTAGTGTTCTCTAACGACAAATTACTGCGTCTGGGCATGAGCTCACCGCCAGGATTCACCAGCTATATTGACCGCTGTGTTGAAACCACCCGGGGCATGCCGATTCAGGATTTAATGCGCGTCGATTTTAAATAATCCCGCAGACTTAACGCCCCGCCAGCATTGTTGCTGGCGGGGCGCATTTTGCTTTTTTGCTCACCTCGCTTTCCTGCAACGACGCCGTACCCTCGCGATTTCGCACGTCCGCAACGTCGGCCTGCTGGCCGCTCTGTCCGAGAATGCGGTTTATTTTCTGCCCGCCACAGCGTATTGTACGCGCGCCTGAAAATATGAGAGAACGTATGAAAAAGTCTGCCAGCCCGTCCCCTTTCCATGCCCGTAACCGCCACCAGGGTGAATATGATTTTGCCGCGCTGACGGCAGCGCACCCGCCGCTGGCAGAAAAAGTCCGGCCCAACGGCTATGGCGTCATGTCGGTGGACTTTGCCGATCCTGAAGCGGTCATGCTGTTGAATCAGGCGCTGCTTAAACGGTTCTACGGCCTTGACTGGCAACTGGCGCCTGGTTCGTTGTGCCCGCCCGTGCCGGGGCGCGCTGACTATCTTCACTACCTGGCCGATTTACTGGCACTGGACAACCAGGGCAGGATCCCGCCGGCGGACATCCTGGATATTGGCTGCGGGGCGAACTGTATTTATCCCCTGATCGGCGCGGCGGAATATGGCTGGCGTTTTACCGGCACGGATATTGATGACGCGGCACTAAAAACGGCGACAAAAATTGTCGCGGCAAACCCGGGCATGCAACGCCTGATCCGCCTGCGTCGGCAAAAAAATCCCGCCGTGGTGCTGAATGGCGTGGTGAACAAGAATGAAAACTTCCATGCGGTCATCTGCAATCCGCCTTTTCACGCTTCTGCGGCAGAGGCGGCGGCCGGTTCACAGCGTAAAACGCGCAACGTGGGACTGGCACCGGCTGCACCGCTGAACTTTGGCGGCCAGCACAATGAATTGTGGTGCGAAGGGGGAGAAAAGGGCTTTGTCGGGAAAATGATCGCTGAAAGCGCCAGTCTGGCTCAGCAGGTCGTCTGGTTTACGTCGCTGGTATCGCGCAAAGAGCATTTACCCGCGCTGGAGAAACAGCTGAAGGCGCTGGATACCCAGGTGGTACGTGTGGTCAATATGGCGCAGGGGCAGAAGCAGAGCCAGTTCCTGGCTTGGAGCTTTATGTCCGCCGCCCAACGCGCGCAGCGATTGTCCCGCTAACGCAGGCGCTTACGTCAGTTCGCCGCATCATCGTGTGGCGTCGCCAGAGAAAAACGGGCCGCCTGACGGCCCGTTCGCACTCAGGAAACGTGCTGTAAAAATTCGCGCAGACGCTCGCTGGGCGGATCACTGATCAGACGGTACGGATCGCCGTCTTCGGCAATACGGCCTTTATCAATAAAGATCAGGCGCGACGCCACTTTCTGGGCAAAACACACTTCGTGTGTGACAATAACCATTGTCATACCTTCTTCAGCCAGATCCTGCATGACTTTCAGCACTTCGTGACGCAGTTCTGGGTCCAGCGCGGAGGTGGGCTCATCAAACAGCATCATTTTGGGTTTCACCGCCAGTGCCCGGGCAATCGCCACGCGCTGTTGCTGCCCACCCGAAAGCTCAGAAGGGAAATGGTTGGCGCGCTCGGCCAGGCCCACTTTCGCCAGCAGGCTATGGGCCAGTTTTCGTGCGTCTTCTTTGCTGGCACCGCGAACGCGAATCGGGCCAAAAGCCACGTTATCCAGCGCACTCATCTGCGGGAAAAGGTGGAACTGCTGAAACACCATGCCGGCTTCCTGACGAATAAGGCGATCGTCTACTTTGGGATCGTTAACGTTCAGGCCATCGACGATCAGTTCGCCGCTGGTGATCTCTTCCAGCTTGTTGATGCAACGCAGCAGCGTCGATTTACCCGAACCGGAGGGGCCGATAATCACGACGACTTCGCCCTGATTAATTTTCAGGTCGATATTGTGCAGCACCTGGGTTTGGCCAAAATGCTTTGAGACGTTTTTAAATTCAATCACAGGATTTTCACCCTTTTCTCAATACGGCGCAGCACAAAGCTCAACACCAACGTAATCACAAGATAAATAACGGCCACTGCGCTCCAGATTTCCAGCGCGCGGAAGTTACCGGCAATAATTTCCTGTCCCTGGCGGGTCAGTTCGGCCACACCGATCACAATAAACAGCGAGGTGTCCTTAATGCTGACAATCCACTGATTGCCCAGCGGGGGCAGCATACGACGCAGCGCCAGCGGCATGATGACGTAGCGCAGGGTTTCGCGGCCCGACAGGCCCAAAGCCAGCCCGGCCTCGCGAAAGCCTTTGTTAATGGACAGGACCGCACCGCGGGTAATTTCCGCAATATAGGCACCCGAGTTAATCATAATGGTTACCACCGCGGCGGTGAACGGATCGATGCGTAAATCCGGGAACGCCATAGGCAGGGCAAAATAGATGAACATAACCTGCACGACGATGGGCGTACCGCGAATGATTTCAATAAAAACCAGGGCGATATTATGGCTCAGCCAGCCACCGTATGCGCGGGCAAAACCCGCGACCAGGCCGATGATCAATCCACCGACCAGGCCAATAATGGAAATAATTAAGGTCAGTTTTGCGCCTTCGAGTAGCGCGGGCATGGCTGGCCAGATGACGCTCCAGTCAAAATCCATGGTGAAACTCCGCTGTTGTTGCTATGGAAAAAAGCAGGGACAGGGTCCCTGCTGAAAAATAAAAAAACGGACTCAGTGATTATTTCGGTTCAGTACCGAACCACTTTTTATAGAGTTGATTGTAGGTACCGTTCTCTTTGAGCGTTTTCAGCGCGCCGTTCACTTTTTCACGCAGTTCATCACTGCCTTTCGGGAACGCAATGCCGTACTGCTGGGCTTCAATAGAATCACCTACAGCTTTGAAACGGCCTTTACCTGCGGTGTTGATGAAATAGAGGATATTGGGCGTATCGTGCAGCACTGCGTCAGCGCTGTTGGTGCCCAGTTCCATGTAAGCGTTATCGATATTCGGGAACTGACGCAGATCTTTCGTTTTGATGTGCGTCTTCGCATAATCTACGGAACCCGTGCCGCTCTTCACCGCCACCACTTTGCCGTTCAGATCGTCAATGCCTTTGATGTCTTTCTCGTTGTTACGCACCATGACCAGCAGACCGCTTTTATAGTAGCCATCAGAGAACTCAATGGCTTTCTTGCGCTCGTCAGTAATGGTAATGCCAGCCAGTGCCACATCGACGTTGTGCGTCTGAAGGGCAGGGATGATGCCGCTGAAGTCCATCGGCTTCAGGGTGTAATCCAGTTTCAGTTCCTTCGCAATGGCATCCCATAAATCCACGTCAAAGCCGACATATTTGTCACCTTGTTTGAATTCAAACGGGACAAAAGCCGTATCGGTGGCGACGATCAGTTTCTTTTCTGCTGCGGTAGTGGAGAGAGAGAAGGCCAGCGCCAACGCGGCCACAGAGATGTTAAATAGCGATTTCATCATTTTTCCTTATTGCGACCAGGCGCAGGGCCCGGGCTTGCGAGCTATCATTTGCGGGCTATCATATGAAAAAAGTATGCCAACTTTTCAAAATGTAAAAAATATAATGATCAGGAGACCATCACTGACACGATTCTGCAACCTGTCGCGCCGATGCACCATTATGGTGGTCCATCATGGTGCGAAGCGCTAAAGTGGTGCAGGAGTAGTGTGCATCAGAAGGCGAAAACGGGAAGGGCGCAGTGTCAGAAATGTTAACAAAGTCATAAATTATAGTAACGCAGACGTAAAAAAGGCGGGTTTCCCCGCCTGGTAATAGTCTGTAAGACCGTTATTCGATATTAGACTCAATGAACCACAGGAATTTATCCAGGTCACGAGAAGCCGCAGTAAAGATATCGGCGGTATCTTCATCTTTTACTTCAGAAATCGCTTTGCGCGTATCGTTAGCCACCACAGCATAACGGTCGGCCAGCGCTTTCAGATGATCCTGTACGCTGTGGATGTTCAGCGGATAGCTTTTCAGTGGCGTTTTATCGTTGACGACCTGAGTGGTACCCAGTGCTACACCACCCAGTTGCACCACGCGTTCCGCGATAGTGTCCTGATGATCGGTGATGGTGGTACGGAAACCGTCCAGCATTTCGTGCACACCGATGAAGTTCGCGCCGCGCATGTTCCAGTGCGCTTGCTTAGTGATCAGGGACAGATCGATGAACTCCACGACCAGGCGATTGAGCACCTCAATGGTGGCGCGCTTTTCGTCATCTGCCACGTCATTACGGGTATAAAGTAGATCAGAAGATTTTGTTTTAACCAGTTTAGCGGTACTCATTGTTTCAGTCCTCTCTTTCAATGGTTGTCCTAATCAAGTACGAAACTAAGTATAGCAGCGATTTGTCGCCTTGCAGGATTGGCTTAATCAATGGATGAAATAGCATTCACCTTAGCGTGCGTGGGTGCGCGGGTGAAATAGTTAATAAATTGTTAAACTTAAAATTTCATAAAGCACTTTAAATACATAAGGTTAAATAAAAATTCAATCGAATGATTTTTACCTGTATTAAATATTAACTTTCTATTACACATTAACTGAAATAATTATCAGCATGAGAGTTATTGTTATTTAGCCTGCCTTTCAGCAGGCGGAAACCTGTTATTTCTTTTTATTATCAGATAATTCTATTGCATTTAACTGGCTCTTTCTGGGACGCATGGTCAGAGTAGCGCCGGACGAGGCCAGGATAATCGCCAGCAGCGCCAGACACTGCACGCCAGAAAGGCTCTCATTCAGATAAAGCATGCCAGACAGTGCCGCCACCGCAGGCTCAAGGCTCATCAGCGTACCAAAAATGCGCGCAGGTAAATGGGTCAGTGCCATCATTTCCAGTGAATAGGGAAGCGCCGTTGAAAGAAAGGCCACCAAAATGGCAACCGGCACGACGCTCCATTGCCAGATGCCGCTTGCGGCAAACGTCAGCCCTACGGGAACAAAAATCAGCGAAGCGATCAGAGAGCCGATGGCGACCGTTGCCGCGCCGTGCTCTGCGCCCGCGCGCTGCCCTGACAGAATATAGACTGCCCAACAGACACCGGCACCGAGCGCAAATAGTGCACCTATCGGATCGACGGAGGTAATACCGGTACTGAACGGCAGTAAAAACCACAGCCCAATGACCGCCAGTATGACCCAAAGAAAATCGAGTGGCCGACGTGAGCCGAGCAGCGCAAGCGTAAGCGGGCCAACAAACTCCAGCCCGACCGCGATGCCAAGCGGTACCGTCCGAATAGACAGGTAAAATAAAAAGTTCATCGTACCCAATGCTAAGCCATAAATAGTTAGCGGCATGCGCTGTTCAGGACGAAAACGCAGTCGCCAGGGCTTGAAGATGAGGCAAAGGATGACGGTGCCAAAGCCCAGGCGCAATGCGGTGATGCCGGTGGCACCCACGGTGGGAAAAAGTGTTTTTGCCAGTGAGGCGCCGCCCTTAAGCGACAACATCGAGATAAGTAACACGACGACAGGGAGTAAAGCTGGCGTGAGCGATTTGAGTGGCGAAACTGACATCCTGTTGATACTTCCCAATCAATGAGCTAACAAGATGACCAGTGTAAAGGAAATGTTGGTCAAAAAGGGGACGTAAACTGATTTTAATTTTGTCTGTTTGCCTGCTTTTTAAGCAGTTTTTCCGGCTGGAAAGTAAATTAATGTCAGGTTTTTTTAGGAATTTACTTAAAGAATGAAAACTTGTTTGGGGTCATTATTGCAAGGATATGACGGTTTTTATAAGAAAAATGAATGACATAGGAAACTCCATTAACTTTCTGTTACACCAAACACTGTGTTAGACAACAAAATGCGGGCAGAGTTTCTCGCTATTTTTTGTTATATTTTTAGCGTTGTCAGGAGAGAAGTACTTTCACATTTGAGGTGGTTATGAAAAAAATTGCATGTCTTTCAGCATTAGCCTGTGTGTTAGCAGTCGCAACAGGTTCCGCCATGGCACAGAGCACCGTAACCGGTGGCTACGCACAGAGCGACTACCAGGGCGTTGCTAACAAAGCAAACGGCTTCAACCTGAAATATCGCTATGAAGACGGTTCTAACCCACTGGGTTGGATCGGCTCATTCACTTACACCGAGAAAGATCGTACCGAAGACGGCATTTATAATAAAGGCCAGTACTACGGTATCACCGGTGGTCCAGCATTCCGTCTGAATGACTGGGCAAGCATCTATGGTGTGGTTGGTGTTGGCTACGGCAAATACCAGGCTAACGACACCACTTCACGCGACAAAGCTGACACCAGCGACTACGGTTTCTCTTACGGCGCAGGTATGCAGTTCAACCCAATGGAAAACGTTGCACTGGACGTTGGCTATGAGCAGAGCCGCATCCGTAGCGTTGACGTTGGCACCTGGATTGCTGGCGTAGGCTACAGCTTCTAAGCGAGCTTAGTCGAGACTAAAAAAACGGCCCTCTTCAGGGCCGTTTTTATTGGTAACAAAAACCCGCGCTAATAACCTGCCTTTGTCTTTGTCTTTGTCTTTGTCTTTGTCTTTGCCACCGCGACTGTCCCTGTATCTGTCTTCTCCGCGCCGCTTTACGTTCTGACATTAACCCGCGCCCCGGACTTCCCTGGCAGGAAGCCTTTTTTCCAGGCCCGCACAGAACAAAAGAAGGGCGCCTTACACAGCGGCTGTATTTTGACGCTTACCTTTACAGGAACAGCGCTAAGCGCAGGGCACAGGTGACCAGATCAGAAGCGTGGATCAATGCAGGCGCGCGGCGAGGAAAGGAAAACAGGCCGCGCGTGGGTAATGAATCTGAATGTGAAAAAGGATTCAGCCGCGCCAGATCAGTTTTTGGCAGTAGCGCGTTTCCGGCTGCTGGCCCAGCAGACGCTCAATAAGCATGAGGCGCAGCGTAAAAGGGGAGCGCGTCAGCAGGCACCACAAGGATTTTCCTGATGTTGTTTTTTCGGCCTGGAAGCATTTGCTGCAGTCGATACAGCTTTTCAGAGTGCTCATAGCATCACCTCCCATAAAATTTAACGCAACGGTAAGCAGAGATCGTGCTTTAGTGCATCACTCTGTTTACATTATCGACAAATATAGCACTGGCTATACCGTTTAGCCAAGGCTAACGACGAAAAATTTGAGCTTATTTGCGCCTGGTTTACAATGAGCGCAGCTAAATCCACACGGAAGGGCTGGTGTGGAAAAAATAAAGAGGAAGCTGAATGAGTCGTCGTGCCAAAAGCGTGGTTTCTGCCCCGCAAGGACCACTAAAAGATATTGAAGAGCATGTCGAAGGTTTTCGGCAGGTGCGCGAAGCGCATCGTCGTGAACTGATTGATGACTATGTTGAGCTAATCTCTGATTTGATTGGTGAGTTTGGCGAGGCGCGCCAGGTCGACATGGCCGCGCGTTTGGGGGTTTCGCAACCGACCGTCGCCAAAATGTTAAAGCGGTTAGGAACTGCCGGCCTGGTCGAGCAGGTGCCTTATCGCGGCGTCTTTTTGACGCGTGAAGGGGAAAAGCTGGCTGAAGAGAGCCGCGCCCGCCATCACATCGTTGAAACCTTCCTGTTAGCGCTTGGCATTAGTCCGGAAACGGCACGCCGCGATTCTGAAGGCATCGAACATCACGTCAGTGATGAAACCCTGGCCGTATTCCAGAAATTTTACCAAAACAATTAATCCTCAGTTAAGGCGCCGGACATCATGCCCATTGTGCTTCGCTCATTTCTGCATGACCATATATTGCACTTGTTAGTCGTTGTTGGGGTTGTTCTGCTGTTTCTTGCTCATTACCACTGGGCGGATCTGCCTGCCGCAGTGGACTGGCACACCATCATCACCCTGAGTGGACTGCTTATCCTCACCAAGGGGTTAGAAACCAGTGGGTATTTTGATGTTCTGGGCGGTCGGTTAATTGCGGGGTTTAAGCATGAGCGCACGCTGGCCCTGTTTATGGTGCTGGCGGCGGCGGTGCTCTCGACCTTCTTAACCAACGATGTGGCCCTGTTTATTCTGGTGCCGCTGACGCTGACATTGCGCAAGTTTTCCCATTTACCGATTTCCCGCTTAATCATCTTCGAAGCGCTGGCCGTAAATGCCGGTTCGTTGCTGACGCCGGTGGGCAATCCGCAGAATATTTTGCTGTGGAGCCACGGCTCGCTGAGTGTAGTCGGTTTTATCTGGCAAATGACGCCGCTGGCCGTCTGGCTGCTGTTAAGCCTGCTGGTCGTCACCTGGTTTAGTTTTGCCAAACGCGCGATTGAAAAACATGAGAACGCAGAACAGCACAGCTGGCAGAAGCCACTGTTTGCCGTCAGTCTGGCGCTTTACGTCTTGTTTATCGCCGCGCTGGAGTGGCACCTGACCGGCTGGGCGCTACTGCTGATTCTTGTCTGCTTTTTTATTATGGCGCGCCAGGTATTGCTGAATATCGACTGGAGCCTGCTGGTGGTCTTCATCGTCATGTTCCTGGACGTGTTCTTGCTGACACGCTTGCCTGTTGTGCAGGCCCATTTTGATGCGATTGCCCATCTTGCCAAAGGGGAGCTTTACCTGTTGGCGATTGGCTTGTCACAGGTGATCAGTAATGTGCCTGCCACGATCCTGCTTTTGCAGAAAGTGCCGCCTTCAGACGTCCTTGCCTGGGCGGTCAATATCGGTGGGTTTGGCCTGCTACCGGGTTCGCTTGCCAACCTGATTGCGCTGCGCATGGCGAAAGATCGTGCCATCTGGTGGCGCTTCCATCTGTTCTCCGTTCCCTTACTCGCATGGTCGATGCTGACCGGCTGGCTGTTGCTTAAACTGGTTGCCTGACGCGAACCTGTCCTGCCCTCGTGGCAGGACGTGCGGACTTTCTCAAGTTAAGTAAAGTTGTACTGGATTTTGTCAGTTTTCGATCTAATGTTTAGTAGACTTTCTACGCCCAGGACTGAGGGCCTTAGCCAGCGACGGACACTATGAGCGAGAACAACAACAACCGCGACCCACACCAGAAAGACACAGAAAACGCGCCCGATAAAAACAGCCCAGAACACGATAGCCAAAGCGATAACGACGAGAAACCGCGTAAGCGTCCCGGCAAAAAGCCGTTAATTATTTTGGCGGTCGTCGTCGTGGTGATGTTGATCGTGGCGTTCTTCTTCTGGTTTACCACCCGTAATGAAGAAACGACTGACGATGCGTTTACCGAAGGCAACGCAGTGACTATCGCAGCGAAAGCCTCGGGTTACGTCGTAAAATTGCTGGTGAAAGACAACCAGCGCGTGAAGAAGGGCGATCTGCTGGTGGAAATCGATCCCAGCGATAACGAAGCCCAGCGCGCGCAGGCAAAAGCACAGCTTGGCCTGGCCATGGCACAGTTGCACCAGGCTCAGGCGCAACTGGCACTGTCGCGCGTTCAGTACCCGGCGCAACGCGACCAGGCGCTGGCCGATCAGGCCAAAGCCGAGGCCAACTACCTGAATGCGCAGGCGGATTACCGTCGTCAGCGCGGCGTCGATCCCCGCGCCACCAGTCAACGCAACATTGATTCAGCCTCGGCGCAGTTACGCTCCGCGCAGGCACAACTGCAAAGCGCCAAAGCTCAGGTGGAAGTCGCCTCGCAGGTGGCCCTGCAGATCCGTCAGCAGGAAACCAATGTTGAAGCGCGTCAGGAACAGGTCGAGCAGGCAAAAGCCCAACTGAATGTGGCCGAGCTGAATCTGTCTTACACTCAGGTTCGTGCTCCTTACGACGGGTTTGTGACTAAGCGAAATGTCCAGTTGGGAACGTTGGTTCAGGCGGGCAGCGCCTTGTTCTCACTGGTTTCCCCGGATATCTGGATCACCGCCAACTTTAAAGAGTCACAGCTGGAGCGAATGAATCCCGGCGACAAGGTAACCATCAGCGTGGATGCCTGGCCTGACATGAAACTTGAAGGCCACGTCGACAGCATCCAGATGGGCACCGGTTCGCGCTTTTCGACCTTCCCGGCGGAGAATGCCACGGGCAACTACGTGAAAATCGTTCAGCGCGTGCCGGTCAAGATTGTGATTGATAAAGGACTGGATCCTAACCGTCCACTGCCACTGGGCTTATCGGTTGAACCGAAGGTAACCGTGGAATGAGTGAATCGCAGAGCTGGAAACCCGCCAGTAATCCGTGGCTCGTGGCCATTACGGTAACGCTGGCGGTATTTATGGAAATCCTGGATACCACCATCGTGAACGTGGCCCTGCCACATATCGCCGGTTCGCTCTCATCCAGTTACGATGAATCCACCTGGGTGCTAACCTCGTACCTCGTGGCGAACGGCATTGTGCTGCCCATCTCTGCCTTCTTCAGTCGTTTATTTGGCCGTAAACAGTTTTTCTTAATCTGTATCGTCATGTTCACGATCTGCTCATTCCTGTGTGGTATTGCCACCGAACTCTGGCAGATCATTCTGTTCCGCGTCCTGCAAGGGTTTTTCGGCGGCGGCCTGCAGCCTGTGCAGCAGTCGGTGCTGCTCGACTACTTTAAACCTGAGGATCGGGGCAAAGCGTTTGGCCTTTCCTCGATTGCGATTATCGTGGCGCCTGTTATCGGCCCGACGCTGGGCGGCTGGATTACGGATAACTACAGCTGGCGCTGGGTGTTCTTTATCAATATCCCGGTCGGTATCCTGACGATCATGGCCATTTTGCCGCTGCTGGAAGATCCGCCATGGGAGCGCAAGTGGGCCAAGGGCAAACTGAAAATTGACTACATCGGTATCGGTTTAATTACGCTGGGCCTGGGCTGCCTGCAGGTAATGCTGGATCGGGGTGAAGATGAGGACTGGTTTGCGTCGCACTTTATTGTGTTATTCGCGGTACTGGCGCTGGTCGGCATTGTCGGAGCCGTCTACTGGCTAATGTATGCTCGCAAACCGGTGGTCGACATTCTGGTAATGAAAGACCGTAACTTCTGGGTTGCGGGCCTGCTCATGGCCGGGATGGCAATGATTCTGTATGGTAGTTCCGTCGTGCTGCCTCAACTGGCCCAGCAGGATCTGGGTTATACGGCGACCTGGTCAGGGCTGGTGCTTTCACCCGGAGCCGTGCTGATTGTGCTGACGATTCCGCTGGTGCTTAAGCTGATGCCGGTCGTGCAAACCCGCTATATCATCGCATTTGGTTTTAGCTGCCTGGCCCTGGCGTTTTTCTACTCGTCCACGTTAACGCCCAATGTCGATTTCTCCCCGCTGGTCAAGATGCGCAGTGCGCAGTCTATTGGCCTGGGCTTCCTGTTTGTGCCGCTGACCACCATTGCCTTCATTACCATCCCACAACGCCTGAACGCGGATGCATCAGCATTATTTACGATGTTCCGTAACGTTGCGGGTTCGATTGGCATCTCGTTATCCACGGCGGCAATTACGGAGCGGGAGCAGGCGCGTTCGGCCCACATGGTGCATAACATGACGCCGTTAAATGAACAATTGAACATTACCGTTCAGCACTGGGCGCAGGCGATTCGCGACTTTACGTCGGCGGTGGGCGATCCAGTGACGCTGGCAACCGGCCAGCTCTATAAAGAGATGATTGTCCAGTCACGCATTCTGGCTTATATCGACGTCTTTTCAGGCTTAAGTATTGTCGCCCTGATTTTGATTCCATTTTGTTGGCTGCTGTCGCCCGTCAAAAGCGAAGGCAGTGCAGGAGCACACTGACATGAAGGTTATGACTACGTATCGCCTGAATCCCTTTACCTTATTGCTGACGTTATCGCTGGCAGGTTGCAGCGTGGGCCCGGACTACCAGGCGCCAAAACCTCAGCTGCCGGGCAGCTACCACGCGCTGGATTCTCAGGAGCGCTCGAAACCGCAGACGTCGGCAGTGGATACGCGCTGGTGGCGTAACTTCAACGATCCCCAACTAGACAGCCTGATTGCCCGCGCAATCGCGGGTAATCTGTCGTTGCAGCAGACCGTCCTGCGCATTGCGGGCGCGCGCGAGCAGTTATCTCAGGCGCAGGGCGGCTTATTTCCCAGCCTGAACGGTTCGGCAAAAGTCACGCGTCAGCAACTGGGGCTGGAAGGTTTGCTGAAAGCGAATGGGGTCAATGACCAGGTGGACAGCACTGTCGCCAGCCAGTTGAACGGGCTGACGCAGCCCGTCACCTTATATCAGGGCAGCTTCGATGCCAGTTGGGAACTGGATCTGTGGGGCAAGGTACGACGTCAGATCGAATCAGCCAATGCACAGCAACAGGCGGCCATTGAGCAACGTAACGATGCGCTGGTGTCGCTGGAAGCGGAAGTTGTCCGTGCCTGGTTACAACTGCGTGGGGCGCAGGCAACCGTCAACACGCTGCAACAGCAAATCGCGGTGGCGGATCAGACCTGGCAACTGACACAAAGCCAGCAGCGCAATGGCCTGGCGCCGTTAACCGATGTTGAAAATGCTCGGGCGCAGTTGAGCAGTTTACAGGCGCAGCTACCGCAGTATCAGGCGCAAACGCGTCAGGCTATGAACGGTCTGGCTGTGCTTATCGGTAAAACCCCCGGCGCGCTGGATGCAGAACTGCAGACGCCGAAAGCGCTGCCAGCTTTGCCGAATGCGGTCGCGGTCGGCATTCCCTCAACCTTAGCGCGTCGACGCCCGGATATTCGCCAGGCAGAGGCGAAACTCCATGCGCAAACCGCCGAGATCGGCGTTTCTGTCGCACAGCTGTTCCCCAGCCTCTCTCTTACCGGACAGTTGGGCGTGCGCAATACCGATGCCAGTTATCTGGACGACTGGAGCAGCCACTTCTATAGCGTGGGGCCTTCGCTGTCGATTCCCCTTTTTCAGGGGGGCCGGCTGGTTTCCAGCGTGAAGCTTGCACGTGCTCAGCAGGCCAGCGCGGCGCTGGATTATCGCCAGACGGTGCTGACGGCTTTGCAGGATGTCGAAAACGCCCTTGTGAGTTACCGGGCCGATCAGCAGCGCGTCACGGCGCTGGACGAAACGACCGGTGCACTGCAACGGACCTTTGATTTGGCGAGCGACAGCTATCGTCAGGGATTATCGACCTTCCTTGAGGTGCTTGATGCGCAGCGCCAGCTCGCCCAGGCCGAGGAGCAGGCAACACAGGCGCGCATGCAAAGCGGGCTGGATCTGGTGGCGCTCTACAAAGCGCTGGGCGGCGGCTGGGAAACCTATCAAAACGTTCAGCTCCCTCAGTATGACGTGTTTGGACCTGCGACCCAGGTAAATTAATCCTTCAGGCCGTGGCCTTTCGGCAGACCACGGCCTGTTATCAGACAGTGTAATACCTGCGCTTTATTATTTATCTGTTATATCGTTCAGTAAACTCATTTAATCACCCTTGAAGCTGGTGGTGGCTTTGTTGAATAATAGGTAATCATTCTGTTTTGTCTGCACTGTTTTGGTAGAAAACGCTGATGCCAGACAGAACACCGTCATACGCAAGCATGTAATGCATTGATTTTATGTTATCTGAAATAACCGTTTTCATAGTACCACAGCATAAAATCCATTTATTCAACAAAGCCGCTGGTGGTTTAAAAGGGTTGCTGGCTATTTAGCCGGCGCACTTACTGTGAAGCATAAATTGTCTGTAAATGTATTCAACCTTATAACGGCTGTGAAACGCCGTCGCCTTGCCTGTGCCGAGGCTTTGTTGAATAATAGGTAATCATTCTGTTTTGTCTGCACTGTTTTGGTAGAAAACGCTGATGCCAGACAGAACACCGTCATACGCAAGCATGTAACGCATTGATTTTATGTTATCTGAAACAACCGTTTTCATAGTACCACAGCATAAAATCCATTTATTCAACAAAGCCCTGTGCCGATGCAGCATTTTTGTCGGGGAGTGAAGGGGGACAAAGGCAATATCCCCACATTTTATTCGCCATAAAGCCGATATTATTGTGGCGAAGCGCGATAAACCTCGTACCCGACGTCAGCTATTTTGTTCACAGACCGCGTGTTCCGGGCGGAGAACGTCTGACTCAGGACAGGCAAATTAATCCAAATTCTTCACCGGTGTTAAAAAATATACAGCGTTAAAATTTAAAAGCGCATAGCGAATTCATACAGTAAGTGTAATCAATGAAATCGTTTACATTGTGCAAGGATAGCAGGCATTTAGTGTTAATTTGAGGTTAATTATCTCTCCACATAAGCATTCTGAATACTTCACTGACATTTAAAAAACCTATCGGAATTATCTGTAGTAATAAATTAATTTATTTTTTTATTTGAATTAGGTAATCTTGACGCTACAGTTTAATTAAACCCCTTAATCAAGGATATTGTGATGAGTGACGCATTTAAAGTTCTAAACAACATTCGCACATTACGTGCCCAGGCTCGTGAACTGCCACTGAGCGATCTGGAAGAAATTCTTGAGAAATTGACCGTTGTAGTAACGGAACGTCGTGAAGAAGCGCACGCTGAAGAACAACAGAATCGTGAAAAAGAAGAGAAGTTATCGAAATATCGCGAAATGCTGTTGGCTGATGGCATCGATCCTAATGAATTATTAGGTGCGCTGGAGCAGGGTAAAAAACGCACTAAGCGTGCGCCACGTCCGGCTAAATATTCTTACACCGACGAAAATGGCGAGAAAAAATCATGGACCGGCCAGGGCCGCACGCCAGCAGCAATTAAAAAAGCGCTGGACGAAGGTAAAAGCCTGGACAGCTTCCTGATCGATTAATCGACACAATCCTTGTAAGTGGTAGCCGGCGACATTTATGTCGCCGGCTTTTTTTATTTAAAAAACCCTGCTCTTTGCTTTATTACTCTCGCTGTCATGCACCCGGTGTGGCGTGCGCAGGTAGGGCTTCCCCTCTGCGCAGCGTCCGGTACGTTTAGCCAGCGGCTGGGTTAAGCGGCAAACGTACGGGCAGTGAAAATAAAAAGTCATGCGTTTTCAACAGACACTCATGCAAGGGTAGCCGGAGACTGGCGTGCGCTACGTCACATCTGGCATAATAGCCGCCGTTTTCCATCCACTCTCTTCACTAAGGTCAATGCCGTGTTAGTTAGCAGCAATATCACCATGCAGTTTGGCACCAAGCCACTGTTCGAAAATATCTCCGTTAAATTTGGCGGCGGTAATCGGTACGGTTTAATCGGTGCGAACGGCAGCGGAAAATCCACCTTCATGAAGATTTTGGGTGGCGATTTGGTGCCGTCGGGCGGCAATGTTTCCTACGATCCCAATGAACGTATTGGTAAATTACGCCAGGACCAGTTCGCCTTTGAACAATATAGTGTGATTGATACGGTAATCATGGGGCACCATGAATTATGGGAAGTGAAACAGGAACGTGACCGTATTTATTCCCTGCCCGAAATGAGCGAAGAGGAAGGCTACAAAGTCGCAGACCTGGAAGTACAGTATGGCGAAATGGATGGTTACAGCGCGGAATCGCGCGCCGGTGAATTATTACTTGGCGTGGGCATCCCGGTTGAACAGCATTACGGGCCGATGAGCGAAATTGCGCCAGGCTTTAAATTACGCGTTCTTTTAGCCCAGGCCTTGTTTTCTAATCCGGATATTTTGCTGCTGGACGAACCGACCAACAACCTGGATATCGATACCATCCGTTGGCTGGAGCAGGTGTTAAACGAACGCGACAGCACCATGATTATCATTTCGCACGACCGTCACTTCCTCAATATGGTCTGCACGCACATGGCCGATCTGGACTATGGCGAGCTGCGCGTTTATTCCGGTAATTATGATGAATATATGACCGCGGCCACCCAGGCGCGTGAACGTCTGTTAGCGGATAACGCCAAGAAAAAAGCGCAAATTGCCGATCTGCAGTCGTTTGTCAGCCGCTTTAGTGCCAACGCTTCTAAATCGCGTCAGGCCACCTCGCGCGCTAAACAAATGGATAAAATAAAACTGGAAGAAGTGAAAGCCTCCAGCCGTCAGAATCCATATATCCGTTTTGAACAGGATAAGAAACTGTTCCGTAATGCGCTGGAAGTGGAAGGCCTGACGAAAGGCTTTGATAACGGTCCTCTGTTCAAAAATCTTAATCTGCTGCTGGAAGTCGGTGAAAAACTGGCGATATTAGGGGCTAACGGTATCGGTAAATCCACGCTGTTAAAAACCCTGGTCGGCGAACTGACGCCAGAAAGCGGCAGCGTTAAATGGTCCGAGAATGCCAAAATTGGCTATTACGCGCAGGACCACGCAGACGATTTTGCTGACGATCTGACGGTTTTTGACTGGATGAGTCAGTGGAAGCAGCCGGGCGATGATGAGCAGGCCGTACGCGGTATTCTTGGCCGCCTGTTGTTTTCTCAGGACGACATTAAAAAGCCCGCCAAGGTGCTGTCGGGTGGTGAGAAAGGGCGCTTGCTGTTCGGCAAGCTGATGATGCAGAAGCCTAACATTCTGATTATGGATGAACCCACCAACCACCTGGATATGGAATCCATCGAGTCATTAAACATGGCGCTGGAAATGTATGAAGGCACGCTGATTTTCGTTTCCCATGACCGTGAATTCGTCAGCTCACTGGCGACGCGTGTTATGGAAATCAAGGCGGATCGCATCGTCGATTTCACCGGGAATTACGAAGACTACCTGCGCAGTCAGGGCATCGTTTAAGACCTGCGGGGTAGCGCTGACTACCCCGTTTTCTTTCGTGCATTGACCCGCCTTTTGTAATCGCTCACGCTCAGCGTTCAATCAGACCGGCCTTTAGCCTGTGCACTCAGAATGGCCACAGACTTCACAATTCGGATCCTGTGCGACATGCATCGTGCGAAACTCTGCGCGCATGGCATCATACATGAGCAAACGTGAGCGCGCGGGCGTGCCAAACCGGGTCAGCAGCTTTATTGCTTCCATCGCCTGCATGGCACCGACAACGCCCACCAGCGGCGCCATTACACCGGCTTCCACGCAACTGAGCACCTGAGCGCCAAACAAACGGCTGATACAGCGGTAGCAGGGCGCACCAGGCTGCCAGTCAAACACACTCAACTGACCTTCCATGCGAATCGCCGCGCCCGAAACCAGACGCACCTTCAGTTCATAACAAAGCCGGTTAAGCTGTTCACGCACGCTGACATTATCCGTGCAGTCGACCACGACCTGCTGCCTGGCGATGATCGCCCGCAGCGCGTTATCGTCCAACTGGCCGTGGACAGGATATAACTGACAGTGGGGATTGATCTCCGCCAGGCGTGCCCGGGCGGATTCGACCTTGGCCCGACCAATATCCGCATCATGATGCAGAATCTGTCGCTGCAGGTTTGAGAGCGAAACCGTATCAAAATCCAGCAGAGACAGGTGACCGACGCCCGCTGCCGCCAGATAAGGGGCGGCTGCACAGCCTAAACCGCCCAGGCCCACGACCAACACATGGCTGGCCTTCAGGGCTTCCTGTCCGTCAAAGTCAAACCCCCGCAGGACAATTTGCCGGTTATAACGCAGCATTTCCTCGTGGCTGAGTTCGGGCAGCATTTATCCCTCCAGCAGGGCGTTGAAGGGCTCAACATCTACCCATTCTCCCGCCTCGACATAGCCGCGCTCACGCTCCAGTATGATAAAGCAGTTAGCCTGTGAAAACGAGCTGTACACATGCGAACCCTGGGCACCCGTGCTGATGACTTCTGTTTCACCCTCAGCATTTCGCCGCAGCACACCGCGCTGAAAATCCAGACGGCCTGGCGATTTTTTCAGTGCGCTTGCTGTACGCACGCGCTGACGTGGCGGTAAAGCCGAAGCTGACTGTCCGGTCAGACGGGCCAGCAGGGGCTGCACCAGTTGATAAAAGGTCACGACGGCCGAGACCGGATTGCCGGGCAGGCCGCAGAACCAGCTGTTTGCCAGGCGGCCAAAGGCGAAAGGTTTGCCCGGTTTAATGGCCAGCTTCCAGAAGCGAATACTGCCCAGTTCCTCCAGCATCGCCTTAGTAAAGTCGGCTTCACCGACAGAGACACCGCCGGTGCTGATGACCACATCGGCCTGGCGATCGGCGTCCATAAAGGCAGCCCGCAGGACGACCGGATCGTCGCGAACAATGCCAAGATCGATTACCTCGCAGCCCAGCTTATGCAGCATGAGGGAGATGGCAAACCGGTTGGTGTCATAGATTTGCCCGTCAGACAGCGGCTGGCCCACGGGTTGCAGCTCATCCCCGGTGGAGAAAATTGCCACGCGCAGTTTGCGCAGCACCTTCACCGTGGCGATGCCTAATGAGGCCAGCAACGGCAGTTCCGCAGCACCCAAGCGCACGCCAGGCGCAAGGACCTGATGGCCTGCCCGGATATCATCGCCGATCAGGCGGATGTTTTGTCCGGCTTTTACGGGCGCATCAATAACAATCTGTTCGCTCTGCAGATGGGTTTGCTCCTGCATGACGACGGCATCACAGCCGTCCGGTACCGGCGCGCCCGTCATGATTCTGATGACGCTGCCCGCAGGCCAGTCACCCGAAAACGGCGCACCGGCAAAGGCTTTACCGGCAACCGTTAAGGGCTGACCCTCTTGCACATCAGCAAGCCTGACGGCATAACCGTCCATGGCTGAGTTGTTAAAAGGCGGTACATCAATGGGGGAGGTCACGCTGCAGGCGGTGATGCGCCCGGCCGCGTCGGTCAGGGGCACATCCAGGGATTCGGTGATGGGCGTCAGTTGCGCCAGCATCTTCTGTTGCGCGTCTTCAAGGGAAATCAGCCCGGCAGTAAAGCTTTCCATTATTGTCTCAGTCTGTCTGTTGCAATTGCTGACTATTATGGTGGCTTTTATCCTCAGAGTCACATCGGTATAAGCCACAACGAAAGGTTATTAGCGCGGGACCAGTTTCCGCTTTACAAGCTATGGCGGGCTTTCTATATTCAAAAATACGCTAACAAGACGTAAAACCATTCAAAATCAGTGTTTTTCCTTCTGATGCAACCACAGGGTAACGCAGTATGGCTAAAGCAGTGATCGCCATTCATGGCGGCGCAGGCGCAATTACGCGTGCTGCCATGAGCGCAGAGAAAGAACAGGCTTATCGTCAGGCGCTTCACGATATTGTGACACATGGCCAAACCCTGCTGGCGCAGGGCACATCCGCGCTGGATGTGGTGACTGAAGCGGTGCGCAGGCTGGAAGAGTGCCCGCTGTTTAATGCGGGTAAAGGTGCTGTGTTTACCCATCAGGGCACGCATGAGCTGGATGCCAGCATCATGGATGGCAGAACGCTGCAGGCTGGGGCAGTGGCGGGCGTCTCCCGGCTGCGCAACCCGGTACTGGCAGCGCGTGCGCTGTTAGACCACAGCCCGCATGTCCTGTTGATCGGGGAAGGGGCCGAAGCCTTTGCGTTTGCGCAGGGGCTTGAGCAGGTTGAACCGGATTTCTTTTCCACGCCTGAACGCCTGGAGCAACTGCAACGGGCGCTGCGCAGCGATGCCGCTGTGCTTGACCACGATGGCGCCGCCCAGGGCGGCGATCCTCTTGACCCGGATCGTAAGTTTGGCACGGTCGGTGCCGTGGCGCTGGATTTGGCGGGAAACCTGGCGGCGGCGACGTCGACCGGCGGCATGACCAATAAACAGCAGGGGCGCGTAGGCGACTCACCGTTGCCTGGCGCAGGCTGCTATGCCAGTAACGACAGCGCGGCGGTGTCCTGCACCGGCACTGGCGAAGTGTTTATCCGCACCCTGGCGGCCTACGATGTGGCGGCACAAATGCGTTACGCCGGGCGGACATTACAACAGGCCAGCGTCAATGTGATTCATGACAGCGTGCTGGAGCTGGGCGGCAGCGGTGGGCTGATTGCGGTTGATCGGGAGGGCAATGTGGCACTGCCGTTCAACAGCGAAGGCATGTACCGGGCTGTTGCCCGGGTGGATGACGTCGCAGAGGTCGCAATTTACCGTGAAAGCTAACAGCCAGCCTGACAGGCTCCCTCTGTCTCCCGAACAGGTGTTGGCGGTGCGCGACCTGAACGTACGTTTTCACCATGACGGCCAGGTGACCGAAGCCGTGCGTCATCTTTCACTTGATGTGTTTCGCGGCGAAACGCTGGCTTTAGTGGGCGAGTCCGGCTCGGGCAAATCCGTCACCTCACTGGCGATCATGCGCCTGTTGGCGCAGGACAGCGCAGAGGTCAGTGGCGAGATACGGCTGCGTCGACGCAGTGGTGAGGCACTGGATCTGATGCGGATGCCGCGTGGTCAGATGCGCAGGGTGCGCGGCGCGGATATGGCCATGATTTTCCAGGAACCGATGACCTCGCTGAATCCGGTGTTTACGGTAGGCAATCAGATCGCAGAATCCATTCGACTGCATCAGGGTAAAAGCCAGTCCGAAGCCCTGACGGAAGCGCGTCGTATGCTGGATCGGGTACGCATTCCTGACGCACAAAGTATGCTGCGCCGTTATCCGCACCAGCTTTCCGGCGGTATGCGGCAGCGCGTGATGATTGCGATGGCCCTGTCGTGCAAGCCTGCGCTGCTGATTGCCGACGAGCCGACCACTGCCCTGGACGTCACGATTCAGGCCCAGATCCTGCAACTGATCCGCGAGCTGCAGAAAGAGATGCAGATGGGCGTGATTTTTATCACTCACGATATGGGCGTGGTGGCGGAAATGGCGGACCGCGTCCAGGTGATGTATCGCGGTGAGGTGCTGGAAAACGCCCCTACCGCCGAGCTGTTCAGCGCACCGCAGCAGCCTTACACCCGGGCGTTGCTGGCCGCTGTCCCGACCCTGGGTGCGATGCAGGACCAGCCGCTGCCCGCGAAATTTCCTCTCCTGCTCAACGATGCGGCACCCGACGTACCGCAAAACACCGTACGTCACGATCGCCCGCCCATCCTGCAGGTACGCAATCTGGTCACGCGCTTCGATATTCGCTCAGGATTACTGAATCGCGTAACGAGCCGGGTGCACGCGGTCGAGAACATCAGCTTTGATCTGTATGCAGGCGAAACGCTGGTGCTGGTGGGGGAATCCGGGTGCGGTAAATCGACCACCGGACGTTCACTGCTAAAACTGGTCACCAGTCAGGGAGGCAGCATTACCTTTGACGGGCAGCGTATTAACGATCTTTCTGGAGCGGCGCTGGCGCATCTGCGGCGCGATATTCAGTTTATCTTCCAGGACCCTTATGCATCGCTCGATCCGCGCCTGACGGTGGGATTTTCGATTATGGAGCCGCTGCTGGTTCACAAGGTGATGCCACGACGCGAAGCGGAACAGCGCGTGGCCTGGTTACTGGAAAAGGTTGGCTTACTGCCGGAACACGCAAAGCGTTATCCGCATGAGTTTTCGGGTGGCCAGCGTCAGCGTATCTGCATCGCGCGGGCACTGGCGCTGAACCCCAAAGTGGTGATTGCCGATGAGTCGGTGTCCGCGCTTGATGTCTCCATTCAGGCACAAATCATCAACCTGATGCTCGACCTTCAGCGTGAATTTGGTATCGCCTTTTTGTTTATTTCCCATGATATGGCGGTGGTTGAGCGCATCAGCCACCGCGTAGCGGTGATGTATCTTGGACAGATTGTGGAAATCGGCCCACGTCAGTCGGTATTCGGGCAGCCACATCATCCGTATACCCAAAAATTAATGGCCGCCGTGCCGGTTGCCGACCCGACACGTCGGCAACGCGAGCGCAGTCTGCTGGTCGATGAGATCCCCAGCCCGATTCGTGCACTGGGCGATGAACCCGAACGGGTTTCGCTGATGGAAGTGGCCCCCGGTCATTTTGTGGCTCGCTCTGCCACCAGCGCGATCTGAAATAATACGCTATCGCCACGGCGATAAATCAGACAGGGATTACAGGAGAAAACAATGCAGATAACGATGCGTAGAAGCTTACTGGCAGCAGGGATATTAAGTAGCGTCATGACGCTGCCCGCCTGGGCCGCGGGTGATGCGGTGATCGCCGTCGCCTCCAATTTCACCACGCTTGATCCCTATGACGCTAACGACACCTTGTCCCAGGCGGTCGCGAAATCATTTTATCAGGGGCTGTTTGGCTTTGATAAAGATATGAAGCTGACCAATGTGCTGGCGGACAGTTACACGGTGAGCGGCGATGGCCTGACCTATACCATCAAGCTGCACTCAGGCGTGAAGTTTCAGGATGGCACCGACTTTAATGCCGAGGCGGTCAAGGTCAACCTGGATCGGGCCAGTAATCCCGACAACCATCTCAAACGTTATAACCTGTTTAAATACATCGCCAGCACGGAAGCGGTCGATCCCACGACGGTGAAGATTACGCTGAAGCAGCCGTTCTCGGCCTTTATTAATATTCTGGCGCACCCTGCGGCGGTGATGATTTCCCCTGCCGCCCTGAAAAAATACGGTAAGGACATCGGTTTTCATCCGGTGGGCACCGGGCCGTTCGAATTTGTGACCTGGAATCAGACCGATTTTGTGAAGGTGAAGAAATGGGACGGCTACTGGAAAAAAGGCTATCCCAAACTCGACAGCATTACGTGGCGCCCGGTCGTGGATAACAATACGCGTGCGGCCATGCTGCAGACCGGTGAAGCGAACTTTGCCTTCCCGGTGCCTTATGAGCAGGCCAAATTGCTGGAGAAGGACAGCAAGCTGGACGTGGTGGTATCGCCCTCCATCATGCAGCGCTACATCAGCCTGAATGTGACACAAAAACCGTTTGATAATCCGAAAGTGCGTGAGGCGCTGGAGTACGCGATCAACCGCCAGGCACTGGTTAAAGTTGCGTTCGCCGGTTATGCCACACCTGCTACCGGCATAGTGCCTCCCTCTATTGCCTATGCGCAAACGTATCCGCCCATTCCTTACGATCCCGCTAAAGCAAAAGCGTTGCTGAAAGAAGCGGGTTATCCGAACGGTTTCGACACCACGCTCTGGTCGTCGCATAACCACAGCACGGCACAGAAAGTGTTGCAGTTTGTTCAGCAGCAACTGGCACAGGTCGGCGTGAAGGTGAAAGTTACCGCGATGGATGCGGGACAGCGCGCAGCGGAAGTGGAAGGCAAGGGCCAGAAAGAGAGCGGCGTGCGAATGTTCTACACTGGCTGGTCAGCCTCAACGGGTGAAGCCGACTGGGCGCTGACGCCGTTGTTCGCAACCGCAGCCTGGCCACCGGCGATCTTCAACACGGCGTTTTACAGCAATCCGAAGGTGGATAAAGACCTGGCCGACGCGCTGAAAACGACCGATCAGGCGGAAAAAGCCAAACTGTATAAAGATGCGCAGGACACCATCTGGAACGATCATCCGTGGATCCCGCTGGTGGTGGAGCAACTGGTGTCCGCACACAGCAAAAACCTGAGCGGTTTTTACATGATGCCGGACACGTCATTCAGTTTTGATGACGCCGAGATGAAGTAAGTCGCCGGACCTGTTCTGTCCTGAACAGGATGTGTGATGCCCGGTGCCTCGTCAGCAATGAGGCACCGGGCAGGTCAGCTGCGCTGCTGACTGTTGTGTGGGATGTCACATGGTTAACTATTTTCTTAAACGCCTGCTGGGCCTGATTCCCACGCTGTTTATCGTGGCAGTGCTGGTGTTTCTGTTTGTCCATCTGCTGCCGGGCGATCCGGCGCGGCTGATTGCCGGACAGGAAGCCGATGCGTCTGTGGTGGCATTGGTCCGTCAGGAGCTGAGCCTGGATAAACCCCTGCCGGTGCAGTTCGTGCACTTTATCGTCAATGCGCTGCAGGGGGATTTTGGTCAGTCGCTGGTTTCCCGGCGTCCGGTTTCGGCGGAAATCGCTACGCGTTTTATGCCAACCCTGTGGCTGACGCTCACCAGCATGGTGTGGGCGGTGATCCTGGGCATGGCGATCGGCATTGTTTCGGCCGTATGGCGCAATCGCTGGCCGGATCGCCTCGGCATGACGCTCGCGGTTTCGGGTATCTCTTTTCCGGCTTTTGCCCTGGGCATGTTACTGATGGACGTGTTTTCCGTCCAGTTGGGCTGGTTGCCTACGGTGGGCGCAGACAGCTGGCAGCACTATATTTTGCCCTCTCTCACGCTGGGCGCGGCGGTAGCGGCTGTGATGGCCCGTTTCACCCGGGCATCCTTTGTGGAGGTGATGCAGGAAGATTACATACGCACCGCGCGTGCCAAAGGCGTCAGTGAGTACCGCGTGGTGATTAAGCACGGTCTGCGGAATGCCATGATACCGGTGGTCACCATGATGGGCCTGCAGTTTGGTTTCCTGCTGGGTGGCTCGATTGTGGTTGAGGTCGTGTTCAACTGGCCGGGGCTGGGACGCCTGCTGGTGGATTCGGTACAGATGCGTGACTATCCGGTGATTCAGGCAGAGGTATTGCTGTTTTCGCTGGAGTTTATTTTGATCAATCTGATTGTCGATATGCTGTATGCCGTCATTAACCCGGCGATTCGCTTTAAGGACACCTGATGAAAAACTGGCGACGGGAAGCGGCACTCAAACACATGCCACTGCTGGACAGCAACCGGGTAAGAACGCCCTGGCGGGAATTCTGGCGACGCTTTCGTCGTCAGCCGGTCGCTCTGCTGGCGGGCCTGTTTGTCCTGGTGCTGATCGTACTGGCGTTTACGGCACCGTATGTTGCGCCATTCGATGCAGAAAATTACTTTGATTACGACCGACTCAACGACGGCCCCTCACTGGTGCACTGGTTTGGCGTGGATTCACTGGGACGCGATATCTTTAGCCGCGTGCTGGTGGGAACCCGAATTTCGCTTCTCGCCGGCTTCGTTTCCGTCGCGATAGGGGCGATAGTGGGGACGCTGGCAGGACTGCTGGCGGGCTACTATGAAGGCTGGTGGGACAGGATCACCATGCGCATCTGCGACGTGCTGTTTGCGTTTCCCGGCATTTTGCTGGCCATTGCCGTCGTGGCCATCATGGGCAGTGGCATCAGTAACGTCATTATCGCCGTGGCGATATTCAGTATTCCCGCCTTTGCCCGCCTGGTGCGCGGCAATACGCTGGTACTGAAACGGCAAACCTACATCGAATCAGCCCGCAGTATCGGAGCGTCAGACTGGACGATCATGATACGTCACCTGCTGCCCGGCACGGTATCCTCTATTGTGGTGTACTTCACCATGCGCATCGGGACCTCGATTATCACCGCCGCAAGCCTGTCATTTCTGGGGCTGGGCGCGCAGCCACCGACGCCAGAGTGGGGCGCGATGCTCAACGAAGCGCGCGCGGATATGGTTATCGCGCCGCACGTGGCGATTTTTCCGGCACTGGCTATTTTTTTCACGGTTTTAGCCTTTAATTTGCTTGGCGACGGGCTACGTGACGCACTTGATCCTAAACTGAAGACATGAAACCTTTTGACTATGAACAAGACTTCAGCACTATCGACTTCCGCAAACATCCTGAACGTTATCAGGTCGGGCGCGGTGAGCAGGGCGTGCTGATGGTCCAGCCCTATAAAGGCGAAATCCTGCCGCACTGGCGTTTTCGTACCGTTGAGGTTGCGAAAGCCTCGGCAGAAGAAATCATGCGGCTGTTCGAAGCCTATCGTCAGCAGGATGACTTTGTGGGCATGGACATGGCGCGCAAATTTATTCAAATGGGCTACACCCGTGCGCGCCGCTACAGCAACCATAAGGGCGGACGGAAATACGATGCGGAGGGCAAGGAGTTGCCCCGGGGCAGGGACGAAGAAAAGGCCGCTGCGGCGGCCATTTTCAAAGCGTACTGGGATAAGCTACGGGCAGATGACGACTATCTGGCGCGCAAAAAAGCGCACCAGCAGAAGTATGGTTAGACGCGGCTCGCCCACAAATCGTATTCGTCAGCATGTTCCACTTTGACACGCAGAACATCGCCCGGCTTAACGTTGCTCTCGCCATTCAGATAAACGGCACCATCGATCTCTGGCGCGTCAGCCATGCTGCGACCAATCGCGCCTTCTTCATCGACTTCATCAATGATGACCATAATTTCACGGCCGATTTTTTCCTGCAGGCGCTCGGCAGAGATCTGCTGCTGCAACTGCATAAAGCGGTCATAACGTTCCTGTTTCACTGCGTCATCGACCGGATCGGGTAACTGGTTTGCCGTTGCGCCTTCAACCGGGCTGTACTGGAAGCAACCCACACGATCCAGACGCGCTTCTTTAATAAAGTCGAGCAGCATCTGGAAGTCTTCTTCGGTTTCGCCGGGGAAGCCTACAATAAACGTTGAGCGCAGCGTCAGCGTCGGGCAGATCTCACGCCAGCGCTTAATGCGCTCCAGCGTGCGTTCCACGGCACCCGGACGCTTCATCAGCTTCAGAATGCGTGGGCTGGCGTGCTGAAGCGGGATATCCAGATACGGCAGAATCTTGCCTTCTGCCATCAGTGGAATCACGTCGTCCACGTGAGGATAAGGATAAACATAATGCAGGCGAACCCACACGCCGAGTTTCGCTAACTGCTCGCACAGGCTCACCATGCTGGTTTTCACCGGCGCGCCGTTCCAGAACCCTGTGCGGTGTTTCACGTCCACGCCGTAAGCCGAGGTATCCTGCGAAATGACCAGCAACTCTTTCACGCCCGCTTCAACCAGCCGTTTTGCTTCGTCCAGCACTTCGCCAATGGCACGACTGTCGAGATCGCCGCGCATAGACGGGATGATACAGAAGGTGCAGCGATGGTTGCAGCCTTCAGAAATTTTCAGGTAAGCGTAATGACGCGGCGTCAGCTTCACGCCCTGTTGCGGCACCAGACTCAGGAACGGATTATGTTGGGGCTTCGGCACGTAGCGGTGCACGTGCGACAGCACTTGTTCATAGCTGTGCGGACCGGTGATTTCCAGTACCTTCGGGTGCACTTCGCGAATCTGGTCGACTTTCGCCCCCAGGCAGCCGGTCACAATCACCTTGCCGTTTTCGTTCAGGGCTTCACCGATCGCTTCCAGCGATTCCTGGACGGCGCTGTCGATGAATCCGCAGGTGTTGACGATAACGATTTCCGCATCGTCATAGCGTGGGACCACCTCATAGCCCTCGGTGCGCAGTTCCGTCAGAATGCGCTCAGAGTCGACAAGGTTTTTGGGGCAGCCAAGCGAGACAAATCCCACGCGCGGCGGCAGTGTAGTAGTAGTGGACATAAGGTGGTTTCCGGTTCAGCACAGCAATGGCGCGCGATTTTACCTGTGTTGCGATGAAAATTGTAGCGTTATCTGACCTCAGGCATAACAGTGTAAAGTCACGCAAAAAACCGTAAAGGGTTCCCGAGAGTGACAGGCGTTTAAGCCGATGATCGGAAAGGAAGAAAACCGCAGTAACCCGCCGTTTTGCAAAAGGATTTCTAATAAATAGCTAAAAATTAATTCGTTAATTTTCTTATCAACGCAGGTGATAACGCCATTTGACGGTCATATTGTTGGTTGATATTTGCTTGTTTTCATTAATAATGATTCACTTAACAAGTGCTGAGAGCCTGGCCTTTCAGACAATGACGTGGATAATGTGAGAGCAAAATAATGAAAGAGATCATTAACGGGTTTCTGAGTTTTCAGCAGACTGTCTTTCCTGAAAGAGAGGCGCTGTTTAAAAGTCTGGCCTCAAATCAGAACCCGAAAGCCCTGTTTATCTCTTGCTCAGACAGCCGTCTGGTGCCGGAGCTGGTCACGCAGCAGGAACCCGGGCAGCTATTCGTTATCCGTAATGCGGGCAACATTGTGCCGTCTTTTGGGCCGGAGCCGGGTGGCGTGTCAGCCACCATTGAGTATGCGGTGATGGTGCTGGGCGTTTCTGACATCATCATCTGTGGTCACTCTAACTGCGGTGCGATGAACGCGATTTCGTCCTGTGCCTGCATGGACAGCATGCCAGCCGTCGAGCACTGGCTGCGCTTTGCCGATGCGGCCAAAGCGGTGGTGGAGCAGCGTGACTATGAATCACCCGAGAAAAAGCTCAACGCTATGGTGCAGGAGAACGTGATTGCGCAGCTAAACAACATGAAAACCCATCCTTCGGTGTCGGTAGGGTTACGTCAGGGCAAGCTGCGTCTGCATGGCTGGGTTTACGACATTGAGTCGGGCACCATTCTGGCGCTCACGCCGGGCGGTAAAGAGTTCATCTCACTGGCGGATAATCCCGAGACCTTTTTCGAGTAAGTTCCGTTTGCCCGCGCCGTTCAGGTCGCGGGCCCCTTACCGCCTGTTTTTTCATCCCGTCTTTATCACGTCCACGCTGTTTAATCTTTTGTAAATCCTCAACATCATGCCGGACAGGCTGACTACGCTTAAACACACTGCCTCTGTCTGGAGAATGCTATGACCCGTGTTTCCACCCTACTGTTACTGAATGGCGCGTTACTCGTTTCCAGCCCGTTATGGGCGGATGATCTGACGGTGAAGGTGCTTCAGGATAAGCTGGACCATCCCTGGTCGGTGGCCTTTTTACCGGATAACCAGACGTTACTCATCACCGAACGTGCCGGCCAGTTGCGTAGCTGGCGACCTGATACCGGTTTATCTGAGCCGATTAAGGGCGTGCCCGCGGTGTGGGCGCAGCGACAGAGCGGCCTGCTGGATGTGGTGCTGGCCCCGGATTTTGCCCAGAGCCGTCGGGTGTGGCTCAGCTATACCAAAGCGGACAGCGACGGCAAGGCGGGGGCCGTCGTGGGTTATGGCACACTCAGCGACGATCATCGCCAGCTGACCGATTTTCATGAAGTCATCAGCCAAACGCCCCGGCTCTCAAGCGGCAACAATATTGGAACCCGGCTGGCCTTTGACCGTCAGGGGTTTGTGTGGATTGCCTTCGGGGATAATTTTGTCAGCAGCGCCGCCCAGGATCTCGACAAGCTCCAGGGAAAACTGCTGCGCCTGAACGGCGACGGTAGCGTTCCCAGGGATAATCCTTTCGTGGGCAGGCAGGGTGCCCGGCCTGAAATCTGGGCCTACGGTTTACGTAACCCACAAGGCCTGGCGCTTAATCCCTGGACACAGGTCATGTGGGAAAGCGAGCACGGCCCACGCGGTGGCGATGAGGTCAACGTGATCGAAAAAGGGAAAAATTATGGTTGGCCGCTGGCGACCTACGGCATTGATTACAACGGCAGCAAGGTTCCTGAATCGAAAGGCACGCACGTGGCGGGCACGGAACAGCCGGTATTTTACTGGAAAGTTTCACCAGCGCTAAGCGGCATGGCCTTTTATAACAGTGCCCGTTTCCCCCAATGGAAAAATTCACTCTTTATCGGGGCGCTGAAAGAGAAGCAACTGATTCGACTGCGTGTCAACGGTGAAAAAGTCGTTGAGGCGCAACGCTTGCTGGGTGAGCGAAACGAACGCATTCGCGATGTTCGCCAGGGGCCGGATGGGTATCTGTATGTGTTGACGGATGAAGCTAACGGCAAGCTCCTGAAGGTAGGGCTGGCGCAGGACGCCAGCGCCTCCCGCGGTTAACTTAACGCGCCCAGTGGTAAACCGGCCAGCCGCGTTTTTCGGCTTCCTGGCGTAACGGTTCCGCAGGGTTAATCACGTGAGCATAATCGGCCTGCACCAGCATCGGCAGGTCGTTCAGAGAATCACTGTAAGCCCAGGTATGTGAGTAGTGTTCATCCGGCCGCTGGGCTTTCCATTCTTCCACCCGCGTCACTTTGCCCTGCTGAAAGGTCATCGTTCCGTAGGTGTTGCCGCTGTAGCGCTCATCCACCACTTCCACACCGATGGCGAGGGCACCGCAGGCCCCTAACTGGCGGGCAATCGGCGTCACCAGATGTTCACCGCTGGCGGAGATAACAATGATTCTGTCGCCACGTGACTGATGCCATTTGAGACGTTCCCGGGCTTCAGGATAGACGCGCGGCATAATGTCGCGATGAATAAAGCGGCGGATCCAGCCCTCAACCGTCAGGGTCGCCATGCCGCTTAACGGGGACAGCGTTTTATGCATATAGTCTTCAATGGACAGCGTCCCGGCGTAATACTGACGCATAAGCGCCTGCTCTTCCTCAATCAGCTCACTGGACGCAAAGCCTTGTGAAACCAGCCAGCGCAGCCACAGGCCGGTGCTGTCTTCACTAATCAGCGTTTCATCCAGATCAAACAGTGCCAGGTCCATACGGGTTCTCCTCGAGTGAATAGCGTCAGGTTAACCCAGTTTTGTGACGGCCTTAACTTTCTGATGAAAATTTCGGAATTTAACGCATTTTTATGGACGACACTGTTGCCGGAAAATGGCACGCGCGCGGCGGTCATGCCAGGGTTAATCTACTAAAATCTATAAAACTTTACGATTAAGCGGTTTTTTTCAGTCACGCCAGCGGGTAGCGTTCTGACAGAGGGTTTCACGCCTTTGACTTTCCGTTTTAACAAGGACAATCCGGTCAAGCTCATGACAAAAACTAGCTTCTCATCTCACCTGCGGCGCGTCGCTGCCACCTCTTTGCTACTGATTGCACCGATGACTGTATTGGCAGTACAGGCACCGGATGCCCCTCAAATTGATGCCAAAGCCTGGATCTTAATCGACTATGCCAGCGGCAAGGTCCTGACCGAGTCCAATGCTGACCAGCGGCTTGATCCAGCCAGCCTGACGAAAATGATGACCAGCTATGTGGTTGGGCAGGCAATTAAAGCCGGCAAAATTAAGCCTGATGACATGGTGACCGTAGGACAGGATGCCTGGGCGACCGGCAACCCCAAACTGCGCGGATCGTCGCTGATGTTTCTTAAACCGGGCGATCGTATTCCGGTGCATGAGCTGAATAAAGGCATTGTGATCCAGTCAGGCAATGATGCCTGTATCGCGCTGGCCGACTATGTGGCAGGCAGTCAGGACGCGTTTATCGGGCTGATGAATAACTACGTTAAAGCGCTGGGGCTGACCAATACACATTTCATGACGGTACACGGTCTGGATGCGGAAGGGCAGTACAGTACCGCACGGGATATGGCGCTGCTTGGTCAGGCGTTGATCCGCGACGTGCCGGAAGAGTACGCACTGAATAAAGAGAAAGAGTTCACCTTCAATCATATTCGCCAGATGAACCGCAACCGTCTGCTCTGGAGCACAAACCTTAACGTTGACGGCATCAAGACGGGCCATACGTCAGGCGCAGGTAATAATCTGGTCGCCTCGGCAACCGAGGGCGATATGCGACTGATTTCGGTGGTGCTGGGCACCGCCAGCGATGCCATTCGCTTCCGCGAAAGCGAAAAGCTGCTGACGTGGGGTTTCCGCTTCTTCGAAACGGTTACGCCAGTAAAAGCGGATGCCCCGTTCGCCCAGCAGCGCGTCTGGTTTGGTGATCAGAGTCAGGTCAGTCTGGGCGTGGCGAAGGATGCCGCGCTGACCATTCCAAAAGGTCAGATGAAAAACCTGAAAGCCAGCTATACGCTGTCATCGCCCCAGTTAGAAGCGCCGCTGAAGAAAAATCAGGTCGTCGGCACCATTAATTTCCAACTGGATGGCAAAACCATTGAACAACGGCCACTGGTCGTGCTGCAGGATGTGCCGGAGGGCGGCTTCTTCAGCCGGATGATCGATTTTGTGATGATGAAGTTCAACGGCTGGTTCGGGAAGTGGTTCAGCTAACAATCAGGGACGCGATGGCGTCCCTTTTTTACGGCAGGCGGCCCGTTCGGCCCTGAAATCCACGTACGTTTACGCCGACATCAGCAAAAGATTAACTCTGCGTCCAGCCTTTACGAATCGGTAGCGCAAACAGCAGTCGGTAAGCGGGGTTAAGAACATTCAACAGGCGTTCACCATAAAGCTGCCAGGCAAGATGCGACGCCAGACAACCCAGCATACCTACCAGCAAGCCGCCCAGCATATCCATTGGCCAGTGCACGCCCAAATAAATACGTGACCAGGCGATTGCGGTACCTACGACCATCAGGATGACGCCTGACCAGAGGCGGTGCCAGAAGAGAAAGGCCAGCGCAAAAGTAAAAATGGTGGTGCCATGATCGCTCGGATACGAGTCGTCAGGTGCGTGATGAAGAAACTGATAACCGAAACCAATGGCGAAAGGCCGCGGATGCGGTAACAGTTGACCAACGCACCAGGATATCGCCAGTGCGTAAAGCAGCGCGATGCCGGTTTTCAGCACCAGCACACGCTGTGACGCAACCTGATCGCGCGGGCCCCATAACCACAACGCCACAATCAAAAGTGGCACGATGGCAATGACGTCTCTGGCAATAAACGTGGCAAGCTGCAGTAACCAGTGAGGTGAGTCGGGCGTCGCGTTAATCGCCGTGAACAGGGTACGGTTTAATTCTTCCATTACGTGAACGGTTCCTCGTTTTACTGATGTTCAGATTTTCTCGATCCAAAAAAAGCCTGACAAGCAGGTCAAACCGGATGGAGTCTGTCGCATCTGCCAGCACACATTGCTAACAAATTAAGTCAGCTATCCTGAATCCAGATGCCCGGCGAGTCCATCACAAGGTTCTTAATCTGCACAGAGGTTGCAACGCGGTTTAACTTTTATGACTTTTTTGTGTTAAATAGGACGGGAGAAAAGCAGGCATAAAAAAACCCGCCGGGAAAAAGACCAGCGGGCTCCACAATTTGGGGATTTCAAAGAAAAGCAGTGGCACTTATTCAGACTGTGATCAAAATAAAAAGTTCTGGACGTCAGTAAAAAAATTTTATAAGGGCAATAACGGCCAGATAATGACGATTAGCGTGCCGGCCAGCGTCAGCAGGACGTTGGCAATAGCATAGGTGCCGGCATAGCCTAAAGCCGGAATATTGCTGCGCGCGGTATCACTGATAATTTCCATGGCTGGCGCGCAGGTGCGGGCACCCATAATCGCCCCAAACAGCAGTGCACGGTTCATGCGCAGTATATAGGCACCAAACAGGTAGCAAATCACCACCGGCAGCAGGCTGACCAGCAGGCCGCACAACAGCATCAGCGCCCCGTTACTGGAAATACCGTGATCGATTCCACTGCCTGCACTCAGGCCAACCCCTGCCATAAACACCATCAGACCAAACTCTTTGACCATCGTCAGCGCACCCTGTGGAATATAGCCAAAGGTAGGATGGTTAGCCCGCAGGAAGCCCAGCATGATACCGGCAAATAACAGCCCGGCCGCGTTACCGATGCCAAAACTGAAGTTGCTGAACTGGAACGTGATCAGTCCTGTCATCAGGCCGATGATAAAAAAGGCGCAGAAAGCCAGTAAGTCGGTCATCTGGCTGTGAATAGCAATAAAGCCGATGCGATCGGCGACGCTTTTCACCCGGCGGGCTTCCCCGCTGACCTGCAACACATCGCCTTGGTTCAGCATAATATTGTCGTCAATAGGCATTTCTATCTGACTGCGAATGACGCGGTTTAAAAAGCAGCCGTGATCGGTCAGGTTGAGTTTGCTCAGCCGCTTGTTCACGGCATTGTGATTTTTCACCACAATCTCCTCGGTCACGATTCGCATGTCGAGCAAATCGCGATCAAAGACTTCTTTCCCGTTGCGGAAACTGGGATCCAGGCGCGCGTGCGCATCCGGGTAGCCCACCAGCGAAATGTCATCGCCCAGCTGGAGCACAGCATCGCCATCGGGGCTGGCGAGAATACCGTTGCGTCGGATACGTTCGATATAGCAGCCCGTCTGGCGATAGATGCCCAGCTCGCGCAGATTTTTACCGCCGCTCCATTCCACCAGCTCCGGGCCCACGCGATAGGCGCGAATAACGGGCAGAAAAACCTTACGCTGACTGTCGGCATCAAGACCGCGCTCACGCGCAATCTGTTGAGCACAGGTGGACAGATCCTGATGCTGCAGACGTGGCAGATAACGTGCACCGAAAATCAGGCTGACCAGCCCCACCAGATAGGTAACCGCATAGCCCAGACTGAGTTGATCCTGCATGATGCCTAACTGCCTGGGGTCGCTAATGCTCTGACGCAGCGTATCGCCCGCGCCCACCAGGACTGGCGTCGACGTCATCGAACCCGCCAGAACACCGGCGGTGAGACCGATGTCCCAGCCGAAAAGCTTGCCAAAGCCCAGCGCCAGCAGCAGAGCACTGGCGACCATGACGATGGCCAGCATGAAATAATTTTTCCCGTCCCGAAAGAAAATTGAGAAAAAGTTAGGGCCGGCTTCAATGCCGACACAAAAAATAAACAGCATAAAGCCCAGGCTCAGGGCATCGGTATTCATCGAGAAGTGTTGCTGGCCTAATAATAACGAAACGACTAATACGCCAATGGAATTTCCGAGCTGGACGGAGCCAAAACGTAATTTTCCTAAGCAAAGTCCCAACGCCAGTACGAAAAATAATAACAAAATGTCATTACTTCTTAACAATTCTGCGATGTTAACATTCAACATTTTAACTTCTTGTTTACGTGTAACGTATTGAAGAGTGGTCTGTTTTTCGCTATCTTGTCCAGACCGTAAGCGTGCCGTTACGTCATCCATAATGACTGAGCGGATAACGCGGGTAATATTCTAATCAGAAAATACTTTCTCAGCCATTGGCGACTTTCATTCTTACACAAAACGACTGTTTATTTTTATTTCCACCAGGCTCATCAAGGTCAAAAGCGATGTTTTGGCGTGTTTTAAATGAGTGGGGAGTTATGCCGCAGCGTTATTATTTTTGGGCGACCTGTCTGTCAGGAGGTCTGCTTTATTGTCTGGTGTTTATTTTTGCCCAGGATTTTTGTGCCCTGGATAAACATGCGTTGCACAGTCAGCCTGCATTATTGCTTTTTTTACTGCCGGGTGGATTGATGGCGTTTATGCAGCACTCGGCACCGCTGAAAAGTACGTTGATCATGGCCTCTGTTGGCACCTTGCTGGCGGCGCTGTTGCTGCACGGTATTTTCGCTGTGCCGGCACGCTGGGACTATATTATGGGCTGGAGCCTGAGCGGGATGTTCTGGGCAGGATGCGGCGCATTGCTGGTCAGACTGATGAAGCTGATTGTGGCAATCAGACAGTAAGGCCGGAACGGCCTGCATCAGAGACCCGGCACTCTGCGAACGGTATCTGATACAGGCAACGAAGAACTCACCCGTGAGGTCAGCGCGCTGACCGGGTGAGCGAAATCAGGCCACGAAGCCCAGATTCTCTTTCGTCCATGCGGCAAACTCGGTATAACCACCAATATGCTGCTCATCCAGGAAAATTTGCGGCACGGTGCTGACCGGTTTCCCCGCACTGGCCTCTAAATCCGCTTTAGTAATGCCTTCCGCCTGAATATCTACGTATTGATAGTTGAAATCATCACGCTCAGCTTGCAGTTTATCAGCCAGTTCTTTTGCGCGAACGCAGTACGGGCAGCCGGGACGACCAAAAATAACAGCAATCATCGAAAACTCCTTGCAAGGGACGTCGTGTGAGTGACACGGAATCACGTCAGAAAAGCCGCTTATGATGCCCGCTCGTTGCGCTTAAAGAAAGCAGGAATTACCTGTTAGTCTAATGCCCGTCCCCGATGAATCCGTCGCACGTCGGCAGAGCGGAACAATCCCGACACCTCTGATGTGCAAATTTGCGGATGTTAACCATAATTGGGGGGCGATTGGCCTTGAGGCAGGAGAAACGCATGCAAAACGTCGCTAAATTGCCGAAAGCACTGCTGGTGATGGAAGCGCTGGGTGGGTTACTGATTGCCAGTGCATTGCTGGTTGTGAATCACAGGTTCCCTGGCCTGCCGGGCCGCCTGGCTACACCCGGGCTGGCTACCGCGCTGTTTATCATCGGCATTCTGCTAATGTTGCCTGCCGCCTGGCTCCTGATGTGGCGCAGTGCGAAAGCGCTTGCGCCGCAGTTGTTCAACCTTTCCGACAAAAAAAGATAAATCAGCTGGAGACTTTATGACACCGACAATCGATTTACTGTGCAGCCACCGTTCAATTCGCGCGTTCACTGACCAGCCGGTAAGCGCTGAACAGCGCGAAGCGATTATTGCTGCGGCGCAATCGGCGTCCACGTCCAGCTTTTTGCAGTGCTCATCCATCATCCGTATCACCGATCCGGCCATGCGTGAGCAGCTGGTGACATTAACAGGCGGACAGACATGGGTAGGGGAAGCCGCTGAGTTTTGGGTATTTTGTGCTGACTTTAATCGTCATCTGCAAATTTGTCCTGATGCGCAGCTGGGCCGCGCAGAACAACTGCTGCTGGGCTGTGTCGATACGGCGCTGATGGCGCAAAATGCCATGGTTGCAGCAGAGTCGCTGGGGCTGGGCGGCGTTTTTATTGGTGGCATCCGTAACAATATCGCTCAGGTAACAGAACTGCTGGGGCTGCCAAAATTTGTCCTGCCGCTGTTTGGTTTTTGTCTGGGCTATCCCGAATCGGTGCCGGATGTGAAGCCGCGTATTCCCCAGGCCATGTTAGTGCATGAAAATCGCTATCAACCAGTGGATCCGGCCGTGCTGGCTGATTACGATAACCGGACGGCGCTCTATTACGAACAACGCGACAGCAACCAGCGCAGCGAAACCTGGAGTCAGTTGATTCAGCGCCTGATTATTAAAGAAACGCGCCCGTTTATGCTGGACTACCTGCATCAGCAGGGCTGGGCAACACGCTAATACAACCCAAGGATTTTAATTGATGAAAATTGCTATTCTGTCGCGCGATGGATCGCTCTATTCCTGCCGCCGTTTACGTGAAGTCGCCGAACAGCGTGGTCATTTTGTACAAATCATTGATTCTCTTTCCTGCTACATAAACATCAATTCTGCCTCGCCCGGTATCCATTATCGTGGCGAGTTGCTGGGTCACTTCGATGCCGTGATTCCCCGTATCGGTACCGGAATCACCTTCTATGGCACGGCGGTGCTGCGCCAGTTTGAGATGTGCGGCAGCTATCCACTCAATGAGTCCGCTGCGGTCACGCGTGCCCGGGACAAACTGCGTTCCCTGCAACTGCTCGCCCGTGATGGCATCGACATGCCGGTGACCGGGTTCGCCTCGTCGCCCGATGATACACAGGACCTGATCGCCATGGTGGGCGGTGCGCCGCTGGTGGTAAAGCTCGTCGAGGGCACGCAGGGCATCGGCGTGGTTCTGGCGGAAACCCGCCAGGCGGCTGAAAGTGTCATCGATGCGTTTCGTGGACTGAATGCGCATATTTTGGTGCAGGAGTTTATTCAGGAAGCGCGCGGATGCGATGTACGCTGTCTGGTGATTGGCGACCGGGTCGTGGCGGCTATTGAGCGTCAGGCAAAAGAGGGCGATTTTCGTTCGAATTTGCACCGGGGCGGCAAAGCCCGCATCGTTGACATCAGTGAGCAGGAACGTCTGATGGCCGTTAAAGCGGCGGCGGTGTTGGGGCTGGATGTCGCGGGTGTAGATATTCTGCGTTCAAATCGCGGTCCACTGGTGATGGAAGTGAATGCCTCGCCCGGTCTGGAAGGTATTGAAACTACAAGTGGTCTTAACATTGCAGGTATGATGATCGATCATATTGAGCGGTACGCTACCCCCGGGCACCGTCCTAAAACCGCAGGTTGACCCGCGCTTTTCAGTGGTTTTCGTGGAAACTCACCACATTTTTCCGTAAGCTAAGTCGCTTATTTATCACCCCATGGGATTTTACAATGGATTCTCTTGTCGTTCCGGATATCGACCTGCTGCGTCGTTGGCTGGATCAGCAAAATATCACTTGGTTTGAATGTGATGCTTGTCAGGCGCTGCATTTGCCGCATATGCAAAACTTCGACGGGGTGTTTGACGCTAAAATCGACCTGGTAGACAACGTCATTCTGTTTTCAGCACTGGCGGAAGTGAAGCCGACGGCGTTAATTCCGCTGGTGGGTGACCTGTCGCAAATTAACGCCAGTTCGTTAACGGTGAAAGCGTTTATCGATATTCAGGATGACAATCTGCCGAAGCTGATTGTGTGCCAGTCGATGATGATCACAGCCGGATTAACCTTCGGCCAGTTTTCGCATTTCATGAAGCAGAGCGAAGAAGAAATTTCCATGGTCATCATGGAAGCCTTCGCCAACAACCTGCTGATGATGGGTGAAGATGAAGAGCATGTTGCCACCAGCAGCATGCATTCCGTTCTTCACTGATCCTCACCGCCGTGATTAAGCCGTCTGCCAGGACGGCTTTTTTATGCCTGTCACTGGCACAGGCTTTCCTGCCGCACACGTCATGCAATCGTTTTTTCCCTTCAGCGTCAAATATTCTCAATGTTATCAATTGTGAAGGAGGTAGATTATTTTGTAACCATAATGTTTTATTCTGCATTAAGCGTAAGCGTCGCATTCAGACCGTATTGACGTTCAGGCAGAGGGAAGCTCGACCTTCCATGGCAGCAGATCGCGGACCCGGTTCACCGGCCAGTCCTGTATATGACCGATGACGTAACGCAACCACGTC
>NZ_VZPF01000038.1 GCF_008801695.1 Pantoea stewartii subsp. stewartii
GCGTGGTTCGACAGACAAGGTTTACCCCGACTCGTGTAACCTCAAACTTTCGAACCGCCCGGTGCGGGCCCGCATGCCGGGTGGTGTGGCAGGGGAGCAGGCTGAGATGCCTGCCTCCTATGCCGATTTGACCGGCCACAGCAGGCGACGGGCTTTGTCCAGGCTGACGTTGTCAGGCCAGGAGTTCAGCGGCGCGAAACGCTGCTGACCACGACCGGAGCCGCCACGGCCATCGATAGTGCGGTATGTGCCGGCACTGTGCCACGCCTTGCGGATGAACAGACCAATGTAGCTGCCCCAGTCGGCAGGCCACCATGACTGGGAGTCGGTGAGCAACGCCCGGATATCGGCTTTCAGTGCGGAATAGTCCAGTTTGCTGAACTCTTCGCGGTAGTTGAAGTTCTCGCCGAGGGGATTAGAGCGCTTGGAGTGCTGGTTCAGCAGATCCACGCGCAGCATATTTGGCCACCAGTCGCGATTGCTGGTACCACTACCGGCTCCACGAGCCAGAACGCTTTCTTCTTCCGATTTACCGTGATGAAAGGGACATTTACCTGAAGCGGCTACATCATTATCTTTTGGCGTGCTCATTATCGGCTCCGTTGCCTTCACATTGTCATCGCTAAGATAACCCTGGCGTTAGCAGGAATATAGTCGGATGGGCCGAAGGTATTGATAGCCATTAGCTTTCAAGCGCAGCGAAAAAAAAGCTGCGCCCGATGGACCCGTCAGCTGCCGCGATAGGTGGACCAGCTCCAGGGGGATATCAAAAAGGGCAAGTGGTAATGGCTGCCGCTTTCCGTGAGGACAAAATCAATTTGTGCGCTGACGTATAAGGTTTCCCGTCCGTCCGCGCGAAAGTAGGCGCCAATATCTGCCGTGAGGCGATACTGCCCAGGCGCAAGTGGCTCAGGTGTCAGATCCTTCAGACGACCATCGTTATCTGTGACGCCTTGTGCACAGGGAGTCCAGCCTTGTGCCGTGTGCTGTTCCAGCAACATGGCAACGCCCGGCGCGGGTTTTCCCAGCGCCGTATCCAGAATGTGAGTGCTGATGGTGCTCATGAAAAACTCTCCTTTAAGCGCAGCAGGGTGATTTCCCGCAACTGCGCCAGGGCTTCCTGTTGCTCGGTTTCCGGGCTGTTGTCCAGCCGCCGAGTGAGTTCATCAAGCAGCGTCTGTGCGCTGCGTCCTTTGGCCCGAATCAAAAATACCCGTTTAAAGCGCGCCTCATATGCCTGATTGCCCCGCACCATGGCCTGATGTAACGCGTCGTCTGCGTGTTGCATGGCCGCCTGTTCGCTACGCGACAACTGTTTTTCCTTCTCGTTGCCCTGCGCCTTTTCCCCGATACGTGGATGAGCGGAGAGCGCCTGATTCAGATCGTCCTCCTGCCAGTCCTGTGTCAGCCGTTGTGCTTCAGCCAGCAGGGCATCAAGGCTGTGAAACGGGCGGGCCGCCACCAGCGCCAGCTGCCAGTGCGGCAGCGCAACGCAGTGGGACAGGGCAAGCTGTGCAGCGGCTTCCGGTAACTGGTTAAAGGTATCCAGATCCATATTAATGCTGCTCCGCAAGGTGGCAAATCGTCTGCAAATAGGCCTGAACCGCTGGCGCGACATCGGCTTCATTCACCGATTCTGCCGGATGGTGGCTGATGCCGCGGTGGTTACGCACGAACAGCATCCCCACCGGCCAGCGCTCTGCAATGGCAATAGCATCATGACCCGCCCCGCTGGGCAGCGCCAGGCAGCGTCCCTGAACGGTTTCTACCGCGTGGCTCAGCGCCTGTTGCAATCCGGCATCGCAGGCCGTTGCCGCGATACGGTAATACTCCTGCGCGCTAAAGGTTAAACCGCGACGCAGTGCAATGGCTTCCGCCTGGGTCAGCAACGAGGACAGCAACGATTCAAGTGGCGCGTCCTCGGGTCCACGCACATCCAGCGACAGATGCACCTCCCCCGGAATGACGTTCACCGCGCCCGGCGCGCAGTTCAGCGTGCCCACCGTGGCGACCAGCGGTGAAGTCTGATCGCGCGTGGTATGCTCGATGAATACCATCCACTCTGCGGCAGCGGCCAGCGCGTCTTTACGATGCGCCATGGGTACGGTTCCGGCATGACCGGCCTCACCGGTGAAACAGCAATTGAGGCGACGGGCACCGTTGATCGCGGTAACCACACCCAACGCGAGATCTTCCTGCTCCAGGCAAGGCCCCTGCTCTATGTGCAGTTCAAGATAGGCCACGATGTCGCTGACGTTACGCGCGGCACGTGAGATCTGGCTGGCGTCCAGGCCGACATCCTGCATCGCCTGTGCCACCGTAATGCCATTGCCGTCAGGATGGGTCGACCAGCTGTCAGGCCAGGTGCCGGTAATGCCGCGACTGCCCAGCAGGGTAATGCCAAAACGCGTGCCTTCTTCATCACCAAAGCCGATGATTTCAATGGCCAGGGGCAGGCGACGCTGGCGATCGTGGAGCCACTGCACGGTTTCAATCGCGCTCAGCACGCCCAGCATGCCGTCATAGCGGCCCGCATTACGAACCGTGTCCAGATGCGAGCCCAGCAGCAGCGCAGGTGCGCCAGGCTGGGCGGCGTCGTAGCGGCCGCAGATATTGCCGACTTCATCCTGCCAGACCGTCATACCGGCGGCCTGCATCCACTCACCGACGCGCGCGTTGGCACGCAGGTGTTCCGGCGACAGATAAACCCTTGTCAGCCCTTGTTCGCTTTCACTGATCTCAGCCAGCGCATCACAGCGCGCCATCACGCGCCGGGCGGCAACCTGAGCCTCGCTGGCATTCATCATCATGCATGGCTCCCGTAGTGGTTCCATGCCGCCTGCGAGCCCGCGCCCTGTGGCGTACGGTAACCGACATGCGACAACACCATTTCCAGCGCGGCCAGGGTTTGCATCACGCAGTCTTTGCGCGCGTTGTAACCCATTGTGCCGATGCGCCAGACTTTGCCGTGCAGCGGACCAAACGACGTGCCGATTTCAATGCCGAAATCTTCCAGCATCAGCTTACGGACCTCATCGCCATTGACGCCCTGAGGGATCACTACGCCCAGCACGTTACTCATTTTGTTGCTGAGATCGCCAAAGGTTTCCAGCCCCATCCCCTGAATGCCTTTTAACATCGCTTCGCCGTGCAGCTTGTGGCGCGCAATCCCGTTATCCAGCCCTTCCTGCAGAATCAGACGCGCGCATTCACGCGCGCCGAACAGGGCGCTGGTCGCTTCAGTGTGATGATTGAGGCGTTCCGGGCCCCAGTAATCCATGATCATGCCGAGATCGAAATAGTTGGAGTAGATCATCTCGTCATCGCCATCCTGGTGCGCATCCGTGCGGATCCCCTGCTCTACGCATTTGCGCTGGCGGATCACCGCTGCCATCTCATCGCTCAGCGTGATCGGCGAAGTTCCTGACGGACCACCCAGGCATTTCTGCATGCCGGCGGACACCGCGTCCAGGCCCCATGCATCGGTTTCCAGCGCATTGCCCGCCAGCGACGCCGTGGCATCGGTGTAAAACAGCACACCATATTTTTTGCAGATCGCCCCCAGCTCCGCCAGCGGCTGCAGCATAGTGGTTGAGGTATCGCCCTGTACGGTCAACAGCAAACGCGGTTTTACTTTTTTAATCGCATCTTCGATCTGATCGGGCGTAAACACCTCTCCCCACGGCACCGCAATGGTGTGCACATCGGCCCGGCAGCGACGGGCAATTTCACACAGCAGATGACCAAAACGGCCATAGACCGGCACCAGCACCTTATCGCCAGGGCGAATCGCCGACAGCAGGATCGCTTCAATACCGGCGCGTGAGGTACCGTCGATCAGCAGCGTCCAGCGGTTTTCGGTGCGGAACACGCCGCGATAGAGCGCCATCACTTCATTCATGTAATGGGTCATCGCCGGATCATATTGTCCGAGCAACTGGCTCGACATCGCGCGCAGCACACGCGGATCGGCGTTGATCGGACCGGGGCCCATTAACAGGCGCTGAGGCGGATTAATTTGCGAAAATTGAGAGATATCCATAGTGAATTCCTTGTTAAGCACTCACAGACGCACAGAGGAAATAAACTGCTTTAGCTCCGCCGTCTGCGGATGGGCAAACAGTGTTTTGCTGTCCCCCTGTTCCCAGACGCGCCCCTGATGCATAAAGACCACACGATCGCCCACATCGCGGGCGAAGTTCATTTCATGGGTGACGAGAATTAACGTCATGCCTTCGGCGGCAAGTTGCTCCAGCACTTTCAGCACTTCGCCGACCAGCTCCGGGTCCAGGGCTGAGGTGATCTCATCACACAGTAATACCCGGGGTTCCATGGCCAGTGCGCGGGCAATGGCTACGCGCTGTTGCTGTCCGCCTGACAGGCTGGACGGGTAATAATCCAGCCGCTCGCCCAGCCCCACTTTTTCCAGCATACGGGCTGCCAGTTCGCGGCACTCGGCCTGACTTTTTTTCAGAACCCGACGCGGTGCCAGCATGACGTTTTCCAGCGCCGTCATATGTGGGAACAGGTTGAAGTTCTGAAATACCATCCCTACGGAGCGGCTGATTTCGCGCGCCTGTGAGTCGCGGTCGGTGATGGTCATGCCGCCGAGTTTAATGCTGCCATCCTGATAGCCTTCCAGCCCGTTCATGCAGCGCAGCAGTGTACTTTTGCCGGAACCGCTGCGACCGATAATCGAGATCACTTCTCCCATATCGATATCCAGATCCACGCCTTTCAAAACATGGTTGGTGCCGTAATACTTCTGGACCTGATTAATGGTGATGAGCGGCATTGAATTTTTTCTCCAGATACTGGCTGTAACGCGACAGCGGATAACACATCAGGAAGTAGCCCAGTGCCACCAGCCCAAAGACTTTAAACGGCTGGTAGGTCACGTTATTCAAAATGGTGCCGGCTTTGGTCAGCTCGACAAATCCGATAATGGAGGCCAGCGCGGTGCCTTTAATGACCTGCACGGCAAACCCCACTGTCGGGGCAATCGCAATACGGATCGCCTGAGGCGCAATCACCCGCGTGAGCGTCTGACCAAAGTTCAGGCCGAGGCAGCGTGACGCTTCCCACTGCCCTTTTGGCAGCGCCTGAATACTGCCGTGCCAGATATCCAGCAAATAGGCGCTGGTATAAAAGGTCAGCGCCAGCGACGCAGCGGTCCAGGGCGCAACGTCGATGCCAAACAGCCCGACGCCAAAGAAAGCCAGAAACAGCTGCATCAGCAGCGGTGTGCCCTGGAACAGCTCGGTGTACGCGCGAATGATTCGCGTCAGCCATTTACGCTTTAACAGACGTAAAAACAGCAGAGGTAACGTCACGAGCGTACCGCCTAAAAAGGCCACCAGCGACAGGGCAATCGTCCAGCGCGCGGCCAGCAGCAGGTTGCGCACGATGTCCCAGTCGGTAAAGGTTGTCATCATGCCTGCACCCCCAGCCACTTGCGGCCAATCGCCAGCAGCAGCTGACGCATCACTATCGACAACGCCAGGTAGATCAACGTGGTCACCGAGTAGACTTCGAAACTCAAAAACGTGCGTGACTGAATCAGGTTGGCGGCAAAGGTCAGCTCCTCGTAGGAGACCTGCGAGACGACCGACGATCCCAGCATCACAATGATGCACTGACTCACCAGCGCCGGATAAATCCGTTGCAGCGACGGTGGCAACACCACGCGCAGAAAGGTCTGGCTGCGCGTTAATCCCAGCACCCGACCGGCTTCCCACTGCCCTTTTGGCGTGACCTGAATGCCCGCCCGGATAATTTCCGTGCTATAGGCACCCAGGTTAACCAGCATCGCCAGCAGTGCGGCTTCCCCTGCGGTGAGTTTCAGCCCCAGGTTGGGTAAACCGAACACAATAAAGAACAGCTGCACCACAAACGGCGTATTACGAATCAGTTCGACATAGATGCCCCACAGGCGGCTTAACCAACTGGGTTTACCGCTGCGCAGCGCCGCGCCGATAATACCGATACTGACGCCGCCGACCGTCGCCAGCACCGTTAACTGGATCGTTACCCACAGGCCGGAGAGCAACTCCGGCCAGTACGGCAATAATGCAGGGAAATTAAGTTGCCCGGTCATTGCCCCGTCCTTATGCGCCCAGGTTGGCTGGCAGCGGCGCTTTCAGCCACTCTTCGGACATTTTGTTCAGCGTGCCGTCTTTAATGCCCTGGTCGATCAGCGCATTCACTTTCTCTTTCAGTGCCGGCTCGTCTTTTTTCAGTCCGATATAGCACGGCGAGTCTTTCAGCATGAACTGCGCAACAGGGGCTTTAGCCGGGTTCTGACGCGTAATGGCTGCGACGACCAGGTTGCCGGTAGCGACATACTGCACCTGTCCGGAGAGGTAGGCTGATAACGTGGTGTTGTTATCTTCATAACGTTTCACCTGCGCGTCTTTCGGCGCCACCTCGCTCAGCACCATATCTTCCACCGCACCACGGGTGACACCCACCGACTTGCCGCTCAGCGCGGCGGGATCTTTCAGATGATCGCCTTTAGGTCCAAAAACGCCCAGAAAGAACGGCGCGTAAGCCCGGCTGAAATCAATTACCTTTTCACGCTCAGGATTTTTCCCCATGCTGGAGATCACCAGATCCACCTTGTCCGTCTGCAGATAAGGCACACGGTTGGCACTGCTGACCGGCACCAGTTGCAACTTAAGTTTCATCTGTTTGGCCAGATACTTTGCCATGTCGATGTCATAGCCCTGCGGTTGCAGATCGGTCCCCACGGAGCCAAACGGTGGGAAATCCTGCGGTACTGCCACCCGCAGCACGCCGCGTTTCTGGATGTCCTGCAGTTGATCCGCCAGCACGCTGCCAGCCTGTGCCATCAGTACGGCTGCCGCGACAACGGCCATTAATACTTTTTTCATTATGCACCCCGGTGAAATTGTGTGAAACAAAAGATTCTTATGATTGGCATTCTGCAACTAATGTGCCAACGCAACGGGAGGGAGATAAATGCGGATTAACGCTGAAATGGCGGCTTTTACTAAGCTCGATACGATTCCCGAGTCACCCCGGGAGACGGTCCAAAAAGGGGCAAAGCACCAAAATGGTGCCTACTAACGGTGCTCCAGCTCATCAAGGTGCTGATAAAGATCGGCAATCTGATGAATACGCGGCCGCCCCAGCGCCAGTAATTCATGCAGCAGGGCGTTGGCGAGCAGGTTCACCAGGCTCATGGCCGAAGCGTAGCTGTCGAAGGCGGAGACGCTGTCCAGCGGGGCGCAAAACTGCCAGCGCGCCAGTGAAATCACGCTCTGCGCCTGAGGCTCACACAGCGCCAGTACCGGAATCCTTGCGTTTTGCAGCTGCTGCATTAACGGCTGAATAATGCGGGTGCGGCGGCGAAACGCAATCACGACCACCATGTCCTCCGGCGTGATGTCCACCAAATCCTCTGCCAGCGTCTGGCCCGGCTGGGGCAGAATATGCACCTGAGCACGCGTCTGAATGAGCTGCTGACGCAGATGCAGCGCCACCGGATAGGCATTACGCATGCCAACAATATAGATACGCTTTGCCTGCGCCAGTTGGGCGATCACATCGGCGAATTGCTGGGGATCAATGCTGTTAACCCATTGTGTCAGATTGGCCATTTCCTGCTTGTAATGCCGCGACAGCAGGGTATTTCCCTGTACCGCATCCCGGTTATCCGTTAACGGCATACCGCTCTGGCGCAGGGTACGAAGCTCATCGCGCATGTCTTTATATTTGTCATAGCCCAGGCGCTTAAACAGTCGGCTCACCGTGGCTTTTGAGACACCGCTCAGGCGTGCCAGCTCGGCACTGTTATAGCTAATCAGGTCATCAAAGTGGTCAAAAATAAAGTCGGCTATACGCTGCTCCTGCAGCGAAAGCTGGGGGTAATGCGTTCTGAGTCGCTCATCAAGCTGTTTCATTCAGGTCCTGTAACTTTTGTTTCAATCGCGGGATTGCCACAGAAGCTAGCATAATTTGGGCCAGATAAACCTGTCCAGAGACGTTGTCTTCTTAAAAACTGGAACGGCTCTTGCTTAACCTTTTGCTTTGTACCCTGAAAAACAGAATGAGAAGAGCATGATTCAGAGCAATTTGGCCCCGTTAGGCATGGCCGTGACGCCGCATCATCTGGCCAGTGAAAGTGCGCTGGCGGTACTGCGGGAAGGGGGGAACGCGATTGAGGCCATGGTGGCCGCCGCGGCGACGATTGCGGTGGTCTATCCGCACATGAATGGGCTGGGCGGTGACGGATTCTGGCTGATCATGCCAGGCAAAGGCGATCCGGTTGGCATTGATGGCAGTGGCAGAGCGGGTTCGCTGGCGAATTTTGACTTCTATAAGGGGGAAACCCATATCCCTCATCGTGGGCCTAAAGCGGCCCTGACGGTGGCGGGCACGGTGAGCGGCTGGCAGGCGGCACTGGACCTGTCCGCAGAACTGGGGGGAACCACCCTGCCTTTACCGCGCTTACTCCGCGATGCTGTTCGCTATGCTGCCGATGGCATTCCCGTCACCGCCTCACAAGCCGCTGCGACGCGGACGAAGCGCGACGAGCTACAGCATCTGCCTGGCTTTGCCGCCACGTTTTTACCGGACGGCGATGTGCCAGCGGAAGGCAGCCGTTTCACCCAGCCTGATTTAGCCCGTACATTGAGCCTGCTGAGCGAAGAAGGTCTGGACAGTTTTTATCGCGGCACGCTGGCACAGCACCTTGCGGAAGAAATGGTCAATCTGGGCATTCCCATCACCCTAGCGGATTTACAGCAGCAACGGGCTCGCCGCGTCACGCCGCTCCATATTCGCCACAGCGAAGGCGATATCTGGAATATCACTCCACCGACACAAGGTATGGTGTCGCTGGCCATACTGGGCATCACGGATCATCTGGACATGGCGAACGCAGATGAGGTGCAAACGATCCACCGTATCGTCGAAGCCACCAAAAAAGCGTTTGCCCTTCGGGATCAGCATATTACCGATCCCCGCCATGTGGTTGAGGATCTGCAGGCACTGCTTGACGGCGAAACCCTCGCCACCCTCGCCAGCCAGATTCAGGATGATCGCGCTGCGCCCTGGGGAACCGGTCGCGGGCCTGGCGATACCGTCTGGATGGGCGTGATGGACAGCAGCGGGCTTTCCGTTTCCTTTATCCAAAGTATTTATCATGAGTTTGGCAGCGGTGTAGTGGTGCCCGGCACCGGACTTGTCTGGCAAAACCGGGGAGCGGCTTTTAGCCTCGATCCCGACCATATGCTGGCGCTGGCGCCCGGTAAACAACCCTTCCATACGCTGAATCCTGCCGCCGCACGCCTGAAGGATGGTCGCACCATGGTATACGGCTCCATGGGCGGCGATGGCCAGCCGCAAACTCAGGCAGCCATTTTTACCCGCCATGTTATTCAGCGCCTGCCGCTGCAGCAGGCCGTTAGCGCACCTCGCTGGCTGCTGGGGCGGACCTGGGGCCAGCTGTCGGACTCGCTCAAACTGGAAAGTCGCTTCGCGCCCGACACCCTGGAGGCGCTACGTGCGTTAGGACATGACGTGGAGTCGCTGCCGGCCTACAGTGAGGCCGTCGGCCATGCAGGTGCCATTGTTCGTCACAACAACGGTATGTTTGAAGGCGCAAGCGATCCGCGCAGCAACGGCAGCGCCGCCGGTTTCTGACAGGAGTAAATCATGAATCAGAGTGACTGGGCAGCCTATATTGCCCAAATGGAGCAAATCCTGAACGTGGAACTGGACGAGGATCGCCGTGCCGCCCTGCTACAACAGATGACGCGCATTGCCGATATGGCGGCCCCGTTGATGGCTTATCCGCTGGACGACCGGCTCGAAGTCGCAGGAGTGTACAAAGCATGAGACCAGACGAGGTTTCCATTCAGGCACTTCAGCAGGCGATTCAGCACGGTGATATCAGCGCCCGTGAAGTGGCGGAGCAGACACTGACCGTGATTGAGAAACAGAATCCGCAGCTTAATGCCTGGACGGATATCACCGCAACGCGGATGGTGCAGGAAGCGGATGCGATAGACAAGCAACGCCTGCGCGGCGAGACCTTACCGCCGCTGGCGGGCATTCCCTATGCGGTAAAAAACCTGTTTGACGTGCAGGGTTACACTACCCTGGCGGGGGCCAGACTGTTTCGTCAGCGTCCGACCGCAACCCGGGATGCCTTTGCCATCACCCAACTTCAGCAGGCCGGTGCCCTGCTTTCCGGCATGGTCAACATGGATGCCTATGCCTACGGTTTTACCACCGAAAATACCCACTATGGGGCGACGCACAACCCGCATGATCTGGCGCGCATTGCGGGCGGCTCATCCGGCGGTTCGGCCGCCGCCGTGGCAGCGGGACTGGTGCCTTTCTCGCTGGGGACGGACACCAACGGCTCAATCCGCGTCCCGGCTTCCCTGTGTGGGATTTTTGGCCTGAAACCGACTTTTGGCCGCTTATCCCGCAGCGGCAGCCATCCGTTTGTCGCCAGCCTGGATCATATCGGTCCCTTCGCCCGTCGGGTGGACGATCTGGCCCTGGTTTACGATCTGTTGCAAGGGCACGACAGCACGGACGCCTTCCAGGCCGATCGCCCGCTGGCAGCCACCTTACCGCAGTTGAAAAACGGTGCACAGGATTTGCGCTGTGCCGTACTGGGCGGCTTCTTTTCGACCTGGTGTAATGATGATGCCCGCGCGGCGCAATTACAGGTGGCGCAGGCGTTACAGGCTCAGGACGACGTGGTAATCGCGGAGGCTGAGTTAGCACGCTCGGCCGCCTTTATTATGACCGCCTCTGAAGGCGGCAATCATTACCTGCCTGCGCTGCGTCAGCAGCCCGACCTGTTTGAGCCCCATTCGCGTGAACGCCTGCTGGCTGGTGCGATGCTGCCCGCGGCATGGTATGTTCAGGCCCAGCGCTTCCGCCGCCACTTTCAGCAGCAGGTCGTCCCGCTGTTTGCGCAGTACGATGTGCTTATCGCCCCTGCCACGCCATGTAGCGCGCCGTTAATTGGTCAGGAAACGATTGCCATTAACGGGCAGAATCTGCCGACGAAGGCCAGCATGGGCATGCTGACGCAGCCGATCTCCTTCCTTGGACTTCCCGTCTGTACTGTGCCGATGACGACGGCGAGCGGTTTACCGATTGGCGTGCAGTTAATTGGCGCCCCCTTTAACGAACAGGCTGTCTTACGCGCAGCCTGTGCCCTTGAACAACAAGGACTGACATTTTCGCCCATCCGCAGGGCAGGAGCACAATGAATACTGACGCGATTAATCTTCCCGAGGTGCTGAACGCCGTTACCGCCGCGTTCTACCGTTATGAAAAGGCGCTGACGGGCAACGACATTGCCGTCCTGGATGAGCTGTTCTGGCACGATCCGCGGACCGTGCGCTTAGGCGCTGGCGAGAACCTGTACGGCATCGATGAAATCCGCGCGTTTCGCGCGGCAAGACCGTCGGCGGGGCTGGACCGCACGCTGCGCAATACGGTGATCACCACGTTTGGTGACGCGTACGCGGTGTGCAGCACCGAATTTACCCGGGCGGGCACGGAGAAAATTGGCCGTCAGCAACAGACCTGGGTGAAGTTTCCGCAGGGCTGGCGCATCGTAGCAGCGCAGGTCAGTCTGATGAGCTAAGCCCGGCGGAGCAGTCATATGTTAAGGCCGGGAGGCCTGAGTCTAACGCTTCACGTCGCGAAAGCGCTCAACTGCAACCCCTACGCCGCCCTACAGGGCGGCGAGCTCGCCTAACCAGGCGATCATTGCCTCTGCGCCAGGCTGGTTCAGCGTGCGATTCGGCCAGGCCAGATAATAGGGCTTGCTGAGCGGCAACGCGAGCGCATCTACAATGACCAGTTCGCCCCGGTCCAGCACCTGGGCGATCATCCGGCGCTGTCCCAGCAGCACACCAGCGCCGGCCACGGCGGCATCAATCGCCAGCGAGGTCAGGTTAAAGGTCATGGCTGGACGAGCTGCTGGCACAGCCATTCCTTTCGCCTCAAACCAGCCCGACCAGTCTGGCAAAAAGCGCCCTTCTTTGCCCCAGTCGAGATGAATCAGCGGCGCATGCCGTAACAGATCCTCGCGGGAAAAGGCGTCGATCAGCCGCGGGCTGGCGACCGGGAGCACCTCATCATGAAACAGATACGCTTTATTCAGTCTGGGATACGCTTCCTCGCCGAAGCACATCACAAAGTCGGCCGGCGTTTGAGCAAAATCCACCTCCGCGTGCGTGCCATGTAAGGAAAGACTGACATCCGGACAGCGTTCACGCCAGCGGCACAGATGCGGCAACAGCCATTTCGACGCCAGCGCCGGCAGCGTGTAAAGCGTAAGCTGTGCGGCGGTCTCAGTGCGTCCTATGTTGCGCTGACCAAGCTGGAGAACCGCAAAGGCTTCCGTGACATAGCGAAGATACTGCTTGCCCGTCTCCGTCAGCATCACACCCTGTTGCGTACGTAAAAACAGGACGCAGCCAAGATGATCTTCAAGCTGGCGAATTTGCTGACTCACCGCCGCAGGGGTTAAGGCCAGCTGTGCCGCGGCCCTGGTCAGGCTGCCGGTTTCCGCAGCCACTTTAAATGACTGAATCACGTTGATTTTAGGCAGGCGCGATGGCGGGTTGGGCATTAAGCATTCCTTATCAGGGTATTAACGATTTATTGGTATTCAGCTGATGCCGGGCAGGCTAGTGTGACAATTCATCCCTTCATTATGAGACCGCGACGATGCCCAAAGCCCTGGTACGTACTGACTTACATCCTCTGACCGACCACGCCTGGCGTCAAGACTGTCGCAGGCAACTTAATCAACACGGCGCGCTGGTGTTGCGTCATTTTTTGCAGCCTGCCGCCCTGCAGGCCATCGTCGCAGAAGGCAATGCGCAGCGCGATCGGGCTTATTACACTGTCAGTCAGCACAACGTTTACCTGATGAAAACGGATGCCGGCTTCAGCGACAGCCATCCACGCAACCGCGAAGTGAACAGCACCAAAGGGTGCATTACGGACGATATGATTGCAGCGGATTCCCCGCTGCGTCAGTTGTATGACGATGCGCTGTTTCAGTCTTTCTTATGCGAAGTGCTGGACGAAGAGGCGCTGTATCCCTACGCCGACCCGTTGTCTTCGATTAACCTGCACTATGCGCCACAGGATAAAGAGCTGGGGTGGCATTTTGATAACTCCTCGTTTGCCATCACGTTGCTGGTGCAGAAACCGCTGGGCGGTGGACGGTTTCAGTATGTGAAAGACCTGCGGGATGCTGATGCGGGCGAAATGAATTACGCGGGCGTGGCCGCCGTGCTCGATGAACAGCACCCCGTCGATGAACTGGCTATGGATGCCGGTGACCTGGTACTGTTTCGTGGGCGAAATTCACTGCATCGCGTGACGCCCACAGAAGGCGACGTCACGCGCATGCTGGCGGTGCTGGCCTACAATACCGCGCCCGGCATCGCCCTGTCGGAAACGGCCCGCCTGACGTTTTACGGCCGGTTGTAAACCGCACCCGCAAACGTTTTTGCCGATCATCTGGCCGCGCGGCGCGCTCTACCCTGCGTGGCTTTATTGGTGGACGTTACCGCCATCCACTGACGCAGGTTTTGTAGCATTGCCATACAGCATTCAAGCTGTTCAAGACTGACAAACTCATCTGCTTTGTGTCCCTGTTCCATGCTTCCCGGCCCGCAGACCAACGTGGCTACCCCAATCTCGTCAAATAATCCCCCTTCGGTGCCAAAGGCGACCGTAGCGAACTCGTTATGTCCGCTCCACTGCGCCAGCCAGCGGGCAAAGTCGGTCTGCGGATCGGTCAATAAGCCAGGGTAGTCGCTCAGTGGTTGAAAGGTAATGTTGCACAACGGTTCAGTGCGCTGCATTTCAGGCACCAGTTCTGCTTCGGCGAAGTGGCGTACGCTGTCATACAGCGCCTGAGCATCCGTACCAGGCAGCGTTCGCCACTCCATATCAAACTGGCAGGTCTCAGGAACAATATTCAGTGCTGTCCCGCCCTGAATCGTGCCAATCTGCAGCGTGCTGTAAGGCGGTTCAAACCGTTCGTCACGTTGCTGCTTTAACGCTTCTTCCTGCTGCAAAAGATGCGCAATTAACCGGGCGGCGTAGTGAACCGCATTCACGCCCTGATGCGTATAGGCAGAGTGGCAGGCGTGGCCCTGCACCCGACAGCGCACCGCCCGTTTTCCCTTATGTCCGTAAACCGGCTGCATGGCGGTCGGCTCACCCACAATACACATCGCCGGTTTTGCCGGTGAGGCATTGAGCATCGCCACCAGCGAGCGCACGCCCAGGCACCCCACCTCTTCGTCACAGGAAAACGCCAGATGCAAAGGCATGCGCAGAGGCTGCTGAAGAAACGCATCCAGCATGGCCAGCACGCAGGCAATAAAGCCTTTCATATCGGCGCTTCCCCGACCGTAATATCGTCCGTCACGTTCCGTCAGGGCGAAAGGCGGCACGGACCAGTTTTGCCCCTCAACCGGCACCACGTCCGTATGCCCTGACAGCATAACGCCGCCTTCGCCCTCCGGCCCCAGACGCGCATACAGATTGGCTTTTTTACCGCTGTCGTCATACAGCCACTGCGTCGTTATGCCTCTGTCAGTCAGGTAGTCGTCAATAAACTGGATCAGGGCCAGGTTTGACACCCGACTGGTTGTGTCAAAGGCCAGCAGAGAGGCCAGAAGCGCCCGTAACGTCTCATTCATCGCCGGGCACACCATAGGCCGGTGCCTCACGCGGATCCAGCGCGCGCGTGACATAGGCTTCCATCTGGGGTTCATAGGCAAGCCACAGTTGTGTCAACTGCCCGACAGGGTCGTGCACGGTCCAGTCGATGCGCAGATCCACCAGCGGCCAGGGATAATCATCCACAAGTTTGAGCGCAGCTGAATGTAACGGCCCGGCTTCTCCGCCTGCTGCCACGCCGGCCTGAAGGGCGGCAAGCAGCCGACTGGCCAGTTCACCGGAGGCCGCTTCAAAGGCTGCGCACATGGATGCCGTTACGCCCTTGTTCGCCAGCATATTGCCTGCGGCGATACAGTTTTTTCCTTCGGCCATGCTCCAGATACCCAGCGTCTTGCTGCCACTGAAAAACGCCGTGTTACCCTGAATATCAATCGCGGCGACCTGGCGGTAATCACTGAATCTGTCGCCGGCCAGCGCCCGCTTTAGCGCCACGTTCAGATCGCTGCCCTGATCCAGATGCAACAGAATCTGCTGCCCCAGAGAGGGCAACGTAATATTCTGGCTGGATACGGCACCCACGCCGGCGTGGAGCCAGGGACAGCGCGCGCCTACCGCAATGCTGGATGAACTGATAGCGATGCCGAGCTGACCGGTTTCTTCACACCGTGCTGTCACTGATAAGGTCATTGGTCTGCTCCACATTTCCAGTCATCCGGAATCACCGCAATGACATCAATTTCCATCAGCCACTGCGGCTGTGCCAGAGCCGAAATCATCAGCCCTGTTGAGACGGGGAAAACACCTTTTAGCCACTTTCCGACTTCCCGGTAGACCGGTTCGCGATAACGCGGGTCGACTATATACGTGGTGGTTTTGACAATATGCGACAGATCGCTCCCCGCCTCTTCCAGCAGTTGCTTCACATTTTTCATCGCCTGCGCCGCCTGCGCGGCCGGATCGCCCAGGCCAATCAGATTACCGTCGAAGTCAGTGCCGACCTGGCCGCGCAGGTACACCGTGTTACCTGCACGTACGACCTGGCAAAGATCGTTGTCCAGCGTTTGATTAGGGTACGTTTCTTTGGTGTTAAACATCCGAATACGAGTATGGGTTGGCATAACAGCAGTCTCCTGGTTCAGTTTTCTGACGCGGCACGGTAATCCTGATATTGGCGCTGGATAGCAATATGGTCGGCAACATACTTTGCGTCATGCCACACGCCCCAGATAAACGAGGAGCCGCGGCGCGACTGCCAGGGCAGCCCGAAGAAATAGAGTCCGGACTCTGGGGAGACGCCGCGTTGATGGAGGGGGCTGTTTTTCTCGTCAAAGGCGTTAACCTTCAGCCAGGTATAATCCGTGGCATAGCCTGTCGCCCAGATGAGCGTCGTGATCCCTGCGCGGACCAGATTGAGCGACTGCACGGGATGCGAGACGCTTTCCGGATCGGGCAGAAAGGCGCGTGCGGCCGGATCCTCGGGTAAATTCAGGCCATGGCGTTCAACCCAGGCATCGGCCGCATCCAGCAGGGATAAATAGTTTTCATCGCCTGCGGCAATGTTTTGCGCCAGATCGGGCTTAAAGGTCACGACCTCGCCGGAAAAGCGCTCCGTCAATCCGACCAGGTTGATGCCCTGCTCCGCCAGTTTGCGAAAGTCGACGGTATGCCCGCCGCGCGCGCCGCTGACCGCGATGGTGACGTGTTCTTTCCCAGGTTGGCTGGCTGCCGCATCCCACAGGCCAAGGACTCCTAACCACCAGCAAAAGTCCCGGTTGCGATAGCGGCGAGGCGGACGATCGTGGGGACCAACGGAGAGCCACACGTCTTTTCCTGCACGCTGAAGCTCATCGGCAATCTGCACCCCTGACGAGCCCGCGCCGATAACCAGCACACCACCTTCAGGCAGTTGTTGCGGGTTACGGTAGTCCGCCGAATGTAACTGGGTGAACCGTGTATCCGTGGGCGCAATGGTGGGAATCACAGGCTTCTGAAAAGGCCCTGTGGCGACGACTACGCGCCGGGCAACGATCGGACCAGCAGAGGTTGAGACGTCGAACCCGCTGCGCCCGACACGCGGTACCACGCTGATGACTTCGACGCCCGTTTTGACAGGCGCCTCGATATGCTGCACATACGCTTCAAAATAGTCAGCAATCTGTTCTTTAGGCACAAAGCTGTCAGGATCCTGCCCCGGAAAAGTCATGCCGGGAAACCGATCGTGCCAGGCCGGGCCGTTGGCGACCAGCGAGTCCCAGCGCCGGGTCCGCCACGCTTCGGCAATACGATTTTTTTCCAGCACGCAATGCGGAATGCCGAGCCGCCCCAGATGCTCGCTCATGGCGATGCCGGCCTGCCCTGCCCCAATCACCAGGGTATCTGTTTCTTGCTCTGATATTGTCATTCCATCATCCTCAAGCCCGACGTTTTAATGACGTGTTCCTGACACGCGCCAGCGCCAAGACTATTCGAGGCAGATGAATGGGTAAAATATTATAAAGCTAATATCTGAATAAGAAATTAATAAGCAGAAGATACGTGCCCGGTTATTAAAGCCACTCAGCGAATAAAGCGCGAAATTAGCCGATGAGATTTACCGCAAATACATTTCTTTTTCTTACCAAACAGCACGGTAATTGCGCGGCACTTTTACACGGTGGGCCCCAACGCACTATTCTGGCAATAGTCCATAAAAAGTTTTGTCGGTCGAGTCGGTTCATTATGACTTAACCAGGCCATGATTAACGTCGAGGCTTCCATATCATCTTCAATATCAATCTGCGCCAGCTTTTCACCGTCATAAGTCACATCAGTGCAGGGGCGGGTGACCAGAACTGAAAACCCCAGCCCTACCATGCAACGCACCATTTCAATGGAGGGCGAACTGTAGGCTACCTGCGGGTGGTACCCTTTGCTTTTGAAAATATTGATGAAGTAATTCCTGCTGGGTACCGCATCCAGCAAAATCATAGGTTCCTGACTCAGCTCACGCAGCGTGACCAGGGATTTTTGTGCCAGTGGATGGTTTACCGGCAGGAGCACGTAAGGTTTATGCGGGGCGTTTAACGTGGTTTTTTGAATGGTGTTATCCAGCTCAAGATCGTAGAGAAAAGCCAGATCAAAACGTCCGCGATGGAGTCCATGCATCAGTTCATGCTGCTCGCCATCGTACAGTTCAATGGTAATATCCGGATAGTGTTTTTTAAACCCGGCTATCAGTTTGGGCATATACAGCGGCGCCGCAGATTCAAAACATCCCACCGCAATCGTGCCTGAAATCAGGGTGTTATCTGCACGTGAGTTTTGCTCAAACTCGTGTGTCAGACGTAGCAGCTCCTGCGCCTTTTCGTAAAAACGGCGGCCGCCGGGCGTCAGTGAAACACCTTGTGCGTGATGGCGGATGAGCAGTTGCTGATCGAAGGCGTCCTCCAGGTTTTTGATGGAAACGGAAATGGAGGGCTGAGCGATATGCAACTGACGCGAGGCTTCCGCAATGCTTTCCGTCTTCACCACGGCGACGAAATATCTGAGCTGTTTAAGTGTAAAGCGACTCATGGTGTTACCTCTGTTTTTTATAGTCAGCAAGACACCTTGCTTCGTTCCGGCCTAAGCAACACAGCAAATGCTGTGCCACTTACCTGCCCGTTCCACCTGAACGCCGTTTATGTATTACCTGTTTTTTTACGTCTGGCAGAAACGTAATCATCAAAAAGAAATTGCACCAATAACTCTCACCCTGCGTCGCAATGATCAGCGTGCTGCCCTAAATAAGCGCAAACAGGAAAAGAATACGTTAATTATTGCCCTGCACTGTTAAAAAGACACCGTTTAAAAAGGGATATAACAGTTGGATAGTTTTTTTAAAATCAGAAGCCAGCAAATTACTAATTGCTATCGTTCCCGTCCTGCCGCCATAGTGAATTACAGAATTATTCACCCCTTCTGTTTAATGTGAGCAAGCCCATGACATTTAACTGGAACTATATGTTCAGTCTGTTTAGCGACGCTACTTTTTGGCTGGCGACATGGACTGTCATCAAACTGAGCCTGCTGACCTGGGGAACGAGCATTATTGCGGGATTTATCCTGGCGCTGGCCAAGCAGTCGCGCCATCCCTTATTGACGCTGCCGGCCCGGTTTTATATCTGGCTCTTTCGCAGCCTGCCTTTGCTGGTGCTGCTGATCTTTGTTTATAACCTGCCTCAGGCATTGCCCGCCACGTCGACGGTACTGAGCGATCCATTCTGGGCAGGATTTATTGCGCTGACCATGTGTGAAAGCGCCTATATCGCAGAGATTCACCGTGGCGGGCTGCTGGCGATTCCCAAAGGCCAGAGCGAGGCTGCCCGGGCACTGGGATTACGCTATGCAGGCATTCAGTGGCGCATCATTATCCCGCAGGCACTGCGTGTGGCCTTACCGGCACTGGCGAATGAATACATCGCGATCGTGAAGCTGACGTCACTGGTCTCTGTTATCTCGCTTACCGAAATTTTGATGGTCGGCCAGCGACTCTACTCGCAAAACTTTCTGGTCATGGAAACCATGGCGGCAGTGGCCTTCTATTACGTGCTGATCGTTACCGTCTTTGACTTCCTGCTGAAACAGCTGGAGCGCTATCTGGACGTGACACAACGCCAACCGTCCGGCAAACCTGATGCACATCTTTTCGAACTCGCACAACGCGCAGCGGTGAATCCTGTCCGTCAGGCGTTTCACGCCAGCGGACCAGCGTTGCAGGCCCTGCGTCTGCACAAGGCTTACAACAATGTTGAAGTGCTGGGCGCCGTTAACCTGCAGATCCATCCTGGCGAAGTGGTTTCCGTAATCGGGCCTTCAGGTTCAGGAAAAACCACGCTGATTCGCCTGCTTAATGGTCTGGAGCAGATCGATAACGGTGAAATTCGTATTAACGGAAAACCCTTTATTCATCTCAGTCAGCAGGGAGAGCAACGCAAGCCACGCTTCGTTGAGCATGCAGAGCATCGTCTTAATATCGGGATGGTCTTTCAGAGCTTTAATTTGTTCAGTCATCTCAGCGTTATGGACAACCTGTTGCTGGCGCCTCGCTATCACAAGCTCGCGCCTGCCGCGGTATTAAAACAGCAGGCAGCTGCGCTGCTTTTTAAAGTCGGCATGCTCGACCATGCGTGGAAGTACCCTCATCAGCTCTCCGGCGGTCAGCAGCAACGCGTGGCTATCGCACGTGCCTTGATGATGCGTCCGCAAATCATGCTGTTCGATGAACCCACCTCTGCACTGGATCCCGAAAAAGTGAATGAAGTGCTTCAGGTCATTGAAGCCCTAGCAAGCGAGGGCATCACCATGGTGATCGTGACTCATGAGATGAACTTCGCCTTCAAGGTGTCTGACCGGATTGTCTTTATGGAAAAAGGACGCGTGGTCTGTGACGACGCGCCGCAGGCTCTACGCGATGGCCAGCATCCGCGCGTGGAAGCTTTTCTGAAGGATGTCTCGCTGGCGTAACGATGTATTAATCACGAGGGCACGACCATGATTGAACAGTGGCAGGTAGATCAGTATCACCAGCAGGGATTTCTGGTAGTTGAAAATGTCCTGACAAGCGATGAAATCGCAGCGCTACAACACGACTTTGACCAGTGGGTTGAGGAAAGCCGCAGCCAGAATGCGCCCTGGGGCGATACGCAGGATGGGCGTCCGCGTTTCGATATTGAGAGCGATCACCGTGCCGATCATCCTTCTTTGCGCCGCGTCAGCTCACCGAACGATATCTCTGCCGCCTATCGCCATGCGGCACTGCAGTCACGTATGGCGCAGATTGCCGGACAGTTAATCGGGGGCAGCGGTGCACGCTATCATCACAGTAAGATCAACTCGAAACTGCCCCATACCGCAACGAAAGTGGAGTGGCACCAGGATTTCCTGTTCACCCCGCACAGCAACGACGATATCGTGACCGCGCTGCTGATGGTCAGTGAGGTCACGCCGGAAAATGGTCCGCTGAACGTGGTGCCGGGCAGCCATCAGGGGCCGGTTTATTCACACTGGCAGGGTGGCCGCTTTACCGGTGCCGTTGATCCCGCAGTGGTGAAAGAACAGTGCCAGCAGCCTACCGCCTGTTTTGGTCCCTCGGGTTCTGTGTGCTTTATGCATACCCGACTGCTGCACGCCTCCAGTCCCAATGAAACCGAATGGCCGCGCACACTGTTTATCGCCGTGTACGCCGCTGAAGATGCACTGCCGTTCGGTGAAAACCCGTTACCCAGCCCGGATGCGGGCACGCTGGTTTACGGTCAGGAGAGCGGCATGATCCGCAGCACCGCAAACGCCTTCCGCCTGCCGCAGAAACCGCGCGGTGCTTCGTTTTTTGTTCAACAGGCCGGTAAAGATCTTGCCAACGTCTGATGGCATTTTTCAGAGAGAGAATAATGATGAAAACCTACATGTTAAGTCTGCTTGCCGCAGGCGCTGTACTGGCGTCCTTTAACGCCTCAGCCTTTTTACAACCCGGCAAAATTATCGCCGGATCGGATATGACCTTCTTTCCGTATGAGTACATGAAGGATAATAAACCCGCCGGCTTTGACATTGAGTTTCTTGATGGTCTGGCCAAAGTGATGGGCCGTCAGGCCGTTAACATTGATACCCGTTTCCCTAACCTGATTACCGGCTTGCAGAGTAACCGGTTTGATATTACTAATTCGTCGATGTACATCACCGCCGATCGCATGAAAGTGATCGACATGATTCCCTATCTGAAAAGCGGCGAAGCTATCCTGTCGTTGAAGGGAAGCGATTATCAACCCAAAACGCCTGAAGATTTCTGCGGCCATAAAATCGGTTCGATGGGCGCCACGTCGTGGTTGCAGCAGTTACACAAACTGTCTGACGACTACTGTGTGAAAAACGGTAAACCCCCCATCGCGATTAGCGAATATTCGACCGATCCGCAGACAACGCAGGCGATGCTCTCCCATGCGGTCGAAGCACAGATTACCGATGCCGCCGTGGCGCGTGGTGTGGTGCAAAAGCTGGGCGACCGTATTCAGATTTCCTCCACGACACTTATCTATCCGGTGTTAAACGGTTTTGGCGTGAAGAAGGACAATACGGAGGTGAAAAAAGCCCTGGTCGCTGCGCTGGCTACCTTCAGTAAAACGCCTGAATATGCCGCGCTGCTCAAAAAATACCATTTTGAAGCGCCAACAGCCGACGATCTCAACACCCTGATGCCAAAACCTTAATCTCAAACGCGTGCCCGTCACGCGTTCATTTTCAGGAGGGAATATGGCGCTTTCTTTTGAAGAGCAGACCCGTATCGATCTGGCGGCGGCCTTTCGCATTATTGCCCACCTGGGCATGCATGAGGCGGTAGCGAACCATTTCAGTGCCGCAGTTTCACCGGATGGTAAGCAGTTTCTGATGAACCCAAAGTGGAAACACTTTTCACGGCTTCGCGCCAGCGACCTGCTGCTGCTTAATGCAGAAGATACCGCCTGTGGAGAGCGGGACGATGTAGACGCCACCGCCTGGTCGATCCATGGGCAAATTCATCAGCGGCTGCCAGAAACCCGGGTCGTGATGCATCTGCATCCGGTTTACACCACCAGCGTCGCCTGTCTGGCGCAGCCACACATTCCGCCTGTCGATCAAAACAGTGCGCGCTACTTCAACCGTATCGCGGTGGATACCCTGTACGGGGGCATGGCAGACACTCAGGAGGAAGGCGCCCGACTGGCCAGCCTGCTGACCGATAAGCGTCGTCTGTTGATGGGTAATCACGGCGTTATGGTTACCGCCCAGACGGTGGGCGAGGCCTATGATGATATCTGGACACTGGAGCGGGCCTGCCAGATTCTGGTCACCGCCTGGTCTACCGGGCAACCGTTGAAGGTGCTGAGCGACGAGGTCGCGGAAAAAACGGCCCGTGACTGGGAAGGCATCCCCGACTTCTCTCTGCGGCATTTCGAAGAGATGAAGCAGTTGATGATTGAGGCCGATCCCACGTTATGTGACTGAGTGGGGCCGTGCGGACGACAATGCCGGAAACCGGGGCAGCGCGTGGCGACATCCTTTTGCCGTCACGCGCTTGCCGCCGGGAGATTACGCCTCTGGCGCGGGGTAGGTTTTTATCCAGTGATCGGCAATCTGCTGCCGGGTGCAAATCCACACATCTTTATGCTGCTGAATGTGGTCGAGGAAATTTTGCAAGGCGCGGAATTTTCCCGGGCGACCTAACAGGCGGCAGTGCATCCCCACCGACATCATTTTGGGCGCGGTTTCGCCTTCTTCATAAAGCACGTCGAACGTATCGCGCAGATAGGTGAAGAACTGCTCTGCGGTATTGAAACCCTGGGGCGAGGCAAAGCGCATATCGTTGCATTCCAGCGTGTAAGGAATGATCAGATGGGGTTTTACCGTACCGTCCTGACAGGTGACCTGAGTCCAGAATGGCAAATCATCACCATAATAGTCGCTGTCATAACTGAAGCCGCCCTGTTCCACCACCAGCCGCCGCGTATTGGGGCTGTCGCGTCCGGTGTACCAGCCTGTGGGCGCTTTGCCAAACAGGTCCGTTAACACATCCACCGCCTGCTGCATGTGCTGACGTTCGGTTTTAGCATCAATGCACTGATAGTGGATCCAGCGCCAGCCGTGGCTGACCACGTCATACTGCGCCTGTTTTATGGCGTCCACGATGTCCGGGTGGCGCGCCAACGCCATCGCGACGCCAAACACGGTCAGGGGCAGTCCGCGCTTCTGAAACTCATTGTGAATGCGCCAGAAACCGGCGCGGGATCCATACTCGTACAGGGATTCCATCGACATATGCCGATCCGGATAACTGGCCGCCCCAACGATGTCAGACAGGAACTGTTCTGAACCCGTGTCGCCGTGCAAAACGTTGTTTTCTGCCCCTTCCTCATAGTTGAGTGCAAACTGCACCGCGACGCGCGCTTTCTTTGGCCAGCGCGCATGTGGAGGCTTTCCACCGTAACCGATCAGGTCACGCGGGTAATTCTTATTGAAGCTGTAGGTTTTTTTATCCTGGCTTTCAGTCATCACTTGCATCCTGTCGTTGAACGGGAACATCTGCTTAGTTTAGGTGCTGAAAGACACCTGAGAGCGGTTTATGTAGCGGATAAGCTAAATCGCCTTGTTTACTGGTGCCAAAACCCAGCGCCACCAGCGATTCCACCATCTTAACGGCGGCGCTGACGCCATCAATCACCGGCATCTCCAGCTCTTTTGTCAGCGACGCGGCCAGCGTTGCCATGCCCCCACAGCCTAAAACAATGGCGCCACAGCCATCTTCCCGCTTTGCCTGGATACAGCGCTGGCGCACTTTCTCCTGCGCCACGCCGCTGCCGTCTTCCAGCGCCAGCACGGGTAAATCAATAGCATGTAAAGCAGCACAATGGTGCGTAAAACCGTACTGCTGAAGTAAATGGCGTGCGATGACCAGCGTGCGGGGCAACGTCGTGACAATTGAAAAACGCGTTGCCACCAATGTGGCGGTATGCATGGCCGCCTCCGCGATACCGATGACCGGCCCGCTGGCCAGTTCGCGTGCCGCCAGCAAGCCAGGATCGCCAAAACAGGCAATCACATGGCCACTGACGCCCTGCGCTTTGCCGAGCTTCACCTGTTCCAGCACGCCGATCGCCGCTATCGCCTCATCAAAATGCCCTTCAATCGACGGCACGCCCTGCGAAGGGCAAACGGCAATAATGTCCGTTCCAAGTGCGGCCACCGCGCGGGCCGCATGACCGATGGTTTCGGTCATCGCCTGGCTGGTATTGGGATTGATAACCTGAATCAGGCTCATGATACAGCTCCTTTATGCCCGGCAAACAGTCGGGAAAAATCCGGTAGTGTTTCGCCTCCGCGCTCAAAATGGAGGCTGGCAACGATGTGTTCAAAATGGTGCTGCAGCGAGGCGGTCAGTGACACCAGGTCTTTTTCCCGGAGTCGCTGGAGTAACTGGCCGTGATCGTCACAGCGACAACCGCGCTGCCAGGGCGCGCCCCAGGTGGCAATCACCAGCGACGATCGCTGGGCCAGTTGCGTCACCAAATCCGTTAATACCTGATTGCCCGAAATCGCCTGCAACTGGATATGAAAGGCCGCGGACAGACGAATCGCCGCCGGCCCGTCATGCCGGGCAATCGCCTCTTTTTCCTGCTCAACCAGGGCCGTGAGCCCGGCCAGGTGCGGTGCCTGCAGATGTTCCAGCACCGCAGAAAGATTGCCGCACTCAAGCAGGCTTCGGGTGCGGAAAATATCCCGCGCTTCCTCCACGCCCGGTGTGGCGACATGTGCACCACGTTTGGGCGTGAGCGTGATCATTTGCACCGCAGCAAGGCGCTGCAAGACCTTACGGATGCCCGTGCGGCTCACGCCAAAGACCTCTGAAAGCGCTTCTTCCGGCAATTTGCTGCCGGGCGGCAGTTGATGTTCGACAATGGCGTTCATTAACGCCTGATAGATAGGTTCATCTTTATCATGCAGCTCGGCCGCCGTTCTCTGGCCTGTTTCACTCTTCATCACCCGCTCCGGTAAACATCATTGCGTCACTTATCGTATACGTGAAAAATAAATTTTGTATACAAAAAACAAATCTGGCCTGGATCCTGCAATGTGATTTCACAAGGTTATTTTATTCATGTCTTTGAGAGGAGCAGGTTTCATGCCAAATCATTCAACGGTGGGTAACACATCGGCCTCTGAAGCCGGAAAAGCATACAGTCCGAAGCTATGTAATGCTGACCTGGCGCCTACCCGTCATCAAAACTGGTCGTGGTACAACATCTTTTCCTTCTGGATGTCGGATGTGCACAGCATGGGCGGCTACGTGGTCGCGGCAAGCTTCTTCACATTAGGGCTGGCCAGCTGGCAGGTGCTGCTGTGTTTGCTGGCGGGAATCTGTATTGTTCAGCTCTGCGCCAACCTGGTCGCTAAACCCAGCCAGATGGCCGGCGTGCCTTATGCGGTCATTTGCCGCCAGGCATTCGGTGTCTTTGGCGCCAATATTCCGGCGGTGATCCGCGGCCTGATTGCGTTTGCCTGGTACGGTATTCAGACCTGGCTGGCGGCGAATGCGCTGATGCTGGTGCTGCTGAAGTTTTATCCGTCGCTGGAAAGCCTGACGCACAGCCACTGGCTTGGCTTATCGCAACTGGGCTGGTACTGCTTTGGCGTGATGTGGGTTCTGCAGGCGATGGTGTTCTGGCACGGCATGAGTGCGATTAAGCGCTTTATTGATATCGCTGGTCCCGCCGTTTACGTCGTCATGCTGGCACTGGCGGGCTGGATTGTATACAAAACCGGATTCGACGGTATTTCGTTTACGCTGGCCGGCAAATCGCTGTCCATCGGTGAACAAACCTGGCAGATGATTACGGCAACGGCACTGGTCGTGTCTTACTTCTCAGGCCCGCTGCTGAACTTTGGTGACTTTTCTCGCTACGGCAAAAGCATGTGTGAGGTTCGCCGGGGTAACCGCTGGGGACTGCCGTTCAATTTCCTGCTGTTCTCCATCGTGACCGTTGTGATTGTATCGGGTACGCAGTCCTTGTTTGGCAAAATGATCACCGATCCTATCGAAACCGTGAGCATGGTTGGCAGCGATTTAGCCGTGGCGATTGGCTTACTGACCATGATTACCGCGACGATTGGCATCAACATCGTGGCGAACTTCGTGTCTCCTGCTTTCGATTTTTCTAACTGCTCGCCTCAGAAAATCAGTTTTCGTACCGGGGGGATGATTGCAGCGGTGGGTTCGGTCCTGCTCACGCCGTGGAATTTGTTCCAGTCGCCTGAACTGATTCACTATACGCTGGACGTACTGGGTTCGTTTATCGGGCCTTTGTTTGGCATTCTGTTAGCCGATTTTTACCTGATCAAAGGCGGCCGTATTTCTGTGGACGATCTGTTCGATGCCACACCGCAGGGGCGCTACTGGTATCGCGGTGGATTTAACCCGAAAGCCATTGTTGCCCTGCTGCCCTCGGTCGCTATTTGTCTGGTGATTAGCTTTATCCCTTCTCTGCATCAGGTCGCCAACTTTAGCTGGTTTATCGGCGTGGCGCTGGCGGCGAGCTGCTACTGGCTGGTGGCGCGGGAAAAACAGGTTGCAGGAAAACATACGACAATCCCGTCGGGTGCCGTCGCGATGCAGAAAGACTGATTCACGCTTACTGTCAGTCAGTCCGTTTCTGTGAGGACTGGCTGTGGGAACGTCGTTCTTACCCTGCCTTTATGGGGCATTTATTGGGTGCGACGGGCATCAGGTCGAAAATACGGGATAGCACTGAGCGTGACGGGAAAACCGGCTGTTGAGAGGAAGACGAGAAACGTCCAGAGCCAGAAAGCAAAAACGCCATGCTGATAACCAGCATGGCGTCAAAATTTGGCGGAACGGACGGGGCTCGAACCCGCGACCCCCTGCGTGACAGGCAGGTATTCTAACCAACTGAACTACCGCTCCGCGCTTTGTTCCCCGTCGGGAACGAGGCGCATATTAATCACATCATTACTCGCCGTCAACGGTTTTCCCCCTGCCCGCTTCCGTTTGCTGCTATTTTCGCCCCGATGTTGATTTTACACACAAATCTTTGCGACTCAGGCGCGCCAGAGGCAACTGCCCCCCTTCTTCATGATCAGATCCAGCCGTGATTCGTGATGACTGATTTCCTCATCACTGGCGGTGACCACGCGCAATCCTGATGTGGGCCGAACGATGCGCTGAATGCCTTCGCTCTGCTGCTGACGCGAGCGATCCTCCTCCGACGAGAAAGACAAGGACGTTTGTCCGCCCGTCATGGTTAAAAAGACTTCGGCCAGGATCTCGGCATCGAGCAGTGCGCCGTGCAACGTACGCTTACTGTTGTCTATCTCATAACGTGAACACAGCGCGTCAAGGCTGTTGCGCTTACCGGGGAACATACGGCGCGCCATCGCCAGGCTGTCAGTAATCTTGCAGAAGGTTTCCGTTTTTTCGATGCCGCGCTCAAGCTTGCTGAACTCATAATCCATAAAGCCGATATCAAACGAGGCATTATGAATGACAAGTTCTGCACCACGGATGTAGTCAAGAAACTCATCGGCAATCTCACTGAAGGTCGGTTTATCCAGCAGAAACTCATCGGCAATACCGTGAACGCCAAACGCTTCCGGGTCGACCAGCCGATCGGGCTTGAGATACATGTGGAAGTTGTTCCCTGTCAGGCGACGGTTCACCACTTCAACGGCACCGATCTCAATGATGCGGTGACCTTCATAATGCACCCCGATCATATTCATACCGGTGGTTTCAGTATCGAGAACGATTTGGCGGTTATTTGCAGTGCTCATAGGGCTCGTTTTATGTCAGACTTGGCGTTTTGTCAGAAGGAAGTCTACCAGAGATGCGCAAACAGGTAGAAATTTATACCGATGGTTCCTGCCTCGGCAACCCGGGCCCGGGGGGTTATGGCGCAATTTTGCGTTATGGGCAACATGAAAAAACATTTAGCGCCGGTTACCGCCTGACGACCAATAATCGCATGGAACTGATGGCGGCTATCGTCTCGCTGGAAGCCCTGAAACAACCCTGTGACGTGGTATTGAGTACCGACAGTCAGTATGTGCGCCAGGGCATTACGCAATGGATTCATAACTGGAAAAAACGCGGCTGGAAAACAGCCGATAAGAAGCCGGTTAAGAACGTCGATCTGTGGCAACGGCTTGATACTGCGCTCAGCACCCATCAGATTCAATGGGAGTGGGTTAAAGGCCATGCGGGCCACCCGGAGAATGAACGCTGCGATGAACTGGCACGCCATGCCGCAAACCATCCGGCTTTTGATGATATCGGCTATCAACCAGAATCCTGATCGTTGACGTGTCTGAACTGCCGTGTCGCATTCACAGGCTGCGGCAGGGGCCTTTTGCTCAGACTCATTCTTGCCTTGGTCGGCGTGAGAGGGAAACTGCGCTTACGCGCAACGACGATATTCAGGCACCCTAAAGCAGGTAAGTGAGCGCTGATCATTCTGCCGCCCTGCCGGTGCCAGGGCAACACCTGAAAACGCGTACGAAAGACCACTTCATAATTCAGCAATCCCAGCCAGTCCAGTAATCGCATCTGGCTGAACATGCGCCCGCTCCAGGGCGCTTTACGCTGTATTCCGGGTACTATTTTACTGATGCCCAGCAGACTGAACGGATTGAAGCCGCTGATTATCATCCAGCCATCATCGATCAATACCCGGTCCACTTCCCGCAATACCCGGTGGGGATCCTGACTCCAGGATAACGTATGTGCCAGTAAACAGGCATCGACAGACTTGGCTTCGAACGGGAGCTGGGTGGGATGCGCCAGGACCTGTAAGCCTTCACCTTCGACACCTACGCTGACCTGATGGGAAATCGCGCACTGTTCCGTATTGATTTCTGCGCTGAGGTTGCCAAGCTTAAGCATATGAAAGCCATAAAGCTTTCCGAGGTAAGGCTGAAGTTGCTGCGTCAGGGCATCGCGAAAGTAAATGCCCCATGGCATATCGTGCCATGAGCGTGGGGCGTTCAGGATTTGGCGTGTCTTGGCGGGCTTCATGCTTTACCATTTTCCTTTTAACGACCAGCGAGAGGTATTTATGAATCTTACCAGCATTCCTGCACTGCAAGATAACTACATCTGGACGTTAACAGATGACGAAGGAAAATGCCTGATTGTTGACCCGGGTGAAGCCCAGCCGGTTCTGGAGAAAATTCAGGCCAATGACTGGCAGCCTGTCGCCATTTTGCTGACGCATCATCACAACGATCATGTCGGTGGCGTGAAAACGCTCTGTGAACATTTTCCCGAGATTGCCGTTTACGGTCCGCAGGAAACGGCAGATAAAGGGGCAAAAACATGCGTGCGTGAAGGAGATAACGTTGACGTTTTGGGCCTGTCATTCGCGGTCATCGCTACGCCGGGGCACACTTTAGGACATATCTCATATTACAGTGCACCTTATCTTTTTTGTGGAGATACGATGTTCTCAGGTGGTTGCGGACGGCTTTTCGAAGGCACCCCTGAGCAAATGTACCAATCCTTTCAAAAGCTTAATTCGCTCCCGGAAGACACATTAGTGTGCTGTGCGCATGAATATACTTTATCCAATTTGAAGTTTGCTGCGGCAATTTTACCCCACGATCCGCAAATAACGGCTGAATACCATAAAATTAAGGACTTACGGGCCGAAAACCGCATTACTTTACCTACAAAACTGGCCCATGAGCGTGTGATAAATTTATTTCTCCGAACGCAAGATTCTGATTTACAACGCGCTTTAAACGTTGATGCTGGGGTTGGGCCCGTATGGCAAACATTTGCTGTTCTACGCGAGAAGAAAGACGCTTTTTGATTTTTCGGGTTGTGTTGTGAAGGACCGTCACGTATAGTTGCTCGTCTTTTAAGCGAACTATTGACACACACATGAAGGCTAAAGCGATATTATTCGCCTCGGTCTTGCTGGTAGGATGTCAGGCATCACGGAATGACGCCAATATCCCCGAACAGCATGCCCAGAGTCTGTCTTCAGCTGGTCAAAGTGAAAATGGAAAATACGGTGATCGACTTTTATCGCCGCGATGGCAGGAAGATGGAACTGGCCTCGCAGAAGATAATGATCTCTGGCGTTTCATTAGTGACGAGTTGAAGATGGGGATTCCGGAAAACGCCCGGATCCGCGAACAGAAATTAAAGTTTTTAAAAAATAAGAGCTATCTCCACGATGTAACATTACGGGCAGAGCCGTACATGTACTGGATAGTCGAGCAGATTAAGAAACGTAATATGCCGATGGAACTGGTACTGCTACCCATAGTGGAGAGCGCTTTTGATCCTCACGCAACGTCATCTGCAAATGCCGCTGGCATCTGGCAGATCGTTGGGAGTACGGGTCGAAACTATGGTTTAAAACAGAACCGTTACTACGATGGTCGTCGCGATGTTGTCGCCTCAACGAAAGTAGCACTGGATATGATGCAGCGTCTTAATACGATGTTTGGTGGTGACTGGCTTTTGACAGTGGCGGCTTACAACAGCGGAGAAGGACGGGTACTCAAAGCGATTAAACAGAACAAGGCGCGCGGTAAGCCTACCGACTTCTGGCATCTTTCGCTTCCACGTGAAACCACGGTTTATGTACCAAAAATGTTGGCCTTGAGCGAGTTGCTTAAGCACAACAAGCGTTACAGTATCAAACTGCCGACGCCTGACGAAAACCGTGCTCTGGCACGCGTTGAAGTGGGTCAGCAGATAAAACTGACGCAGGCCGCAGAAATGGCGGGGATGTCGCTCACCAAGTTGAAGAGCTTCAATACCGGTTATAAAGGCGGCGCAACAGCACCCAATGGGCCACATTACATTCTGGTGCCGAAGTCTAACGTCGCAAAGCTGCGTGATTCACTGGCTTCCGGTGATATCTCTGCCGTGCAGCCCACACAACTGGCGAAAGCCAGCAATGAGGGGGGCTACAAAGTGCGAAGCGGCGATACCTTATCCGGTATTGCGAATAAGTTAGGCGTCAGCGTGGCCACACTGAAGCAGCAAAATAACCTGCGCAGTGCCAGTATTCGTCCCGGTCAGTTACTGACTGTGGGTTCGAATGGCACGAGCCTGGCGGATAATAGCAACAGCATCACCTATCGCGTTCGTAAGGGTGATTCTCTTGACAGTATCGCCCGTCGTCACGGCGTTAACATCAAAGACGTGATGCGCTGGAACAGTGTTGTGAGTAACGCAAAAGATATTCAGCCTGGTGACGAGCTCACGTTGTTCGTTAAGAATAACGCAACACCAGATACCTGATACGTTGAAAAGGCTGACATTTGTCAGCCTTTTTTCTTGTTTGATTCTACATCCTGCCCGTGACCACGTTCTCTCTGCCCTTTCCTGCCTGATGTCACCTTTATCGTCTGGTACTGAACTCAACCAAAAGCGGGTTATGGTCGGATGCCTGCGTCACCAGAACCGAGGCTTCACTGACGTGTATATCGCGATAAAAAACGAAATCTAAAGGTCTGCCAAAGGCTTTACGTCGGTGATCGGCGGTAAACATCACCTCTTCCAGTTTCATCTGATGCGCAAAGCGATAGAGGGCGTTAATGCGCTGGCGGCTCCAGGCATTGAAGTCGCCCGCCATAATGACAGGCCCGCGATGATGGATAATCTGTTCGCCAATGGGGCCGAGCTGCTTGCTGTAAACATCCACGCCCAGGCTAAAATTTACCGCGTGGATGTTCACCACCATCAGCATCTCGCCCGTGGGAAGCGGATACGCTGTGACTAAGGCGGATTTTGAGAGCCTTAACAGGGGTTCTCGCTCGCGCAGGGGGCAACAATAAACAGGGTGAGCAGAAGCTAACGTCATGACGCCAGAGGGGTGCTGAGGCAGCACTAAAGCCGGAACCTGATCGGCCGCCAGATAGTTACTGGTCGCAAAGCGGATTAGCTCGGGCGTCGTCTGCGCTTCCTGAAGCAGAACCAGATGGGCATCCTTACCAAACCCTTCCAGCACGGACATCCAGTCAGCGCGCTGCTGCTTAAAGATATTCCATACTAATACTTTCAAAGTGGGATCGGCGGGCAGTGGCTCACCCGGTGGCAGTGCCTGGCCGAGATGAAACATGGCACCCGGAGGAAAGATCCTTTCCGCTGGCTGTCCGGCTACATATCTCATCGCATAGGTTTTTTTGCGCACTGTCCCGCCTGGCTAATCATTCAGAAATTCATGTCACTTATCTGTTATAGGGATTTTAGTACGCAGTTTCAATCGATGCCGACGATTGTTCGAGACCGCCCTCCCACTTTATTGTCGTCACGAATGGCGTAATCCGGCCTGTGCAGACCGTTTCTTCCACTAAAAAGATAACCGGCCTGACGGAAAGGCGCTTTCGTCTTCTTTAGCCCGCTTTACCAAAAAGCCATCCGCGCCAAGGGGGTAAACGGCAGGCTGTGCTTTAATTAGCGGTATATGGCCTCAGGCGCTATTTCACGTGAAGGAAACAATGATTCAAATATCAGTGTATATGCGAACGCCCCCTTTCTGCCTTCTGCGGGGGTCATTGATGGCATTCAGCGCAATGTTTTGCGCTATGGCGCAGATACCGGCTCGGCTAATGCCTATGTGGTAAACATCAATCCGGGAATTTCCTCTCTGACATCAGGAATGGAGGTGCTTTTTCGGGCCACCAACGCGAATACGGCGGCAAGCACGCTGAATGTCTCAGCGCTGGGTGTGTTCCCTGTCCTTAATCAGTTCGGCGCTACGTTAACAGCGGGAGAGATTGCTGCAGGCAGCCTGGTCCGTGTTATCTGGTCAGCGGCTGCAACGTCATGGTTCGTACTGGACTCGACAGGCGCGATACCAACCGTTCCCACAGCGGCAAGTACGTCTAACAGCACACAAACGGCGTCCACAGCATTTGTTAAAACTGCCATAGCAAACCTTTCTCTGGGCAACGCATCAACAAGAACTGTCGGCAACAGTAGCCCCACTCAAATACCAGATATGTCGTACTGGACGGGCAGCTCAGGCTGGAGAAAGGCCCCTGATGGTTTTATTGAGCAGTGGGGCGTTTCTGGCGCAACAACTGATTCAGTAAGCGTTACCTTTCCGGTCCCATTTACCACTGGGGTTTATTTTGTAGGTGAGCATGACAATGGCGGAGGCACGAACCTGACCTTGTGGCAAATAAACTCAATCACATTGAGCGGTTTTCAGGCAAGGAATATTGGCAAGGTAGTCAAAGGTGACAGTGCAGTAGAGCCATCTATTTCAGCTAACTGCATCTGGTTTGCGAGAGGTAAATAATGACGTACGTATTTTCTCCATCAAATAAGAACTTCTATCCTACAGAACTTGAGGCCGATTATCGCAAAAGTAATACGTGGCCCGATGACGGAATCGAGGTATCAGATGAAGTGTTTGAGCAGTTCAGTGGTACACCACCAGAAGGAAAAACAAGAGGCGCAGGAAAAGACTCAATGCCTGCATGGGTTGATCTTCCGGCAAAAACTAATAATGACCTTTATAAGGAAGAGTCCGCCGCATTAAATCTTAAATATAAAAATGATGTGAACACTCTGAGCGAATCTTACGCCACTGCCGCCTTGGCAGACGGTCCATCTCAAAACACAAAACAAACGGCTATTTACCAGCAATATCAAAGCCTGAAAGCGCAGTACATTACAGACAGCAATGCGCTAAAGGTTAAATACGGGGTATAAGATGGACGAAAAACCTGCAACAACAGGCTATGTATTACCTAAGTTTTGCCCTATTTGTGCCGAAATCATGCAAACCTCAACACTGACCGTAGACGGCGTCACTTTCGATATCTGGAAGTGCCCTGAGTGCGGCTATGAAGAAGTTAAGGAATGAACCATCGCCATGGACGGCCTGTTTCCCATCAATAAATCCTTCCAGAACATCCACTTTACAAAACTCCCGCCACTTCCCACTTGATCGCTTATGCAAATCGATATTACTGTAATTATATACAGTATAAATCGGAGCTATCGTCATGCCACGTTACGGCGACATAAGTGTTTCATTCCACGAGGCAATGCGGCGCAGCGCGAAAATGGGTGTTACGGTCTCAACGTCTGACTTCGTTGCTGAGCTTGCTAAGCGTAACTGGGAGATGAGCCACAGGCAGGCCAATGAGTGGATAGCGCAGAACGTGATGACATTCAGAGATCAGTCGCCGGAAGAGGGCGAGAACAAGCTCTGGCAGCGTTTCTATCACTACGGGGAGTATTGATATGGGATTTCCTTCACCAGCGGCAGACTTCGTTGAGAGCCGCATAGATTTGAACAGGCTGATGATTCACCGGCCGTCATCTACCATCCGAATTGAAACGCCGAGAGGGTTTGCTCTGGTAGACAGTTCCATCACTCCGGTCCCGGGCAATAAGGTTGCCTGGCAGGTTGATGGCTACCCGATGATTGGGAAGTACTTCAGAACGGGAATCGTCACCGAAGAGGGTGAGACGATAGACGGGGAATCACTGGAGGGTGTGGTGATGCTCGGGGTAGTGACGCATGAAATCCTTTCTATATATGAAGCCGACTGGATGCCGGTGTGGCAAAATTGTGCCAGAAAATTGACACAATGAAGCAGAAATCGATAAATCCTGTCATACGCTAACTTGCTGGCTGGCTTGTGTAGCGGCTTCTGTGGTTGTTATCATGCGCCACTTTTAATCATACATCGGACTGTTTCTCCGATGGAGGTCTTGTGAAATTTGAGCTTGATACCACAGACGGTCGCGCGCGTCGCGGGCGTCTGATTTTTGATCGTGGCGTGGTCGAAACCCCGGCGTTTATGCCCGTGGGCACCTATGGCACCGTAAAAGGCATGACGCCGGAAGAAGTGCAGGATACCGGCGCGCAAATTATTCTGGGCAATACTTTCCACCTCTGGCTGCGTCCCGGTCAGGAAATCATGAAGCTGCATGGCGATCTGCATGATTTTATGCAGTGGAAAGGCCCTATCCTGACGGACTCCGGCGGTTTCCAGGTCTTCAGCCTGGGCGACATTCGTAAAATCACCGAAGCGGGCGTTCACTTCCGTAACCCGATCAATGGCGATCAGATTTTCCTCGATCCAGAAAAATCCATGGAAATTCAGTACGATCTGGGCTCCGATATCGTCATGATCTTCGATGAGTGCACGCCGTACCCGGCCGACTGGGATTATGCGAAACGCTCAATGGAGATGTCGTTGCGCTGGGCGCAGCGCAGCCGTGACCGCTTTGACAGCCTGGGCAACAAGAACGCGCTGTTCGGTATTATTCAGGGCTCGGTTTACGAAGATTTACGTGATGTGTCTGTGAAAGGTCTGGTAGAGATTGGCTTTGATGGGTACGCTGTGGGCGGCCTGGCGGTCGGTGAGCCGAAAGAGGACATGCACCGCATCCTGGAGCATGTTTGCCCGCAGATCCCTGAGGACAAACCGCGTTATTTAATGGGCGTGGGCAAACCTGAAGATCTGGTCGAAGGTGTGCGTCGTGGCGTGGACATGTTTGACTGTGTGATGCCAACGCGTAATGCACGTAATGGTCACTTATTTGTGACGGACGGCGTGGTAAAAATCCGCAATGCGAAGCATAAAGACGATGTGTCGCCGCTGGATGCCGAGTGTGATTGTTACACCTGTCGCAATTACAGCCGTGCTTACTTGCATCATCTTGATCGCTGTAACGAAATACTGGGCGCGCGTCTGAACACGATTCATAACCTGCGCTACTACCAGCGCCTGATGGCAGGTTTACGCCAGGCTATTGAAGAGGGTAAATTAGAGCGCTTTGTTACCGAGTTCTACCAACGGACGGGCAAAGCGGTTCCGCCTTTAACGTCTGATAATTCATCAATGAGGGAAATTTAATGAGCTTTTTCATTTCTGACGCTGTGGCTGCAGCAGGCGCACCGTCTCAGGGAAGTCCGTATTCTCTGGTGATCATGCTGGTCGTCTTTGGCCTGATTTTTTACTTCATGATCCTGCGCCCTCAGCAGAAACGCGCAAAAGAGCACAAGAAGCTGATGGATTCTATCTCCAAAGGTGATGAAGTGCTGACGAATGGTGGCCTGGTGGGTCGCGTAACCAAAGTGGCAGAAACCGGCTACATTGCGATTGCGCTGAACGACACTACCGAAGTGGTTATTAAACGTGATTTCGTGGCTGCCGTCCTGCCGAAAGGTTCTATGAAGGCGCTGTAATTTTTACTTCCCTAAGGGAACTGCCGTGTTAAATCGTTATCCTTTGTGGAAGTACATAATGCTGGTCGTGGTGCTTGTCATTGGCCTGGTATATGCACTTCCCAACCTTTATGGTGAGGATCCGGCTGTTCAAATCACTGGCGCGCGCGGAAGCGCCGCCAGTGAGCAAACGTTGGATCAAATTCAGAACGTATTAAAACAAGATAATATTCAGGCGAAGTCTGTTGCCCTGGAAAACGGGGCGATTACGGCGCGTTTTTCTAACACGGATGTGCAGTTGCGCGCCCGTGAAGCGATCATGAAAGCGCTGGGCGAAAACTATGTTGTGGCGCTGAATCTGGCTCCCGCAACGCCGCGCTGGCTTACCCTGCTGGCGGCGCAGCCAATGAAACTTGGCCTCGATCTGCGCGGTGGCGTGCACTTCCTGATGGAAGTGGATATGGACACTGCCCTGAGCAAACTGCAAGAGCAGAATGCGGACAGCCTGCGCAGCGACCTGCGCGAAAAGAATATCCCTTATACCAACGTCAGCAAGATTGCTAACTACGGCGTGGAAATCCGTTTCCGTGACGCAGCCAGCCGTGACGCTGCCGTGAAGTGGCTGTCATCCCGTCATCAGGATCTGGTGATCAGCAACAGCGGTAACGATGCTCTGCGAGCCACCATGACCGATGCTCGCCTCAGCGAAGCGCGCGAATATGCCGTTCAGCAGAACATCACTATCCTGCGTAATCGTGTGAACCAACTGGGTGTCGCGGAGCCGCTGGTGCAACGTCAGGGTTCTGACCGCATCGTGGTAGAACTGCCAGGTATTCAGGACACGGCGCGCGCCAAAGAAATTCTGGGCGCAACCGCGACGCTGGAGTTTCGTCTGGTCAATACCAGCGTTGATCCGACCGCCGCCGCCAATGGTCGCGTGCCGGGGGATTCCGAGGTCAAAGACATGCGTGACGGCCAGCCTGTCGTGCTGTACAAACGCGTGATTCTGACCGGTGACCACATTACCGATTCGACCTCCAGCATGGACGAATACAACCAGCCTCAGGTGAATATTTCACTCGATGGCGTGGGCGGTAATATCATGTCGAACTTCACCAAGGACAACATCGGTAAACCGATGGCGACCCTGTTTGTGGAGTACAAAGACAGCGGTAAGAAAGATGCGAATGGTCGCGCCATTCTGGTGAAACAGGAAGAGGTGATTAACGTCGCCAACATCCAGTCACGCCTGGGCAACAGCTTCCGCATCACCGGTATCAGCAACCCGAACGAAGCACGTCAGCTGTCGCTGCTGCTGCGCGCCGGGGCCTTGATTGCGCCTATCCAGATTGTGGAAGAGCGGACAATCGGTCCGACAATGGGTCAGCAGAACATTACTCAGGGGCTGGAAGCCTGCCTGTGGGGCCTGGTCGCCTCCATCCTGTTTATGGTGCTGTACTACAAGAAAGTGGGCCTGATTGCGACCAGCGCACTGCTGGCAAACCTGGTGCTGATTGTCGGCATTATGTCGCTGTTACCGGGGGCCACGCTGACCATGCCAGGCATCGCCGGTATTGTGCTGACGCTGGCGGTGGCAGTCGATGCAAACGTCCTGATCAATGAACGTATTAAAGAAGAACTGCGCAACGGGCGTTCCGTACAGCAGGCAATTCATGAGGGCTACAAAGGTGCCTTCTCCAGTATTGTCGATGCGAACGTGACGACCCTGATTAAGGTGGTGATTCTGTATGCAATTGGTACGGGCTCCATTAAGGGCTTTGCGATTACAACGGCTATCGGTATTGCGACCTCCATGTTCACATCGATCGTCGGAACCCGCGCCATTATCAACCTGATGTACGGTGGCAAGCGCGTTAAGAAGCTGTCTATCTGAGGAGTGCGTTGTGGCACAGGAATATAACATTGAGCAGTTAAACCACGGCCGTAAAGTCGTTGACTTTATGCGCTGGGATACGCTGGCATTCATCATTTCGGGACTGTTAATCATCATCTCGATTGCCATTGTTGGCGTACGCGGTTTTAACTGGGGGCTCGATTTCACCGGCGGTACGGTCATTGAGATCAATCTGGAGAAACCGGCCGATCTCGACGCCATCCGCGGTGCGCTGGTGAAGTCCGGGTTCCAGGAACCGTTGATCCAGAATTTCGGTAGCAGCCGCGATGTGATGGTGCGTATGCCGCCGGTCACCGGGCCTGCGGGAACCGAGCTGGGTAATAAAGTGGTAACGGTTATCAACCAGACGACGCAGCAAAACGCGACGGTCAAACGTATCGAGTTTGTCGGACCGAGCGTGGGCAGCGATCTGGCGCAGGCCGGGGCGTTAGCCCTGCTGTCGGCACTGATTGCAATTCTGATTTATATCGGTATTCGCTTTGAGTGGCGTCTAGCACTGGGTACGGTTTTGGCGCTGGCGCATGACGTCATTATCACCTGTGGACTGCTGTCGCTGTTCCGGGTCGAGATTGACCTTACGATTGTGGCCTCGCTGATGTCGGTCATCGGTTACTCGCTGAACGATAAAATCGTGGTCTCGGACCGTATTCGTGAGAACTTCCGCAAGATCCGTCGCGGCTCCTCTTATGACATTACGAACGTGTCCCTGACGCAGACGTTAAGCCGTACCCTGATCACCTCCCTGACTACGCTGGCGATGATCCTGATCCTGTTCATCTTTGGTGGTGCGCTGCTGAAAGGCTTCTCACTGACCATGCTGATTGGTGTCACCATCGGTACCGTTTCGTCGATCTACGTTTCTTCAGCGCTGGCGCTGAAGCTGGGCATGAAACGCGAACATATGCTGGTACAGAAAGTGGAGAAAGAGGGCGCCGATCAGCCTTCGATCCTGCCGTAGTATTGGTACGATAAAAAAAGCCGCCAGCGTAATCTGGCGGCTTTTTTGTTTTCAGGGCCTGGACGTATCTGCGATCACCTGGTGAATTCGAACATAACCCAGTTGCTCCGGCGTCACATCCTTTAACCGTAATGGTACGGTGACCGAACTGCGTGGCGTCAGTGAAGCGGGAACGCTGAGGGTTTGCGTCAGGCTGTCGGCCTCAATTGGCTTACCGGTTGCGGGATCGAGCTGGCCCCAGACTACTGTCGCATGCATCCCGGGCAGCGGTGAATTGTCTTGTGTGCGAAGCGTCAGGTCAGCATGCGTACCGCCGGCCTCAGCCTCAATGCGTGCGAGCGACAGGCGCAGCGTGCCAACCTGCGTTTGAAGTGCCACGGGCGTGTTTGCCTGCGGCAACAGCCATGCGCCCTGCTGTGAATGGGCGTTCAGCTGTCCCTGAATTTCAACCGCACTTGCCTGGCTGGTGAGTTGCTGCATCTGCTGATTAAGCTGACTGACTTCCCGGTGCAGTTGTTTCACCTGCGGCTGGGCTGGGGTGCTGCAACCACTTAGCAGAACCAGTGACAGGGCCGCGGGTGCCCAAACCATCCTGTTCATCATGTTTTTTTATCCTTTATTCAAATGACGTAATAATTGCCCCTTGTCGCGGGACCCATCAGCATCCGCTTATGGCGTTGAAGCCTGAACTGAAATCACGCCGATTACCTTAAGTGTGCTCTGAAATTGCCTTTCCCTGAGCGATAAAATGCCGTAGCCGCTGGCGTGCCGATTTCACCTCGCGTTACGCGTAATGATGCAAGGTGAAACAGGTTGATATCGGGCATCCGGCCAGCGCGGTGGCGCAGGTATCCGGTGATGCAGTACCCCGGATCGGCACGAACGTGGCTACGTTCTCCGCTTTTTGCCCTGAGCGCTTTAAGCGTAGCGGGTTTTACGCGGGCGGGCATTTCCCATCCGGTCTGTGAAGCGGGCGGGGTAAAACACGGGAATCGATTTTGTTGACTTGCAGTTCGCGCTACACTGTACGGCCCATTTATCTCGTGTCAGGAAACGTCATGCATTGCCCATTCTGCTCCGCTGTAGACACAAAAGTGATTGATTCTCGTCTGGTCAGTGAGGGTTCGTCAGTGCGGCGCCGTCGTCAGTGTCTGGTGTGCCATGAGCGATTTACTACGTTTGAAGTCGCTGAGCTGGTCATGCCACGCGTGGTGAAAAGCAACGATGTGCGTGAACCTTTCAATGAAGACAAACTTGCCAGCGGCATGATGAAAGCGCTGGAGAAACGTCCGGTCAGTGCGGATGCCGTAGAGAGTGCGGTAAGCCATATCAAAACGCAGTTGCGTGCGACGGGTGAACGTGAAATTCCCAGCAAGCTGATCGGTAACCTGGTCATGGACGAGCTAAAAAAACTCGATAAAGTGGCCTATATTCGCTTTGCATCTGTTTATCGCAGCTTTGAGGACGTGCGTGATTTTGGCGAAGAGATTGCCAGATTACAGGATTAAATCATGACCGATGAACGTTATATGGCGCGCGCGCTGGAACTGGCGCGGCGCGGACGTTTTACTACCATGCCAAACCCTAATGTCGGTTGCGTCATTGTACGCGATGGCGACATTGTTGGCGAAGGCTGGCACCAGCGCGCCGGAGAACCGCATGCGGAAGTGCATGCCCTGCGCATGGCCGGTGCGCGTGCGCGTGGGGCGACAGCCTATGTAACGCTGGAACCATGCAGTCATCACGGGCGCACGCCGCCGTGTTGCGACGCGCTTATTGAGGCCGGTGTAAAACGCGTCGTGGCCGCGATGCAGGATCCCAATCCGCAGGTCGCCGGACGGGGATTACATCGACTGCAGCAGGCGGGCATTGAAGTCAGCCACGGACTGATGATGCAGGAAGCGGAAGCCCTGAACCGAGGATTCCTGAAACGCATGCGGACCGGCTTCCCCTGGATACAGCTTAAACTGGGTGCATCACTGGATGGCCGCACCGCCATGGCGAGTGGCGAAAGCCAGTGGATCACCTCGCCGGCTGCCCGACGCGATGTCCAGCGTTTGCGAGCGCAGAGCGCCGCCATTCTCAGCAGCAGCGCAACGGTGCTGGCCGACGATCCTTCCCTGACCGTACGCTGGGCCGAACTGGACAGCGACAGTCAGCGCCTGATCGATGCGCAGACCTTACGCCAGCCAGTACGCGTCATCGTCGACAGCCAGAATCGCGTAACACCGCAGCACAAACTTATAGAACAATTGGGCGAAACCTGGCTGATGCGACAGCAGGCCGACACTCAGCGCTGGCCTGACTCGGTGACGCAAATTCCGGTTCCTTTACGCGACAGCCAACTGGATTTAGTGGCGCTGATGATTGTGCTGGGCCAGCGCCAGATTAACAGCGTCTGGGTTGAAGCCGGTGCCACGCTGGCAGGGGCACTGCTTCAGGCCGGTCTGGTTGACGAACTCATTGTGTATGTGGCACCGAAATTACTGGGTAATGACGCGCGCGGTTTGTGTCAGCTTACGGGGCTGACGCAGTTGGCTGACGCGCCGGTTTTTGCTTTCAGCGACGTGCGTCAGGTCGGCAGCGATCTCCGTCTGACCCTGATACCGCAATAACAGAGGCGGAAAAGCGAGAGCACGCCGCCAAAGAGTATGTTAGAATCCGTCCCCCTGCGCGGGGCTAGACAAACCCCTGAAAGGATATGTATGAAAGTTATCGAAGCTGCCGTTGCAACGCCAGAGGCAAAAATTGCCATCGTTATCGCGCGTTTTAACAACTTTATCAACGAGAGCCTGTTAGACGGCGCTGTGGATGCCCTGAAGCGTATCGGCCAGGTCAACGATGACAATATCACTGTCGTCTGGGTACCGGGTGCTTACGAACTGCCGCTGGCCGCGCGTGCGCTGGCTAAAACCGGCAAACATGATGCCGTGATTGCGCTGGGTACCGTGATTCGTGGTGGCACGGCGCACTTCGAATACGTCGCGGGTGAAGCCAGCTCGGGCATTGCCAGTGTTGCCATGGACAGCGATATTCCTGTGGCATTCGGCGTACTGACAACCGAAAATATCGAGCAGGCCATTGAGCGTGCTGGAACCAAAGCGGGTAACAAAGGTGCCGAAGCGGCCCTGACCGCACTTGAAATGATCAACGTATTGAAAGCCATTAAAGCCTGATTTTTGTAAGGGGAATTTTGTGAAACCTGCTGCTCGCCGTCGCGCCCGTGAGTGCGCTGTCCAGGCGCTTTACTCCTGGCAGTTGTCTAACAACGACATTGCCGATGTGGAATACCAGTTTCTGGCGGAACAGGACGTTAAAGACGTCGATATTACTTATTTCCGCGAACTGCTGGCCGGTGTGGCGACCAACAGCGCGTACCTGGATGGATTGATGCAACCCTATCTGTCGCGCCAGTTAGAAGAACTGGGGCAGGTGGAAAAAGCCATTCTGCGTGTGTCGCTGTATGAACTGAGCAAGCGTTCTGATGTGCCTTATAAAGTGGCCATCAACGAAGGTATCGAACTGGCGAAAGTATTTGGCGCTGAAGACAGCCATAAATTTGTCAACGGTGTGCTGGATAAAGCCGGTCCGCAAATTCGACCCCAACGCAAATAATCAATAAGGCCGGCTTGCCGGCCTTTTTCATTAATGGTTAAGCGGAACGCAATTATGTCATGTGGTGAATTTGAACTCATCGCACGCTACTTCAATCGCAGAACGCGTAGCCGCCGTGATGTCGAACTCGGCATCGGCGACGATTGCGCGCTGCTGAGCGTGCCCGAAAAGCAAACGCTGGCGGTCAGCACCGATACGCTGGTTTCCGGTATCCACTTCCTGCCCACGATCCATCCTGCAGATTTAGCCTATAAATCACTGGCGGTGAATCTGAGCGATTTGGCCGCGATGGGTGCCGATCCTGCCTGGCTAACCCTGGCGCTGACCTTGCCGGATGTGAATGAAAGCTGGCTGAGCAGCTTCAGCGAAAGCCTGTTTGACCTGCTGGAATATTACGATATGCAGCTGGTGGGGGGAGACACGACGCGGGGGCCTCTCAGCCTGACGCTGGGTATTCATGGGCTGATTCCTCACGGCAAAGCGTTAAAGCGTTCGGGCGCAAAACCCGGCGACTGGATCTATGTCACCGGTACATTGGGCGACAGCGCGGCCGGGCTGGCGTTGCTGCAGCATCACTGCCGCATTGACGATCCGGCCATTCATGAAGCCCTGATTAAACGTCACCTGCGGCCCATGCCGCGCGTGTTACAGGGGCAGTCACTGCGTTCGCTGGCCTCTTCCGCTATCGATATCTCAGACGGGCTGATTTCTGATATAGGTCATGTGCTGAAAGCCAGCGGCTGCGGGGCACGTATCAACCTTGACGCGCTTCCGCTGTCCCCGGCACTGCGTGACAATTTTGATGCGTCACAGGTGCTGCGCTGGGCGCTCAGCGGCGGCGAAGACTATGAGCTGTGCTTCAGTGTGCCGGAAGTGAATCGGGGTGCACTGGACGTGGCGCTGGGACATCTTGGCGTGCCTTATACCTGTATTGGGCAGATGGCGCCCGAGTCAGAAGGACTGTCACTGCTCGAAAACGGCAAACCGACAGATATGCGTTTTAAAGGATTCGACCATTTTGACATCAGATAAACATATCGCCAAAGGTCGTCTGCGGATGCGTAATCCCTGGCATTTACTGGCGACCGGTTTTGGCAGTGGGCTCAGCCCTGTTATGCCCGGTACAGTGGGATCGCTGGCCGCCATTCCTTTTTGGTGTCTGCTGACCTTGCTTCCGCACGATCTGTATTCGCTGGTCGTGCTGCTAGGCATCAGCGTGGGCGTGTACCTTTGCCATCGCACCGCCAAAGACATGGGCGTTCACGATCACGGCAGCATTGTCTGGGATGAGTTTATCGGGATGTGGATTACGCTGATGGCCATTCCGGTGAACAGCTGGCAGTGGGTGGTGGCCGGTTTTGTGCTGTTCCGCGTGCTGGATATCTGGAAGCCCTGGCCGATTCGCTGGTTCGACCGTAACGTGCATGGCGGCATGGGCATTATGGTCGATGACATTATTGCGGGCATTATTGCTGCAGCCATCCTTTATGGTGCCGGGGTTTATCTCGCCGGTTAAGCGTTCGTCCTGCGGTCCTTATCATCACCGTTTTGCAACCGTAGCCGAAATACCGGCGTACGGTTGTCTCACCATTATCTCTCTCCCGGCCGGGCCGAATGAGCGCGTCACGCCTGTGAACACGCTGCGTTGGTATCACTGATAGCCGGTTGCCGGGTGAGGCTGATATTCACTTTCCAGGGCCGCAATATCCTGCGTTGTCAGGTCAACGTTCACGGCTTCCACCAGCTCAGCAAACTGCTCTGCGCGGGAGGCGCCAATGATGGGCGCTGTCACCACCGGTTTGCTCAGTAACCACGCCAGTGCGACCTGCGCTCGCGTTACGCCTTTGTCGGCTGCTACCTGCGCCAGGCGCGCCGCAATCGCCGCATCGTTTTCCTCCGTTGAAGCATAGAGCGTGCTCATCACCTCATCAGAAACGGAGCGGGCGGTGGTTTCGCCCCATGGCCGGGTGAGCTTACCGCGTGCCAGTGGACTCCATGGCAGGACCGCAACATTTTCACGCTGGCACAGCGGGTGCATCTCACGTTCTTCTTCGCGCTGAATCAGGTTGTACTGATCCTGCATGCTGACGAAGCGGGCCCAGCCCTGTTCTGCCTGCATGGTTAAGGCCTGTGCAAACTGACTGGCGTGCATGGACGAGGCGCCGATATAACGTGCTTTGCCGGATTTCACCACCTCATCAAGTGCCGACAGGGTTTCTTCGAGCGGCGTGTCATAGTCCCAGCGGTGAATCTGCAGCAGATCGACATACTCCATGCCCAGCCGTTGCAGGCTGTCATCAATGGATTGCAGAATGTTTTTACGGGACAGGCCTTGTGACAGATTACTCAGCGGGAAATAGACTTTGGTGGCGACCACGACCTCCTCGCGGCGGGCGAAATCCCTGGTAAGCGTCACATCCAGACCGTATTGACTGTCAGGCTGAGGTAAGATCGACTTTCCACGGCAGCAGATCGTGCAGCCGGTTTACCGGCCAGTCCTGGATATGCCCCAGCACATAGCGCAGCCACGCC
>NZ_VZPF01000039.1 GCF_008801695.1 Pantoea stewartii subsp. stewartii
ATGTCGAACGGTTGTGGCAGGCGCTTCATGAGACAATAACCCGAAATCACCAGTGCAGTTCAATGTGGCAACTGTTGAAAAAGGTCCATCACTTTATGAATACCGTCAGCCCATTCCCCGGGGGAAAACATGGGCTGGCTAAAGTGTAGCGGTATTAGGATCAGTTATTTAGTGCGGCAACAGGAAAAGCGTCGCCAGGCCCAGGAAAATAAAAAAGCCACCGGTATCGGTAATGGCCGTAATCAGAACGCTGGAGCCCACGGCGGGATCGCGTTTCATTTTGGTCATTACCAGCGGCACCATCACGCCCATGATGGCCGCCAGCAAAAGATTCAGCACCATCGCCAGCATCATCACGCCGCCCAGTGCCATATTGCTGTACATGAGCCAGGTGATGGCACCCATAATCCCGCCCCAGAACAGGCCGTTAATCAGGGCGACGCCAATTTCTCGCTTAAACAGAAACGAGAAATTTCCCGGTTCAACCTGATGCAGCGCCAGGGCGCGGACAATCATGGTAATGGTCTGGTTACCGGTATTGCCGCCGATGCCGGCGATAATCGGCATTAAAGTCGCAAGTGCGACAATCTGTGAGATAGTGCCCTCAAACAGCCCAATCACGCGGGAAGCGATAAAGGCTGTGCAGAGATTGATGGCCAGCCAGGCCCAGCGATTTCGCACCGACTTACGGACCGGAGCAAAGACATCCTCTTCCTGACTGATCCCGCCCATTTTGCGGATGTTGCTTTCGTTTTCTTTGTTTACCAGGTCGACCACATCTTCAATCGTGATACGGCCAATGAGCTTGCCCTAGGCGTCCGTCACCGCTGCGGAAATCAGGTTATAGCGTTCAAAGGCACTGGCGGCGTCTTCGGCTTTATCGTCCAGCTGAAAGGTGGTGGGATGGGGATTCATCACCTCGCTCACCAGGGTTTTGGGTTTATTCAGCAGGATATCCGTCAACAGCAGTTCGCCGAGCAGCTGATTCTGTTCATTGGTAATGAAGATTTTGTCCGTGCCATCGGGCATGCTTTTGCCTTTGCGCAAAAACCGTTGCACGGTCGCCAGCGTGACGTCCTCGCGTACAGTGAGGATATTGAAGTCCATCACCCGACCCACGCGATCGCGGTCAAACTTCATCACGCTCAGAATACGCGCCCGTAGTTTGGGCTCCAGGGAGGTCAGTAAGCGCCCGGTGAGGCCGCGCGGCAGATAGCGCACCAGCCAGGCCTGGTCGTCAATATCCAGCGGCGCGATAGCCTGGAGAATATCGCGGTCGCTCATCTCGTCGGTCAGGCTGTCCCAGACGGTTTCTGACGCTTCAACCAGCACATGGCCGCGTTTTTCCGGCGGCACCAGGCTCCAGAGCGCCAGGCGGGCTTCTTCAGGCAACGCTTCAAGGATGTCGGCCAGGTCAGCCGCATGGAGCTGGTCGATGTCTTGTTGCAGAATTTCCCGATGTATCACATTTTCACGTTGCTGCTCAGGCGAGAGATGACCGGCTTTATTCCGTAGTGTCTCGCTGAGCCCCTGCTCATTGAGCAGCAGCGTCAGAATACGATGACGAATTTCATTTAAACGTTGAGTGTGTGAGGCAGACACATTGCATCCCTTTAGTCTGAAAGCACCTGCACGAAGTGTAGCGTTTTGACTGAAAAAGGGAGGCAAAAAATCGTCCCGCAGGCGGGAATGCGCGCGGATGTGTCAGCGAAAAGCCTGTAAGGGATTAACGACTGCTGGAAAGCGTCGGGATAGCAGGCGCGGATTCAGTTTGCTTTTGCTGATGATGCTCGAAGGCCGCAGGCAGGATAAAAACGAGACGGCTAAACAGAATGATAAAACTGATGAGTAAAACAACCCGCGTCATACTGACGCTTTTTTTACGTCTTCGGGGAGAAAGGGCGCTGTTCACGCAAAGAAATTCCTGTAATAACCCGGACCGGGCGACAGCAATATTTAGTCACAGTCGCCCGGATAAATCAACCGCTGTTTAAAAAAAATACAACGGATCAATAGCTGGCTTTCTGGGCCAGCAGGGTCGCAAAACGGCAGTTAATCCGGTTGCCGTTTTCATCTTTGCGATGTAGCTGTCCCCAGTTTTCGTTGTATTTCACAATGTGCCAGTTGCGGTAGTAATGGCTTAACTCACCGGACTTAAACGCGAAAGGGAAGTCAGACGGACAGGGCGCATCCTCGGTATTCATCGCGGCCACAATCAGGTTAAAGCCATTTTTCACGGTACAGGCTTGCATATCCGCGATGAGCTGCGGAATGGTGGCCGGTTGCAAAAACATCATGACCACCGTCGAGATGACCACCTGCCAGGCCCCGTTAAAACGCACCTGATTTAAATCCTGCAGCGCCGTATGAATGCCGGTCAGCCCTTCAGCGGCGATGATCTGATTGAGCCGTTCCAGACTGGCGGGATTGTGATCCCAGGCCGTCACGTCAAAACCATGTTGGTTAAGGAACAGTGTATTACGTCCGCTTCCGCACCCCAGATCAAGCGCTTTTCCTGGTGTCAGTTTAGGCAGCGCCTCGGCCACCTCCGAGTGCACAGGGGTTAAGCCATAGGTTTCTGAAAAATAGTTATCGGTTCGCAATGTCATGATTATCCGTTCGGTAATGCGGGCAGCAAGTGCCCGCACAATCAGGCTTCTGCCAGAATCAGCTTCCAGCCGGTGACCTCATTCCAGTAGTTTTGCTCACGCTCCAGATCGAGCTGGACCAGGTTATTTTGACTGAAATAGCCCGCCGGGAAGGTAAGCGTCCAGTGGCCCTCATCACAGGTCAGCGTTAACGCGTCAGGACGTGTAGTCGCCTGGCGCTGGTTGTTCAGTAAGGTGCCAAGGCGCAGCAGGAATATCAGCGGCAGAAACTGTTTTTTCTTAAACAGCGTGACGCGAGGCAGTTCATCCACTTTGACGGCTTTACGGTGGAATCTGACCAGTGCTGCCAGCAGCATCTGCTGATCCTGGTTGAACCCCGGCAGGTTGGTGTTCTGCAAAATATAGGCTGAGTGGCGTTGCATACCGCTGTGGTTGATCGTCAAGCCGACTTCGTGCAGCATCGCCGCCCATTTCAACAGCGCCGCCAGCTGAGGATTCGCCAGTTTGGGATTCTGGTCGCGCCATTGCAGATAGAGCTGCTCGGTGGTTTCCAGCACTCGACGCGCCTGGTCGCTGTCGATGGCATAGTGATTCGCCAGGCTCTGAGCGGTGCGGCTGCGAATATCCCGATGGCGGAAACGGCCTTCCATCTCATAAAGTACGCCTTCACGCAGCGCGCCATCGCTCAGGGTCAGTTCACGAATCGCCAGCGCATCAAACACGCCGCAAAGAATCGCCAGCCCCGGAACAAATACGCTTTTGCGCTCTTCAGCCAGACCTGGCAGACTCAGCGCAGCGAACGATTTATGCTTGATCACTTCATCATAAAGCTTTGTCAGTCGCTCTGGCGTAATCAGCTTCTCTTTCTCGCCCATCGCCAGCAGCACTTCGCAGGCCGCTTTGATGGTGCCGGAAGCACCAAGGGCATATTGCCAGCCGTGCAGACGATATTGCCACGCCAGGGTTTCCAGCTTCTGCGTGGCGGCCAGTCGGGCGCGACGGAAGTTTTCAACGCTGATTTCGCCGCCAGGGAAGTAAAGCTGGGCAAAGCTGACGCAGCCCATACGGCGGCTTTCGACCAACTGGGGCTCAAAATCTTCACCGATGACGAGCTCTGTCGAGCCGCCACCGATATCAATCACCAGCTTGCGTCCTTTTTCCGGTTGCGTATGTTCGACGCCCATAAAGATCAGGCGCGCTTCTTCGTGACCGGAAATCACCTCTATTGGATAAGGAATAACCTCTGCCGCGCGCTGTAAAAACGTCTCAGCGTTAACCGCCTGACGCAGCGTATGTGTGCCAACAATCGTCACGTTGCTGGCATTAAAGCCCTGCAGGCGTTCGGCAAACAGTGCCAGGCAGTTCAGACCGCGCTCCATGGCGTCTTCGCTCAGGTAATTTTTGGCATCCAGGCCATCAGCAAGATGCACGCGCTGCTTCAGTCGCCCCAATACCTGCAAAGCCCCATCCACCACACGGGCAATGACCATGTGGAAACTGTTTGAACCGAGATCGATGGCCGCAAACTCTTGAGGTTTCGGCGTACTTTTTTGGGATATTGGCATAGGCGTTATTCAGGTTGTTCCAGCTTCTTAATGTATTCGTAAATCGCCATTTGCGACCGCACCTTACGACGATTGCCGCGCTGAACGTATTGGTTGCTCAGCTCTTTATCCACGACGCGCGCTTTAACCGTGTCGCTGAGCTGAATGGCAATGATGTCCAGAATGCGCTGCTTTATTTGTGGATCTAGGATAGCCACGGCCACTTCGATACGGTAATCAATGTTACGCGTCATCCAGTCAGCCGAGGAGAGAAACACTTTCTTGTCCCCACCGTTTTCAAAGATATAAACGCGGTCATGTTCCAGGAAGCGATCAACGATACTGATCACACGAATATTTTCACTGATCCCAGGCAAGTCCGGAATCAATGAGCACATCCCACGAACCAGTAAATTAACATTTACGCCAACGCTGGAGGCCGTATAAAGCCTGTCTACCAGCCCTTTGTCCACCAGGTTGTTAATTTTAAGAGTTATGCCACTGGGGCGCTTTTGTTGGGCATTCGCAATCTCGTTATCGATCAAATCATACAGCATCCGACGTGAGTTTTGCGGAGAAACCATCAGGTGATCAAACGTCACCGGGCGGTACGGGTTTTCGATAAAGTTAAAGACCCGGCGCACTTCATTGGTGATCCGCGCATCAGCGGTCAGCAGCGAGTAGTCCGTGTACAGACGCGCGGTTTTCTCATTAAAGTTACCGGTGCCGATGTGGGCATAGCGCACGATTTCTTCGCCTTCGCGGCGGGAAATCAGGAACAGTTTGGCGTGAATTTTCAGGCCAGGTGCCGAGAAAATAACGTGAACACCGGCTTCTGTCAGGCGCTTAGCCCAGTAAATATTGGCTTCTTCATCGAAACGCGCCTGAAGTTCGACGACCACCGTCACTTTCTTACCGTTATAGGCGGCGTGAATCATCGCATCCATGATGCGGGAATGCTTGGCGACACGGTAAATATTAATTTTAATCGCCAGCACGCTGGGGTCGAATGATGCCTGGCGTAGCAGTTCCAGCACATGCTCGAACGTGTGATACGGATAATAAAGCAGGACGTCGCGATTACGAATGGCGTCAAAACCGTTGCGGAAGCCGTCAAAACCAATGTGGCGAATCTGCGGCATCGGACGGTTAATCAGGTTGTTTTTCCCGACGTTAGGAAACCCGATAAAGTCTTTGAAGTTGTGATAGCGTCCGCCTGCCAGCACGGAGTCGTAGTTGGAAATCGACAGCTTGTCGCACAGCAGCGCCACCATAGAATCCGGCATATCGCGCTGATAGACAAAACGCACAGGTTCTGCCGTCAGACGCTGTTTCAGGCTGGAGGACATCAGTTCCAGCAGGCTGGACTCCATTTCGGTGACCAGATCGTACTCCGCATCGCGCGTCATTTTCATTGAATAGGCGTTCAGCGTGTCGTAATCGTAGAAACCTTTGAAAATATCATCCAGGCAGTAGCGCAGGATGTTGTCTAACAGGATCATCGGCTTGCGGCGGCGCGGCGGCTCCGCAGGCAGATTAATAAAACGCGGGACCTTGTCTGACGGGATTTCCAGCAACGCGTACTGAATATCGCTGCCGCGAATGATCTCGACCGCCAGATAGGTGTAATCGTCTTTCAGAAACTCCGTCAGGTCGGTTTCATGGGTAATCAGGATCGGCGTGATGTGCTGACGCAGTTCATGCTTAAAGTAGTGACGCAGCCAGCTTTGCTGATTAGGTGAAAGCTGACGTTCGTTAATCAGAAAGATTTGATTGCGCGCCATTTCCAGCAACAGGTCGTTGTAGAGCGCATCGAATTCCTGATCCGATTTCAGGACGCGCTGCTGAATCTTCTTCAACAGGTGGCGCGGTGTACTGGCGGAGCCTTGCTCTTCGCCAATCAGGATGCGTCGTTTCAGGTCGGCAAACCGGACCTTGTAAAATTCGTCGAGGTTATTTGAGTAAATACCTAAGAAACGCATACGTTCAATCAGCGGATTACTTTTGTCTGCCGCTTCCTGCAAAACACGTTCGTTAAAGCACAACCAGCTCATTTCTTTTTCAATATAAAGCTTTACCTGACCCATTCTCACTCCGTATGACGGTTGCAGGACTGACGACGCTACAGTATCCATCAGCATTATGGCGAGAGTATGGCAGGCTTGTCCAACAGCAAAATTTGTCTTATCAAGCCGCTACGGGCAACATAGCGACTCATTTTCGCCGCATAATCAGGGCCGCATGAGCGTAAACCATATTCCCGTCCAGTTTAGCGATCGCCGACGTCGTGCTATTGACCGTTACACGCGGCGCCTCGTCACGTGCTGCGGGGTCGCTATTCTGTTACTGATGATGCTGCTGTTCTTTTGGTTGCTCTGGGTGGTCCTGCCGTTATTTAGCGCACCGGGTGTGCACAGTCTCAGTCATCAGCGGCTCTGGGATGCATCGCCCGCACTGGCCATTGGTAATAAAGGCAGCGTTGGCTGGCGTATCAGTCGTGATGGCAAGGCACGATTTATACCGCTGAATGGCCAACCGCCTGAGCCCGCGCTGATGCTGACGCCCGCGCCGCAACAGGTGGTAACAAGCGCCGATGGCAATACGGTGCTGCTCAACGCACAGGGCAGTTTAACCCTGTTGCAGCCGGTGATAAGCAAAGGCGAAGGCGAATGGCATTTTCCGTTGGGCGATAGCGGCTTTCGTCTGCCCCAGGGCGACGTAAAAGAAATGGCTGTCGCCACGCTTCGTCCCGATCAATGGCGGATTGCAGCGCTCACTGACGCGGGCGTCAGTCTGTTAACGCTGGAAACTAACCGCCAGGCTGCGCTCATCCAGCTGCCGGGTCTGCAGCCTGCGCATCTGGTGCTTTCGCCTAAAGGCGACCTGCTGTACACCACCGAAGGCCGCCTGCTGCGGGTCTGGCAAATCGATGACGGGCGGGCCTGGCTGCGGGAAACGCAGATGCTCCCGGAAGCGCCCCAACATATGCAGTTACTGGCCGGAGGCCAAACGCTGTTAATTCAGGACAGTCACGGTATTACGCAGTGGTTTTCCATTGCTGGCGATAACGGCCTGCGCCTGCACGCCATCCGCACGTTCGCACACAGCGCCGGACAGGGTCTGATCGTCAGTGAGGCGCAGCGCCGGGTTTTCGCTACCTTTGATCAAACCGGCCTGCTTAAGGTCTTTGCCAGCAAACAGGATGGGCCCATTCTGCAACACCAGTTAGCACCCGGCATCCTGCAGGCGCAGTTTTCGCCGCAGGGTGACAGCCTGTTGCTGGAGCGATCGTCAGGTTGGGAAACCCTTAAACTGACCAATCCCTGGCCGGATGTGACCTGGCGTAACTTCTGGCAAAAAATCTGGTATGAAAACTATCCCAAAGCCGACTGGGTCTGGCAGTCCACCAATGCCGGAGACAGCTATCAGGCGAAGTTCAGTTTAATTCCGATGGTGGTGGGCACGCTGAAAGCGGCCAGTATGGCGCTGCTTTTTGCCACGCCGCTTGCCCTGGCGGCCGCGATGTACACCGCCTGGTTTATGGCACCCGGTTTACGTCGTTGGGTGAAGCCTGCGATAGAGATGATGGGGGCGTTGCCCAGTGTGGTGATTGGGTTGATTGCCGGATTATGGTTAGCGCCCCATGTCGGTCAGGCATTAACAGGAATTCTGTTGCTACCGGTCACGCTGGCGGGCAGTCTGCTTGGCTGCGGTATTCTGGCCTGCCGCTTACCGGCCCGCTGGCGGCAGCCGGGCCATGAGGTTATCCTGCTGCTGCCCGTGCTGCTTATTGTCGCGGCGTTAACGCTCTGGCTACCCACGCTTATCGTGCCGGATGCCGGTGACTGGCTGCCGCATTACGCGCAGCGTAATCTGCTGATAGCGGCGCTGGCGATGGGGTTTGCGCTGGTGCCGATGATTTTTACGCTGGCGGAAGATGCGCTGTTCAGCGTTCCGGCGTCGCTGGGGCAGGGCTCACTGGCGCTGGGCGCCACGCCATGGCAAACCCTGACGCGGGTCGTGCTGCCGGGAGCGTCGGCTGGCATTTTTGCCGCGTTGATGATTGGTTTCGGACGGGCCGTAGGCGAAACCATGATTCTCTTAATGGCCACCGGGAACACGCCGCAAACTGAAGGCGGCCTGTTCAGTGGCCTGCGCACGCTGTCAGCCAATATCGCGATTGAAATGCCTGAGGCGGCCGTTGGCAGCGCACATTACCGGATTCTGTTTTTAAGTGCGCTGGTGCTGCTGGTCTTCACGTTGATGATCAATACGGTTGCCGAGCTTATCCGCCAGCGTCTGCGCCTGCGTTTTAGCCAGTATAAGGAGCTGGCATGAAGGCGATACGACAAAATGATCGCTGGCGTTGGCTTACGGCGGGTGCCGTGACGGTCTGTTTGCTGGCCTTTACCCTGTTGATCGCGCTGCTGGGATGGCAGGGGCTGCGCGCGTTCTGGCCCCATCCCGTCGATCTCTATCAGTTCACACTGCCTGATGGCAGCAAAACCCGTGTACTGGGCGAAACGCTTGAGCGGCAATCGCATTATCCGGCGCCTGCCGCCGCGTCAGACGGCAAACCGGGCGACGTACATCGCTATCTGATTAAGACAGGAAACCGGGACTGGGCCGCGCCTGACTTTCGGGCGGTGCTGAGTCAGCAGGCACCGATTGTCAGCCAGCCGGACGACGTGATGGTGCTGCAGCGCCGCAGTCAGGGGAATGCCTATGGCTGGTTTGTCGGCCTGCGGGAAGAGAATGATGTTCTTACGGCAAAAGACATTATGGCGCTTCTGCAACAGCGACTTGAACAGGTAAAGCTTATCGAGCAGCAGGCCAGCGAGATGCGTCGGGTCGATATTGCCCGGTTGAATGAACAACTGGACCAGTTGGACGATCAGGCTGAGCATCAGCGCGCGGCAAAGCAGTTCGATTTGCAGGCGCAGTCAGAATACGAGGCCAACCAGGCGGCGCTGCAACGCCGCCTACTTCAGCTGAATGACAGGCTGAACAGTCTGCAAGCGGAAAGCCAGCGTGATGCGCTGATTCTGCGCGATGTGAACGGCACTGATCACCGCATCCCTCTGTCGCAGATTGTGGAAGCCTGGCAACCCAACGCGATGAGCCTGACGCAAAAAATGGGGCATTTCTGCCAGCAGGTGTGGCGCTTTATTAGCGATTCGCCTGCCGAAGGAGAAAGCGAGTTTGGCGTGTTTCCGGCGATATTTGGCACGGTGCTCATGGTGCTGCTGATGTCTGTAGTTGTGATGCCGCTGGGCGTTATCGCGGCGCTGTGGCTACATGAATATGCGGAACGCAACGCGTTGACCCGTCTGGTACGCATCGCCGTGGTCAACCTGGCGGGCGTACCCTCGATTGTTTATGGCGTATTTGGGCTGGGCTTTTTTGTCTGGCTGGTGGGCGGCACGGTGGACCAGCTGTTTTACAGCAGCACCTTGCCCGCCCCGACATTTGGTACGCCCGGTTTGCTGTGGGCGTCGCTGACACTGGCCCTGCTGACCTTGCCGGTGGTGATTGTCGCGACGGAAGAAGGGCTTTCCCGCATTCCCGACAGTCTTCGGCAGGGCTCCCTGGCGCTGGGGGCGACCCAGGCAGAAACGCTCTGGAACGTGGTATTGCCTATGGCCGTTCCGACCATGTTAACCGGACTGATTCTGGCCGTGGCACGTGCCGCAGGCGAGACCGCGCCTCTGATGCTGGTGGGCGTGGTTAAAATGGTGCCGGAACTGCCGGTAGATGCGGTGTTCCCTTACCTGCACCTCGACAGAAAATTTATGCATCTGGGCTTTCAGATCTATGATCTCGCCTTTCAGAGCCCTAATACCGAAGCCGACCGGCCGCTGGTTTTCGCCACGGCGCTGCTTCTGGTGCTCATTATTCTGTTACTGAACCTGTTAGCTATGGGCCTGCGTCACCGCCTGCGTGAACGCTATCGCCTGATGACTCAATAACTGACGATGACTATGATGCCCGAAACTGATATTGCGCTAACCGTTGATCATCTGTCGCTCTGGTACGGTGAGCGCCAGGTGCTTCAGGATGTCTCGCTGCAACTGCCCAAAAATCGTATCACCGCATTGATTGGCCCGTCCGGCTGTGGCAAATCAACGCTGCTGCGCTGCTTTAATCGTATGAACGACGTGATTGATCGCTGCCGCATCGAAGGAGACATTCTGCTGGATCAGCAGTCGATTATGCGACCTGCTCAGGATGTCTCTGCGCTGCGTCGCCGGGTCGGGATGGTGTTTCAGCGGCCCAATCCGTTTCCCAAATCGGTTTACGAAAATGTGGTGTACGGACTGCGGCTGCAAGGGGTGCGCGATAAGCGCGTACTGAATGAAGCCTGTGAACGGGCACTCCGGGCGGCGGCGCTGTGGGGCGAGGTGAAAGATCAGCTGGCACAGAATGCGCTGACGCTTTCCACGGGGCAGCAACAAAGGCTGGTTATCGCCCGCGCTATTGCGATTGAGCCGGACGTCCTGTTACTTGATGAGCCAACATCCGCGTTGGACCCGATTTCTACCCTGGTGATCGAAGAACTGATGAGCACGCTCAGGCAGCATTTCACGCTGGTGCTGGTCACCCACAACATGCAGCAGGCTTCACGCGTGTCGGATTACACAGCCTTTATGCATCAGGGATCGCTGGTGGAGTTTGACACCACAGACAGGATTTTCACCACACCACAGGTGCGCCGGACGGAAGATTACATCACCGGGCGTTACGGTTGAAAAGGCAGGGAGCCTGGCTCCCTGAGCATTAATCGTGGGCGTAGCCCTGAGCGGGTAAGGGATGACCATCCAGCCAGGCTTTTCCCTCACGCATGGTCAGTCGGCCTTCGGTAAACCAGTTAATTACCAGTGGGTAGATGGCATGTTCCTGATGCTGAACGCGTTCGGTAATCTCGGCCTCGCTGTCTTCAGCAAACACCGGCACCCTGGCCTGCAAAATGACCGGGCCACCATCCAGTTCATCGGTCACGAAGTGCACGGATGTACCGTGCTCCTTATCGCCGTTTTCCAGCGCCTGGCGGTGCGTATGCAGACCGGGATATTTCGGCAGCAGCGACGGGTGAATGTTCAGCAGACGGTCAGAGTAATGCGCCACGAAGCCCGGACTCAGAATGCGCATATAACCCGCCAGCACCACCAGATCCGGTGCATACGCATCGATCTCACGCATCAGCTGCCGATCAAAACTGTCGCGATCGTTAAAGTCACGTGCATCCAGCGCTTTTGCCGGGATCCCGGCCTCCTGCGCGCGAACTAAACCATAGGCGGAGGCTTTGTTACTGAACACGGCAGCGACGCTGCCGTGAATACGCCCGTTTGCACAGGCGTCGAGGATGGACTGAAGGTTACTTCCGTTACCCGAAATCAGTACAACCAGCTTTTTCATGAATGAATAACCACACGCTCTTCCGAGTCTGAGGCGTTAATCACACCAATTTTCCAGGCGTTTTCCCCGGCAGCACGCATCAGGTCAACGGCCTTATCCGCGTCAGCCGGGCTCAGCGCGATGATCATGCCCACGCCGCAGTTGAAGGTGCGATACATCTCATGACGACTGACATTGCCCGCCTGCTGCATCCAGCCGAACAGGGCAGGCCACTGCCAGCTTTTCTCGTCAATCACCGCCTGAGTATTGTCGGGCAGGACACGTGGAATGTTTTCCCAGAAACCGCCACCGGTGAGGTGAGCAATCGCGTGCACATCCACCTGCTCAATCAGGCTGAGGATGTTTTTGACGTAAATGCGCGTCGGCGCCAGTAAGTGATCGGCCAGCGGTTTGCCTTCCAGTTGCTCAACCAACGGATCGGTGCCGCTGACTTCCAGAATCTTACGCACCAGGGAATAGCCATTTGAGTGCGGGCCGCTTGAGCCCAGGGCGATCAGCACATCACCGTCCTGAACCTTGCTACCGTCAATGATTTCTGACTTTTCAACCACACCGACGCAAAAGCCCGCGACATCGTAATCTTCGCCATGATACATGCCCGGCATTTCAGCGGTTTCGCCGCCCACCAGCGCACAGCCTGACTGCAGACAACCTTCGGCGATACCGGTGATGACCGCCGATGCGGTGTCCACATCCAGCTTGCCGGTCGCGTAGTAATCCAGGAAGAAGAGAGGCTCCGCGCCCTGTACCACCAGGTCGTTAACACACATAGCAACCAGATCGATACCAATGGCATCGTGACGTTTGAGATCCATCGCCAGACGCAGCTTGGTGCCCACGCCATCGGTGCCGGAGACCAGCACAGGCTCACGGTATTTTTGCGGCAGCGCACAAAGCGCACCGAAGCCGCCTAGTCCACCCATGACTTCCGGGCGACGCGTCTTTTTCACTACGCCTTTAATACGGTCAACCAGAGCGTTACCAGCATCAATATCAACACCGGCGTCTTTGTAGCTGAGAGAGGTCTTATCGGTCACTGCGAGGTCCCCACGCGAGTTGCGGTTGGTGGTTTAATATAAAGCGCGGCAATTCTATCAGCGCAGGCAAACGTTTGCGAGTCTCAGATTGCGTCCCCGACAATTTTCATCAATCCTTATTTTATGCGGTGGATTGCGCAAGCACATGTGGCGCGATGTTAAAAAGGCGGTATAATCCCGCGATTTTTTTTAGCTCAACTCACTCCGGGAGAACAACAATGAAGATCGTGGAAGTTAAACACCCGCTGGTCAAACATAAACTGGGACTGATGCGTGAGCATGATATCAGTACGAAGCGTTTCCGTGAGCTGGCCTCTGAAGTGGGCAGTCTGCTGACCTATGAAGCCACGGCCGAGCTGGAAACCGAAAAGGTCACCATTGAGGGCTGGAATGGCCCGGTTCAGGTTGATCAAATTAAAGGCAAAAAAATCACCGTTGTGCCCATCCTGCGTGCCGGTCTGGGCATGATGGAAGGCGTACTGGAGCACGTGCCCAGCGCGCGCATCAGCGTGGTAGGCGTGTACCGTGACGAAGAAACGCTGGAGCCTGTACCTTATTTCCAGAAGCTGGTGTCCAACATTGAAGAGCGCCTGGCGCTGGTGGTCGATCCGATGCTGGCGACGGGCGGCTCCATGATCGCCACTATCGATCTCCTGAAAAAAGCCGGCTGCAGCAGCATTAAAGTGCTGGTGCTGGTCGCTGCGCCAGAAGGCATTGCCGCACTGGAGAAAGCGCACCCGGACGTGGAGCTGTACACCGCCTCCGTGGACCAGGGCCTGAACGACAAGGGCTACATCATTCCGGGCCTGGGTGACGCGGGCGATAAGATTTTCGGCACCAAATAGTGACCTGTTCAGGCGGCTTCATGCAGCACCTTGCTGTCAGCCTGCAGGCGCAGGCCGAGCCGCTTTTTTTCGCAACAGCCAATAACCTTCATCAGCCGACCAGAGAGTCGGCTTTTTTTTGACCAAAAACAGACTATCAACTCAAGGGGACTTTTAATGACTCGTCGCGCTATCGGCGTTAGCGAACGGCCGCCATTACTGCAAACGATTCCGCTCAGCCTGCAACATCTGTTCGCCATGTTCGGCGCAACGGTGCTGGTACCCATCCTCTTTCATATCAACCCGGCTACGGTACTGCTGTTTAACGGTGTCGGGACGCTGCTGTATCTGTTTATCTGTAAAGGCAAGATCCCCGCTTATCTGGGATCCAGTTTTGCCTTTATTTCACCTGTTTTACTCCTGCTGCCGCTGGGCTACGAAGTGGCGCTGGGGGGATTTATTCTCTGCGGCGTGCTGTTCTGTCTGGTCGCGTTGATCGTCAAAAAAGCCGGTACCGGCTGGCTGGATGTGATGTTTCCGCCTGCAGCAATGGGCGCTATCGTGGCGGTCATTGGTCTGGAGCTGGCGGGCGTCGCAGCAAACATGGCGGGCCTGCTCCCTGCTGAAGGTCATGCGCCTGACGGGACAACCGTGCTGATTTCGCTGGTCACCTTGGCCGTCACCGTTTTTGGCTCGGTGTTATTTCGTGGCTTTATGGCCATTATCCCGATTTTGATCGGCGTGCTGGTGGGCTACGCGCTTTCCGCTTTTATGGGCATTGTGGACTGGCGCGGCGTGGAAAATGCGCCGTGGTTTGCATTACCGACGTTTTATACGCCGCGTTTTGAATGGGTGGCGATGTTAACGATCCTGCCCGCCGCGCTGGTGGTGATCGCCGAACACGTGGGCCACCTGGTGGTCACGGCCAATATTGTTAAGCGTGATCTGGTCCGTGATCCCGGCCTGCATCGTTCCATGTTCGCCAACGGTTTATCGACCGTCATCTCGGGTTTCTTTGGATCCACGCCAAACACCACCTATGGTGAAAACATTGGCGTAATGGCCATTACCCGCGTTTACAGCACCTGGGTGATTGGCGGCGCGGCCATTTTCGCGATTTTGCTCTCCTGCGTGGGCAAACTGGCAGCGGCTATACAGGCGATCCCGGTGCCGGTCATGGGCGGCGTGTCCTTGCTGCTGTACGGCGTCATCGGTGCCTCCGGTATTCGTGTCCTGATCGAATCCAAAGTGGACTACAACAAAGCGCAAAACCTGATTCTGACCTCCGTGATCCTGATCATTGGCGTCAGCGGCGCGAAAGTGCACATCGGTGCCGCCGAGCTGAAAGGGATGGCGCTGGCGACGCTGGTTGGCGTTGCGCTGGCGTTGATTTTCCGCGTCATTTCCCTGCTGCGTCCGGAAGAAGTGGTGCTTGATGCAGAAGAGACACGCGACACATCGTCATGATGAAGCCCTGAAGACGCGGGCAGGGACGCCCGATTCATCTCTTCGCAAAAACTATGATAGACTGCCCCCGATTTTTGCCTGTTCGCTTGCTGAGGTGCTTCTGAACACGCCGGCACAATTGTCATTGCCACTCTATCTACCTGACAACGAAACCTTTGCCAGCTTCTGGCCGGGGGAAAACCCCTCGCTGATCGCTGCGATCAAGGGGGCGCTAAGCCAACAACATGGCAGCTATCTCTACTTCTGGTCGCGCGAAGGAGGAGGGCGCAGCCATCTGCTGCACGCTGCCTGCGCTGAAATGTCCGCGCGTGGTGAAGCCGTGGGCTATGTACCGCTGGATAAGCGCACCTGGTTTGTTCCAGAGGTGCTGGACGGCATGGAACAACTGCCGCTGGTTTGCATCGACAATATCGAATGCATCGCGGGAGAAGAAGCCTGGGAAATGGCGATTTTTAATCTCTATAACCGCATCCTGGAAACCGGCAATACCCGGCTCTTTATTACCGGCGATCGTCCCCCGCGTCAGCTGAACCTGCATTTACCCGATCTGGCATCACGGCTCGACTGGGGGCAAATCTACCGTCTGCAGCCGCTCTCCGATGAAGATAAGTTACAGGCTTTACAGCTTCGCGCCGGACTGCGTGGGTTCGAACTGCCTGAAGACGTCGGCCGGTTTTTACTGAAGCGGCTGGATCGGGAGATGCGCACGCTGTTTGATACGCTGGATCGTCTGGATAGCGCCTCTATCAGTGCGCAACGCAAACTCACGATCCCGTTTGTTAAAGAAACGCTTGGACTTTAAAGAATCGCCAGTACCGCCTCGGGCGGACGGCCTAAGCGGGCCCGATCGCCATTGATCACAATGGGCCGCTCAATCAGAATGGGATTTTCCACCATCGCGTCCAGCAAAGCGCTTTCGCTTAACGCTGCCTGATCCAGCGCCAGGGCGGTATAGGTCGGTTCGTTGCGGCGCATCAACTGACGCGCGCTCTCCATGCCCAGTTTCTGCAGCAGAATCTGCAACGTCGCTTTGTCGGGCGGCGTCTCCAGATAGCGCACAATCACCGGCTGGATGCCACGCTGCTCCAGCAGTGCCAGAGTTTCCCGACTCTTACTGCAACGGGGATTATGATAAAGCGTCACCATACTGCTTATCCTTTCTGATATTGCTTAAAGCGTTGCTGCAACTGGCGCAACTGATCGATGCGCGCATCATAACGCGCCTGTTTCAGGCTCCCCAGCGGCACTTGGGCACTGGCCTGGCTCAGGGCACTGATGGCCTGAGCGATCTGACCATTTAAGGCCAGACTTTCGGCACGGGCAAACAGCTCTTCGTCGGTATGGCCCTGCTGTGCTGAAGCCTGAGCCAGCAAATCCCATGCGTTGGTGTCATCTTTGTGTGTCCATGTATAGCGGTTCAGAATGCGGCTGGCATTGGCGGGTTGCTTCGCTTCAACATAAGCGTTCGCCAGGTTGAGCTGAACGACCGGGCTGGTTTTAGCCGCCTGCGTCGCGGTCAACAGTGCAATGGCCTGCTGTGGCTGATTCAGGCCGATATCAATATCCGTCATCAGGTCAAGCAGCCAGACGTTCTCAGGCTGCTTAGCCAAAAGTGGCGTCACAATCCTTTTGGCTTCGCCATAGTTTTTGGCCTGCAAAAACTGCACCGCCTTACCGTACCGGGAAGCCAGCTGCTCGCGTGCATTACCGTTGGCATACTGGTTCAGTAACTCCTCGGTCAGTTGATTACGGCCGGTCGGATAAATGCCCAACGTGCGCACCTTTGCCAGATAAAAGTCCTGAGAAGACTGGACTACCACCGCGCGCATCTGGTTTGCCCGGTTGCGCGCATCGGCGAGACGGCTGTCTGGTAAGGGGTGAGTCAGCAGGATTTCAGGCGGTTTGGAAGAAAACCGGCTCTGATCGGCCAGTTTTTGCAGAAAGTCCGGCATGGCCTGCGGGTTAAAGCCCGCGCGCTGCAAAACCTGAATACCAATGCGGTCGGCTTCCTGTTCGTTATTCTGCGTAAAACTGATGATGCCCTGCTGGGTACCCGCCAGTGTACCGGTTAAGGCGGCCATGCCCGCCTGTGGGCTGGCCATCGCCAGCAGTATCGATCCCAAAGCCCCTACCCAGGTCAGCGGGGCATTGCGCTTTTGATCTTCCATCGCCCGCGCCAGATGGCGCTGCGTCACGTGGGAGATCTCGTGCGCCATCACCGAGGCCAGCTGGCTTTCAGTATCGGTGAAGCGGAATAGCGCGGCGTGCAACACCACATTGCCACCAAAAAACGCAAAGGCGTTAAGTTCATCATTTTGAATCAGGAAAAAGTGGAAAGGCGTTTTAACCGCGTCCGCGTGAGAAACCAGCCGTTGACCGAGCTGATTGATGTACTGATTTAGCAGGGGATCGTTAATCAGCGGGGCGCTGGCACGTAGTTGCCGCACATAGAAATCCCCCATCTGCAACTCCTGATTAATCGACAGCGTAGAGCCTGCGGTCGTGCCCATATCCGGCAGGGAGTCGCTGATATCCGCCTGCGAGGTCAGCGGACAGGATAACGTGAGTGCAGGGAGTAGCGCAGCAATCAGCGTTTTTTTTAACCGGTTCAACATGCCTGAATCCTGTAATGAATCCCTGAATGGGACAGGTAAGCCGCTAATATGTTCTGTTTTACCCACGAATAGCGAGGCGTCCTGCGTATCTTAACCACAGGGCATGAAGAATGAAATGACGTTGTCGCGCGCACTGCGCGGCAGGATTGTGATAATGCTTCAAACCTGACGAAAAAATTTGACGGTACAATGATCTGCAAAGCGCCTGAATAACAGCCTGTCCGGATGAAAATGGCCGACAACGTTGGCATAAACGCAAGGGCCGAATACAAAGATACACGCGGACTGACATGCGGGCCGGGTAGCCACAAGGCGGACGCGCTGAAAAGCAACAAAAAAACTGAACATACTGGCCATTTTCCCAGGTATTCTCTGAAAAAAAGGCCCTGTACCGTAACGATTATCAGAAAGGTAAATTAAAAATATTGATGGTAAAAATGCCTTTATTGCCGACAGGCTATTTATGGCTGGCAAGGAAGCGCCAGGAAATCGCGTTATCCAATCAGGAACCGTGACACGCTTTATGAACCATCTTAAATAAGAAAGAAAAAACACGGTCGATAAAAAATACTTTTTATCACGCTCCGTTTTTATTTTATGGCCGTCCCGACAAAATGCTATTAAGAATTTCAGCTGCTCTCCGCGTTGTACCACTGTGATATAGATAAGCCGCCGACGTTGCGGTAGCACGGTATACATCAGATTTAAACAGCAGGAGAGTGAGTGATGCGACCAGCAGCCTTTATTGTGGTAGCGGCGGTAGCGGGATTTATTGGCGGGAATGTTATGCAGTTGCCAGTATTAGTCGACAAGGTCAGCGGTAAATTTGCCAGTAAAACAGAACCCAGTGATTACTGGAGCACTCCGGCCATTCAGGGCTATGGAAAAATACATTATGTGGATACACCCGCGTATAAACCCGGCACGGTAGCGGATCTCAGTAATAAAATTGTTTTTCAAATTAATCGCAGTGAAGGCGATATTCGTCGGCCTAATCTGGGGCTGGAGCGCGTAGCACGCGTCACGAATCTCTATTACGCCGCAGGTGTACCGTTAGATAAACTGAATTTCGTCGTGTCAATTAACAGTGATGCCGTTCCCGCCGCACTGAATAATGAACAGTTTCATAAAGCATACGGGGTGGATAATCCTAACCTCCAGTTAATTAGCGCACTGGAAAAGGCGGGCGTGAAAGTGTCCATTTGCGATCAGTCAGTGGCGTTTCACCATTTCGAGCGTGACTGGATTGATACGCGCGTCACCCACACGATCTCCAGCGGCACCACCGTTGCCACGCTGCAAAACCAGGGTTATGCCTTTTTGATGCTGTAAGTCTCGCGATGGCGGTGCGCGCCGCTGTCACCTTAACGTCATCTTTCCGCGATGTGCATGTCATAAAATGCCTTTAGTGTAAGCGCCAATGAGATCGATCTCATTGGCGACTGACGAGGGTGAAATGAGTGACTTAATTCGTGTGGCAGAACGGGCTGGGGTTTCGCGCGCCACCGCCGCACGTGCCTTTTCCGATCCCCATCTGCTTAAACCCGGCACGCTGAAAAAGGTGCTGGATGCCTCGGAAGCACTGGGTTTTCGCCCCAACCATATTGCGCGCCAGCTCCGTACGCAGAGTTCGACCACTCTGGGCGTACTGCTGCCATCACTCAGTAACCCGGTGTTTGCGTTACAGCTTCAGGCGATGGAGCACCAGGCCCGGCTGGCGGGTTATGGCCTGCTGGTCGCGACAACGGATTATCAGCCAGAACGTGAGGCGGCGATCGTTGAACACATGCTGCGTCAGCGCGTAGCAGGGATGGTCCTGACCGTGTCAGATGCTGACAGCAGCGCCGTATTACCCACCCTGGCTGAAGCCCGCATGCCTTTCGTTCTGGCGCATAACATGCCGCAGAACACCGCCTGGCGCAGCGTCTGTGTGGATAACCGCCGGGCAATGGCAGAAGCCACTGCGCACCTGATCGCGCTGGGCCATCGGCATATTGTCATGGCGGCAGGGCCGATGTTGCAGTCTGACCGTGCACGTCAGCGCTACCTCGGCTATTGCGATGCGATGCAGCAGGCAGGCTTTACGCCCAGCGCGCTGGTTGATATGCCCAGCCACATTCACGCCCTGTTCGATCCCTTTTTACCGTTGATGACGGGCAGCGATCCGCTGACCGCCGTAATTTGCAGTAACGACCTCCTGGCCATCAGCCTGATGGGGGCGGCCGCGCGTGCAGGCATTAACGTACCGCAACAGCTGTCTGTTATGGGCTTCGATGGTATTGCCATCGGTGAACAGCTTTCGCCTTCACTGGCCAGCGTGGTGCAGCCCAGCGAGCGGTTGGGTGCCTGTGCCATCGATATGCTTCTCGATTCGTCTGCTGAGGCTTCGCGCTTACTGGACCACCACCTGCGTTCAGGCGAGAGCATCGCAGCAATTTTTCATTCTTCAACATCAGGAAAACATCATGTCTACACACAATAAAATTGCGCTGTTTGCCAGCGCGGCGTTGCTTACCGCCTGTGCATTATCCAGCCCGCTGGCGCAGGCCGAGGAGAATGCGATTTGCTACAACTGCCCACCGGAATGGGCGGACTGGGCGACACAGCTCCAGGCGATCAAAAAAGACACCGGTATTGTCGTGCCGCAGGATAATAAAAATTCCGGCCAGGCCCTGGCGCAGCTCGTCGCCGAAAAAAATAACCCCGTCGCCGATGTGGTGTATTACGGTGTCAGTTTTGGGATTCAGGCGGCACAGGCGGGCGTGGTGACCGACTACAAACCCGCCAACTGGGATCAGGTTCCGGCAGGGATGAAAGACCCGCAGGGTAAGTGGGTCGCGCTGCACTCTGGCACCATGGGGTTTATGGTTAACGTCGATGCCCTGGGCGGCGCGCCGGTGCCGACGTCATGGGACGACCTGCTGAAGCCAGAATACAAAGGCATGGTGGGTTATCTGGATCCCGCCAGTGCGTTTGTCGGCTATGTCGCCGCCGTGGCGGTTAACCAGGCGAAAGGGGGCACGATGCAGGATTTTACTCCCGCGCTGACGTGGTTCAAAAAGCTGTAGGCCAACAAGCCGATTGTGCCTAAACAAACCGCCTATGCCCGCCTTATCTCTGGCGAAATCCCGATTTTGCTGGATTACGACTTCAATGCCTATCGCGCGAAGTATAAAGATCACGCCAACGTCGTCTTTGTCATTCCTCAGGAAGGCACGGTGACGGTGCCTTACGTCATCAGTCTGGTAAAAAACGCCCCGCATGCTGCCAATGGCAAGAAAGTGATGGACTACGTGCTGTCGGATAAAGGGCAGGCGATTTGGGCTAACGCCTATCTGCGCCCGGTGCGGCCTTCTGTGATGTCCGCAGAGGCTAAAAAGCGCTTCCTGCCCGACAGCGATTACGCGCGCGCCCATACTGTTGACTACCAGCAGATGGCTGATGCACAGAAAGCCTTCTCTGCCCGTTATTTGAGTGAGATTCGGTAATGGCCTTGTCAAATGCCCGCAGCGGTTTACCGGTGGCCTCGCGCCACCGGTCTCGCCGACGTGAGCAGGGGGCCAACTGGCCACGGATGCTGCTGCCGGCCTTACTGTTTTTTGCCGCCTTCTGGCTGTTGCCTTTTGCCCGTTTATTTCAGATGGGCATGACGCCGGATCGCAGCACCCGGCACAGTGGTTACTGGACAGTGATTACCCAGCCCCAGTATCTGCAAAGCCTGTTTAACACCGTCCTGTTGTCGCTGGCGGTCACACTGGTCACGCTGGCGATTGCCAGCGTGGTGGGCTGTTTTCTGGCTCGCCAGCGCTTCGCCGGGCGCGGCACCTTACTGGCGTTGCTCACGTTCCCCCTGGCGTTCCCCGGCGTGGTTGTCGGGTTTTTAGTGGTGATGCTGGCGGGACGGCAGGGCGTGCTGGCGCAGATCAGTATGCAACTGGTTCATGAACGCTGGACGCTGGCCTACTCGCTTACGGGGCTGTTTATTGGCTATCTCTACTTTTCACTGCCCCGCGCCATTGTCACGCTGGTCGCCGCCAGTGAAAAACTGGATCGTTCGCTGGAGGAGGCCGCCCGCTCATTGGGTGCCAGTCAGTGGCGCATTATTTGTGACGTGATTGTGCCGGGCCTGAAACCGGCACTGCTCTCCAGCGGTGCACTGTGTTTTGCCACCAGTATGGGCGCATTCGGCACCGCCTTTACGCTGGACACCGACCTGAGCGTACTGCCGCTCACGATTTACGGCGAGTTTACTAACTATGCCAACTTCGCCACGGCGGCGGCGCTGTCGGTGGTCATGGGCGCGGTGGCCTGGCTGGGATTGATGCTGGCACGTGTACTGACCCAATCCCGGGAGGAGAAGACCTCATGAAACGGCGTGGACTGTTCTGGCTGCAAATCGCGATCACGACGCTGACCGCCCTGTTCATAATTGTGCCGGTGGTGTTATCCATGCTGGCGGGCGTCACGCAAAACGACTTTGTCGGTCTGCGTAGCGGGCTGACGTTGAAGTGGGTTGAACAGGTGTGGGACATGTACAGCGACACGTTTTGGCTGTCGCTGATGATCGCGGTGAGCTGTTTGCTTGTCACGATGGTTGTCGGCGTGCCCGCCGCCTGGGGATTACTCAAGTCGCCATCGCGCTGGTCGTCACGTATTGAAGAGTGCCTGATGCTGCCTGTGGCGCTACCGGGCCTGACGACGGCGCTGGGGATTATCCTGCTGTACGGCCAGTTTTCAGGCCTGCGCGACAGTTGGGTCTTTATCCTGATTGGCCATGTGCTGTTTACGCTGCCGTTTATGATTCGCCCGGTTCTGGCCGTGATGCAGGCTATCCAGTTGCCCCGACTGGAAGAGGCAGCCGCCAGCCTGGGGGCAGGCTTCTGGCAGCGTTTTTTCACCGTGGTGGTTCCCAACTGCCGTAACGGCATTCTTGCCGGGGCTTTTATGGTGACAACGCTGTCGGTCGGCGAATTCAATATTACCTGGATGTTACATACACCGCTGACCAAAACGCTGCCTGTGGGCCTGGCCGACAGCTATGCCTCCATGCGGCTGGAAGTCGGCTCGGCGTACACCTTGATCTTCATTTTAATGATTTTACCCCTGCTGCTGATGCTTAACGCCTGTAATCACTGGCTTGAACGTCAGTCACGTCAGCCACTCAGCGAGGAAAAGGCATGAATAACGATGCTGTTAACGTTACGTTGCGCGGCTGCGCGCGCCGTTTTGCGCATCACCAGGCGCTGCATCCTCTGGATCTCAGCGTGCACGCTGGCGAAACCCTGGTGCTGCTGGGGCCATCGGGCTGTGGCAAAACCACGACGTTGCGCATTATCAGTGGCCTAGAGCGTACCGATGCGCCGGGTGAAGTCTGGTTTGACGATCGCAACGTGACCGATTTGCCGATTGAAAAACGTAACGTCGGGATGGTGTTCCAAAACTATGCGCTGTTTCCCAATCTCAACGTGGCGCAAAACGTGGCCTACGGCCTGAAAGTGCAGGGCATCCCGCGTGCCGAACGCGAGGCACGAGTCCAGGAGATGCTGGAACTGGTCGATCTGACTGCACTGGCCCAGCGCCATATCGATAAACTCTCTGGTGGTCAGAAGCAGCGCGTTGCGCTGGCAAGAGCCCTGGCGGCCCGGCCTAAAGTGTTGCTCTTTGATGAGCCGCTGGCGGCGCTGGACGCCAAACTGCGCGAACGCCTGCGCGCAGACATCGGCGATCTGCTGAAAAAGCTGGCGATTACCGCCATCTATGTGACGCACGATCAGCAGGAAGCCATGGCACTGGGCGACCGTATTGCGGTCATGGAGCAGGGCCGCCTGGTCCAGATTGCGACGCCGCAGGCCATTTATCAGCGTCCGGCTTCGCGCTTTGTGGCGGACTTCGTGGGCGCGATTAACTGCATTGAAACCGATGAGCAGGGGCAGCCGGTGAGATTCTGTCGTCCAGAGGATGTCCTGCTGGCAGAAGCGGGGCGCTATGCCCGACACGGCTGTATCGTCGCCAGCACCTTTCTCGGTGCCTCTCAACGCCTGCAGATCGATATTGGCCTGGATAAGCCCATCCAGGTCGAGCGTCACGCGCGCGAAAACTGGCATGCCGGGCAGCGTATCAGCTGGTCACTGGCCGGGCAGGCCGCGCTGGAATTTACCGCTTAAGGAGTGAAAGAGTGTCCGCTAATCCTACGCTGATCGCACAGATCAGTGACTTACATATTAAAGCGCAGGAGCGTTTGTCTTATAAGAAAGTCGATACGCACACGGCGTTACTGCGGGCCATCGCCACGCTGAATGCACTGCAACCGCGTCCTGACGTGGTCGTGATTACCGGTGACCTGGTGGATTTCGGCACCGCCGCAGAGTACCAGACGCTGCGCGAGGCGCTGGAGGGGCTGGAACGGCCCTTTTACCTGATGGCAGGTAATCATGACGACCGCCAGGCCCTGCGGGCCGCGTTTCCCGATCACACTTATCTGCAACAGGGCCCGACGCTCAACTGGCGGCTTATCGTCAGGGACGTCCAGCTACTGGCGCTGGATTCCAGCGTGCCGCACCAGCCATGGGGTGAACTTGATGATCGGCAGCTTCGCTGGCTGGATGACGCACTCACTGCGTCACCAGACATGCCCACATTGGTGATGCTGCACCATCCGCCGTTTGTCTGCGGTATTGATCATATGGACCGTCAGCGATTACGTCAGCCCGAAGCACTGGCGGCGATTATTGCCCGCCATCCCCAGGTTGAACGGGTGCTGTGTGGGCATGTACATCGGGCTGTTCAGACGCGGTTTGCTGGCACGCTGGCCTGTATTGCGCCCGGCGTTTCTCACCAGGTTGCGCTGGATCTGCAACCGGATGGCCCGGCCAATTTTGTGCTGGAACCGGCGGGGTTTTTGCTGCATCGCTGGCAACGGGAGCAGGGCATGACCACCCACCAGTGCGCAATCGGCGACTACGACGGCCCCTGGCCCTTCTATGACGAAAACGGTTTAATCGATTAAATGCGCGTCAGGGCGATTTTTTGAACTGTACTGTGCTTAAGCCTGCTCAAAATGTCCTACAGCGTGTAGCCTTACAGGCTGTAGAACCGCGATATGATAAAAACAACAGAGCCAGGCACAGCACAATGAATTTTCGCACTGTGGCGTCAACGCCATGTTAATGAATTTCCGTCCAAGAGCTGACTTACACACGCTTATTGCGCTGCTGGTCATCATCAGCATCGTTATCACCCTGGCCAATAATTTATATGCCACATGGCGCGTGCAGCGCATGGTGCTGATCGACAGTACGCTGGAAGCCAACCGCGCCTACGCGGCTAAGCTGGCCTCGACCAGTGAGGTTTTTTTTCGTCTGGCGCAGTCACAGTTGCACTTTAGTGCCAATGTACTGGGAAAGGATTTCGATAACGAAGAACTGTTAAAAACGGAAGTGAATCGCCTGCGCGAGCAGACGGACAGTTTTAACTCGGTGGCCGTCGTGGATGAAAACGGTACGGTGCGGGCCATCTCGCCGGAGTCGCTGACCCTGACCGGCATGCATCTGACCAGTGATGCGTCACGTGAAGCGCTGCAAACCCGGCAGCCCATGATCAGCAAGCCCACGGTTTCCGCCGCCAATAACCTGCTTATCTTTGTTTCATGGCCCATCTGGAACAGTCAGGGACGCTATCTCGGTTATGTCGGCGGCACCATTTACCTGAAAAAGAAAAGCATTCTGAATGCCCTGCTGGGTGAACAGTTTTACCGGGACGGCACCAGCGTCTTTGTGCTCGACAGCAATAATCAGGTGCTCTATCACCAGAACCGGCAACTGGTTGGCAAAACCATACCGCCGCTGTTGAGCGACCGCGAACGGCAGGAAAAAGACAACGGTTCACTGGTGTTAACGGAAACCGACAAACCCACCCGGCTGGCGGGCTATGCCATCGTTCCGACCACGGGCTGGATGGTCGTGGCGCTAAAACCGGTAGACGCGACGTTGCAACCGCTGTCGGGTCTGATACTTAAAGTCCTGAAACACTCGGTTCCCTTCGCGCTTCTGACCTTGCTGGTGGCGGTGATTTTGGCCCGGATGATCGCTATGCCGCTCTGGCAACTGGCCCGCAAAGCCAGCAAGATTGATGGTCAGAGCGCCACCAACGATATCGGCGGCATTCATGCTTGGTATTTTGAGGCGGCGCAGGTGAAACGTGCCCTGCTGACCGGTATCGGGCTGGTGCAGGATAAGATTGGCCGTCTGAGTTCTGAGGCACAAACCGATCCGCTGACTCAGCTCCTCAACCGACGTGGCCTGAATGCCGTGCTCGATTATTTCCAGACGCTGCAACAGCCTTTTGCCGTGCTGGCACTGGATATCGATCATTTCAAAAACGTTAACGATAACTGGGGCCATGACGTCGGCGACCGGGTGATCCAGCAGGTGGCCAGAACGCTCCAGCAAAGCGCCAGAAAGCAGGATATTGTCAGCCGTAACGGCGGGGAAGAGTTCCTGATGCTGTTACCGGATACCAGTCTGGCCGACGCCGAGGCCATCGCTGAGCGCATACGTCTGAGCTTCGCAGGCGAGGCGGTGGAAAATGTCGGCAATATCATGCTCTCAATTGGCGTGGCCGAATGGAGTGCACGCCGCGTGCCGCTGGAAACCAGTCTGAAGCGTGCCGACGATGCGCTCTATCAGGCCAAAAACGCAGGACGTAACTGCACTGTAGTCGCGAAATAGCGCGAAAGCGGCGCACCCTTTTCATCGTCTGAAGGCAGAAACGATGCCCGATGCAGCAGGGCTGCGCTCAGGAATTGATATGTTCCCGGCAGTAGCGTCGCTTCCAGCTGGCGGGCGTTAAGCCCGTTAGCTTGCGAAAAATCTGGCGAAAGTATCCGACATCATTAAAGCCACACTGACGCGCCACATCGGTTAACGAGAGGGAATCCCCGGTCAGCAATTTTTCTGCCATGACGATACGCTGGCGGTGAATGGCTTCCGTCAGCGTTAAGCGGAAAACGCGCCGGTAAACCCGCCCAAGGTAATCTGCATTACAGTGCAGCGTTTTCGCCAGACCCGAGGTGGAAAGGGGCAAATGATACTGCGTGCGAATCAGCTGATTCGCCTTCCAAGCCAGATCGGCACCGGGGCTGTCAACGGTGTTCTCTTGCATGGCCGGGACGGTAAGCTGCTGCAGGATAAGCAGTAAAATACACTCCAGCGCCACGCTACGGTGAATATTCTGCTGTTCACTGAGAAACTGCCGGAACAGGGCAATGACATAAGCCGGATCGCCTACGCGCGTATGTTGAGGAAGGTGCAGCAGGCTCTGGTGTAACGTTGTCTGCGGTACAGGATGTTTCAACCAGTCGAAATGCAGCCAGTAAAATTTCAGATCAGGCGGAAATACGCCTTCTCCCACATGCCAGTGCCCGGGCCTGAGCAGTAAACTTTCTCCCGCCGTCACGCGAAACAGCACGTCGTCCTCACGGATAGTGAGTTGCCCACGCTCAATGAAAATAATTTCCCAGGAGGTCAGTCTGCGCGCCGGATGTGACCCTGTCCCGCGCGAAATAAACAGACCGCCGTTTTGCACCCGAACCGGAAACGCGATGGTTAAGTCGAACATCATGATGCCTTTTCCCGCTGCTGATAGCGTTTTTTAGACTCTTCTCCCTGATTATTAAATAAAAATAGCCGCCTTGTCTGATCAAGCTCACAGTTTAACGCTCAGGTCGGAATCCTCCCTTTTTTATACTTTTTCGTTCTCTTGTGGGTTAGCCGATTCCTGACAGAATACATCGGGTAAGGCGCCAAAACACCGATAAGCCCGTTATAAAGCGGGCAACCCTCTCTGTCCTGCATGAGGAAGACTTTATGACGTCTACGACACTTGAACAGAACACACTGGCGCAGTCGAACACACAGCAGATACTGTCCCTGCGTGAAAAAATCGGCTACGGACTGGGTGACGCCGGTGGCACCGTCATTACCTGCCTGATAACGAATTTTCTAACCTTTTTCTATACCGATGTGTTTGGCTTAACGCCAGCGCTGGTCGGTACGCTGTTTATGGTGCTGCGCATTTTTGATGCGATATCAGATCCGGTGATGGGCGTGATAGCGGACCGCACGCACAGCCGATGGGGCCGCTTTCGTCCCTGGCAACTGTGGATAGCCCTGCCTGTCGGGATTATTGGCACGCTGACTTTCACCGCGCCCGCGCTTAGCATGGACATGAAACTGGTCTGGGCCTTTGCGACCTATCTGCTGCTCTCACTAAGCTATACCGCCATCAATGTGCCCTATTGCGCGCTGATTAACACCATGACGACGCGCCACTCGGAAGTGTTGTCCTGTCAGTCCTGGCGCTTTGTATTGTGTGGTGTGGCTGGCTTTCTGGTCTCAGTAGGGCTGCCGTGGCTGGTCGCTGAACTGGGAAAAGGAAACGCGGTGCTCGGCTATCGCGCAGGGGTCGGGATCCTGTGAGGACTGGCGGTGGTGATGTTTCTGTGCTGTTTCTTTTGGGTGCGGGAGCGCGTACCGCTGGATACGTTGGGCAAGTTCACCCTGCGGGAACATCTGGCCGGGTTACGCAAAAACGATCAGTTGTTACTGATGCTGCTGATGTCCTTTTTGCTGATTAACGTCTTCAACATCCGCGGCGGCGGCTACATGTACTTCATTACCTATGTCCTTCAGGGTAGCACGGCCTATACCTCCCTGTTTTTTACCATGGTGACCTTAGCCTCTATTTTGGGCTCGTTCATCGTGAATCCGCTTTCCAGACGCATCGATACCGTCCGGCTTTACTTCTGGACCAATATCGTGCTGGCGGCGGTGGCGCTTTGCATGTGGTTTCTGCCGGTTGGGCCGGCGTGGCAGAGTCTCTGGCTGGTGGTCATTCTGAGTAATGGTGTCATTCTTGGGTTTACCCTGCCGCTGCACTTCGCCCTGATGGCCTTTGCCGATGACTATGGCGAGTGGAAAAACGGCGTCCGGTCATCGGGCATGAATTTCGCCTTTAACCTGTTCTTTATCAAGCTGGCATGGGCATCCAGTGCCGTCATCATCAGCCTGCTGTTTATTGCGGTGGCCTATAAACCGGGCACAGGCAATCAAACCCCGGCTTCGCTGCATGCGATTACCGCCATGGAAACGCTGTTACCGGCCCTCTTTCACCTGCTGCTGGCCTTTGCCGTCCGTGCCTGCAAGCTGACTAACCCGATGATGACGCAGATTTCGCATGACCTGCGTATTCGCCATGTACAGTCTTAAGGAGAGCATGATGTCTGTAAATGAAGTCGATCTGCATAAGCTCCAGATTCACGATCCGTTTCTTGGTCAGTATCAGCATCTGGTGCGGGACGTGGTGATCCCTTATCAATGGGCCGCGCTTAACGATCGTATTGACGACGCCGAACCGAGCCATGCCATAGCTAATTTCCGCATTGCGGCGGGCCAGCAGACGGGCGAATTCTATGGGATGGTGTTCCAGGACAGCGACGTGGCAAAGTGGCTGGAAGCCGTGGCCTGGTCACTGTGCCAGAAGCCGGATGCTGAGCTGGAGAAGACCGCCGATGAGGTCATAGAGCTGGTCGCGGCGGCGCAATGTGAGGATGGCTATCTCAACACCTACTTTACGGTAAAAGCCCCGCAGGATCGCTGGACGAATCTGGCCGAGTGTCATGAGCTCTACTGCGCCGGACATATGATTGAGGCGGGCGTAGCGTTTTTTCAGGCCACCGGCAAACGACGACTGCTGGCGGTGGTGTGCAAACTCGCCGATCACATCGACAGCGTGTTTGGCCCCGGCGAGCAGCAGCTGCACGGTTATCCTGGTCACCCGGAGATCGAACTGGCGCTGATGCGGCTGTATGACGTGACCCAGGAGCCGCGCTACATGGCGCTGACCGACTATTTTGTCACGCAGCGGGGAACGCAGCCGCACTTCTATGATGATGAGTACCAGAAGCGTGGTCAGACGTCGTACTGGCACACCTATGGGCCCGCGTGGATGATCAAGGACAAGGCTTACAGCCAGGCGCACCAACCTCTTGCGGAACAGCAGCAGGCGGTGGGGCACGCCGTGCGCTTTGTCTATCTGATGACCGGTGTCGCGCACCTCGCACGGCTGAGCCAGGATGAATCGAAACGACAGGACTGTCTGCGTCTGTGGCACAACATGGCGCAGCGACAGCTCTATATTACCGGCGGCATCGGTTCGCAGAGCAGCGGTGAAGCGTTCAGTAGCGATTACGACTTACCGAACGATACGGTTTATGCTGAAAGCTGTGCCTCGATTGGGCTGATGATGTTTGCCCGTCGCATGCTGGAAATGGAAGCGGACAGCCAGTACGCCGATGTCATGGAGCGCGCCCTGTATAACACAGTACTGGGTGGTATGGCGCTGGACGGAAAACATTTCTTTTACGTCAATCCGCTGGAAGTCCATCCGAAAAGCCTGCCTTTTAATCATATTTACGATCATGTGAAACCGGTTCGTCAGCGCTGGTTCGGCTGTGCCTGCTGCCCACCCAATATCGCCCGTTTGCTGACCTCTCTCGGCCACTATATTTATACGCCGCGCGAGGATGCGCTGTTTATCAATCTCTATATTGGTAACCGGGTCGAGATCCCGGTTGGCAATCAAACGTTGGGCCTGCGGATCAGCGGTAATCTGCCCTGGCAGGAAACCGTCACGATCACCATCGATTCCACCCAGCCTGTGAACCATGCGCTGGCCTTGCGCCTGCCCGACTGGTGTGCGTCGCCGCAGATTACCTGTAACGGGACGGAAGTGAATGAGGCGGCGCGCAAAGGTTACCTGTATCTGAACCGTCACTGGCAGGAAGGCGATACGGTAACGTTAACCCTGCCCATGCCGGTGCGCCGGGTTTACGGCAATCCGCTGGTGCGCCATGTGGCGGGCAAAGTGGCCGTTCAGCGCGGGCCCTTGATCTATTGCCTGGAACAGGCGGATAACGGCGAGCAGTTACATAATCTGTGGCTGCCTGCGTCGGCGACATTCCGTACCTTTGAAGGTAAGGGGGTTTTTGCGCACAAGGTGCTGATTCAGGCGGAAGGGATCAGAAAAGCGGCGGGTGAACCTGAGCAACAGCTGCTGTGGCATTACGATCAGGCACCTGCGCTGGCGCAACCCCAGACCTTAACCTTTATTCCCTGGTTCTGTTGGGCCAATCGCGGAGAAGGGGAGATGCGTATCTGGGTGAATGAGGCATAACGGCGTCATCTCTGCCAGCAGCCGGGCCCGGTGCCCGGTCTGAATTGCCGCAGGCGCGATCTGATTTGTAGCGTCTGCGGTGTACAACGGTCTGCCGCCAGCGGCGAGGATTTTTCGTCAGCGCGGTTTTCGCGCCTTTTCAGCCCCCAAATATCCGGTACAATCGTGGCCCCTTATGACGTCATGGACCCAACGGCATGCTGGCTTTATTGATTCAATGGTACAAACGCCGTTTTAGCGACCCACAGGCGATTGGCCTGCTGGTGATTCTGCTGGCGGGATTTTGCATTCTGTTCTTCCTGAGTGGCCTGCTGGCACCGTTGCTGGTGGCCGTGGTTCTTGCTTATCTGCTTGAGTGGCCAACCGTGCGCCTGCAACGTATTGGCTGCACGCGCAGCTGGGCCACCAGCATTGTGTTGGTGCTGTTTGCCGGCATCCTGCTGGTGTTAGTGCTGATCGTCGCGCCTGTGGCGTGGCAGCAGGGCATTAACCTGACGCGGGATCTGCCTAACATGCTCAACAAGCTCTATCTCTACGCGGCCGGTTTGCCCCGACGTTTCCCGGCGCTGGTCGATGCCGGCATTATTGATGTGATTGTCGAGAACCTGCGTGGTCGTCTGAGCGGCGTGGGTGACTCACTGGTGAAATACTCACTGGCCTCGCTGGTCGGGTTGATGACGCTGATGATTTATCTGGTGCTGGTGCCCCTGATGGTGTTCTTTCTGCTGAAAGACAAAGACCAGATGCTGAACGCCGTGCGACGTGTTCTGCCGCGAAACCGTGGTCTGGCCGCCGAGGTGTGGCAGGAAATGAATCAGCAAATCACCAACTATATTCGTGGCAAGGTGCTGGAGATGATCGTCGTCGGCATCGCCAGCTGGCTGGCGTTTCTGTATCTCGGTCTCAACTACTCTCTGCTGCTGGCGGTGCTGGTGGGCATATCGGTCCTGATTCCCTATATTGGGGCCATGCTGGTAACGATACCGGTCATTGGCGTCGCCCTGTTTCAGTGGGGGCTGGGCACGGAATTCTGGACATTGCTGACCGTCTACCTGGTCATCCAGGCGTTGGACGGCAATGTGTTAGTTCCGGTGTTGTTCTCCGAAGCGGTTAATTTGCATCCGCTGGTGATTATATTATCCGTGGTGATCTTTGGTGGGTTATGGGGCTTCTGGGGCGTATTTTTTGCGATTCCGCTCGCCACGCTGGTGAAGGCGGTGGTGCACGCCTGGCCGGATGCCACGCTTGACGAAACGCTGAGTCGGTAAACAATCAGGGCGCGGTTTTCACCGCGCCCTGAGAGGCTCATGCAGACTTAAGATAGTCCATCACGATGTCGTGGTGATTGGACGTTTTGAAATCGTCGAACACTTTTTCAATCTTGCCGTTGGCATCGACCAGGAAACTGATGCGGTGGATGCCGTCGTAGGTTTTACCCATAAAGGTTTTTTCACCCCAGACGCCAAACTGCTGGCATACCTGGTGATCTTCGTCCGACAGCAGCGTGAAGTTAAGCAGCTCTTTTTCTGCAAAACGTGACAGCTTTTCCGGTTTATCCGTACTGATTCCCAGGACTTCAACGCCCGCCTTTTTTAGCTCATCCATGTTGTCACGCAGACCACATGCCTGAACAGTACAGCCTGGCGTCATGGCTTTAGGGTAAAAGTAGACCAGAACGCGCTGACCCTGGAAGTCGGCTAAATTCACTTGTTCGCCATCCTGATCGGGCAAGCTAAATTTCGGTGCGGTATCACCGGCTTTCAGTGGATTCATCACATCTCTCCATTTTTTCGGTTCATGCTGTGGTTAATACACCATGAGGCGAGAAACAGCCAAATGGAAAATTATCAATTTCAGACGGTTTCCTCACCTGACCGTACTTTTAACGTAGCAGAACAGTCTGCGAGGCGCTCGTCTTTACCTGCCGGGTACAACCAGTTCGTGGGTGTCCGCATCGCTCAGACTGTAAAGCCGTAACGAACCCTGTGCATTCAGTTCCTGACATAACGCATTAAACGCCAGTTCAAATGCCGGGCCGTCGCTGCGCGTCGGGCTGTGTGCCGTCATCTGAATATAGAGTGTGGCGGGTTTGCCGTGTTGAGCAGGCTGAATACGTGAAACCAGTTCCGCAATGTTCATCTGGTGCTTATCGGTGAGATCCGTAAAGCGCTCAATGATATGCGGTGAGTCAGCTACCTCGACCTGGATAAAGGCCGTGTCGGGCATCGGAGGGCGTGCGGTAGCGTGCGTACGCTTCATCACGATCAGCAGTTCCAGCTCTGCGCCTTTGAGCGGGAGCGTGGACTCAATCAGCGTGATCGCGTTCCAGCTGCCGGACAGCAGCATAATGAACGTGAATTCATCCCCAAGCATGGCAAGGCGACTGTCTTCGATGTTGCAACCGCAACTGCTGACGTGGCGAGTAATCGTATTAACGATACCCGGACGGTCAACACCCAGAGCGGTGATCACCAAGTGATGGGGTTGAGATTGCGACAAAATAGGATTCCCTGTGCATTTGCTAATAACCATAAGGTAAACATAAAAAAAACTGCTGACAAGCGCGGGAATAGCGGAGCTTGCTTGCTTTTCCCTAAGTGTAAACCGTACCATGAAGCACTTGTTTGTCGAGGGGATCGCCAATGTTTACGGGAAGTATTGTTGCACTCGTTACGCCGATGGATGACAAAGGTAATGTCTGCCGTGCGAGTTTGAAAAAACTGATTGATTACCATGTCGCCAGCGGTACTGCGGCGATCGTTTCCGTCGGCACCACCGGCGAATCAGCCACCCTGAGCCATGAAGAACATGGTGATGTGGTGCTGCAAACCCTGGATCTGGCGGATGGGCGTATTCCCGTGATTGCCGGCACCGGCGCCAATGCGACAGCGGAAGGCATCTCGCTGACCAAACGATTTGAAAATTCAGGCGTCATTGGCTGCCTGACGGTCACACCTTACTATAATCGTCCTACCCAGGAAGGCTTATACCAGCACTTTAAAGCGATTGCCGAGAGTACCAGCCTGCCGCAGATGCTGTATAACGTCCCTTCCCGTACCGGTTGTGATATGTTGCCGGAAACCGTTGCCCGCCTCGCTGAAATCAAAAATATTATCGGAATCAAAGAGGCAACCGGGAACTTATCACGTGTCAGCCAGATCCAAGAGCTGGTTGATGATGCGTTCATCCTGGTGAGTGGCGACGACGCCAGCGCACTGGACTTTATGCAACTGGGCGGTAACGGCGTCATTTCGGTGACGGCAAACGTAGCAGCACGCGAAATGGCCGAACTGTGCAAACTGGCACAGCAGGGCAATTTCGTTGAAGCTCGCCGTCTGAATCAGCGTCTGATGCACCTGCATCAGACGCTTTTCTGTGAACCTAATCCAATCCCGGTTAAATGGGCGGCAAAACAGCTAGGATTAATCGCTAATGACACGCTGCGTCTGCCAATGACGCCACTGACGGCGGTTGCACAGCCAAAAGTGGAGCAGGCGCTGGTGAAAGCGGGTTTGCGATAATTTAGGGAGTGTGAATGAATTACTCAGTAAAGCGGTCAACGATTGCAACGGTGGTTGGGCTTTCCACCCTGATGCTGTTGTCGGCCTGTTCGAACGATCAGCGTTATAAGCGCCAGGTCAGCGGTGATGAATCTTACCTGCAGGCCAGCGGGCTGCGTGAGTTAAAAGCGCCGCCGGGCATGATTCTGCCTGTTCAGAACGGCGAATACGATATCCCACCGTCAACCAGTCAGACACCGGTTGGCAAGCAGCTGGATATCCGTCCACCGGCGCAGCCGCTGGCCTTGATGAACGGCTCACGCGCGCAGTTCAGCAATAACACCGGCGCACTGATTTTCGACAACAACCGTGGATCAATTTGGTCGCAGGTTGTGGGCGTTGTGCAGGCGAAAAACTTCCCGATTGCGTCGCGCAATGACGCCGGACAGCAGCTGACCACCGACTGGGTGCAGTGGAACCGCGCAGATGAAGACAAGCAATATCGCGGGCGTTACCAGATCAGTGTGAAATCACAGAGCTATCAGCAGGTGCTGACCGTGCGTCTGCTGGAACTGCAGCAGGAAGGCACTAACATCACCTCGCCAGAGCAGATCCAACGCTATACCGCGCAGATGCTGAATGAGATTGCGGCGGGCATGGACAAGGTTGCCACGGCGAATGAAAACGCCGCAGCGGGCCGCGTGAACGGTGCGATTGATGTGCAGAGTGCAGCGGATGATACCGGCCTGCCTATGCTGGTATTACGTACGCCGTTCAACGTCGCCTGGCAGCGCCTGCCTGCGGCAATGAAACGCGTCGGCATGGACGTCACGGACACGACCCGTTCAACCGGCAGCATGAAAGTGACCTACAAAGCGCCGGGCAGCAGCACCTGGGACAGCCTTGGCGCCAAAGATCCTGAACTGCCAAACGGCGATTACAAGGTTCAGGTTGGCGATCTCGATAACCGAACCAGTCTGCAATTCATTGATCCTAAAGGCCATGTGCTGACGCAGGCGCAAAATGATGCGCTGGTGTCGGTGTTCCAGGCCGCAATGAACAAATAAAATTACCCCAGGCCGGAGATTCTCCGGCCTTTTTATTTTGTTTTTTGGCATAATAGCGCACGTCGAGGTAATCGATTGCGTCACGGCAATCGACCTGAATATGTTGCCTCAGAACCGGATCTTTCATGTTTGGAGTTAATAAGATGCAAAAGCGAGCTGAGTTGTATCGCGGTAAAGCGAAAACCGTATACAGCACCGATAACCCGGATCTGCTGATACTTGAGTTCCGCAACGATACATCAGCAGGCGATGGTGCCCGCATCGAGCAGTTTGATCGCAAAGGCATGGTCAATAATAAGTTCAACCATTTCATCATGACGAAGCTGCAGGAAGCGGGCATTCCGACGCAGATGGAAGCCCTGCTGTCGGATAACGAAGCGCTGGTGAAAAAGCTTGAGATGGTACCGGTAGAATGCGTCGTTCGTAACCGCGCAGCGGGTTCGCTGGTTAAGCGCCTGGGCGTTGAAGAGGGCATGGTACTGAATCCCCCGCTGTTCGACCTGTTCCTGAAGGATGACGAGAAGCATGACCCGATGGTCAACGAATCCTACTGCGAAACCTTTGGCTGGGTCAGTAAAGAAAACCTGGCGCGGATGCGAGAGCTGACGTACAAGGCGAACGACGTACTGAGCAAACTGTTTGATGATGCCGGGCTGATCCTGGTGGACTTCAAGCTGGAGTTTGGCCTGTTTAAAGGCGAGGTCGTGCTGGGTGATGAATTCACCCCGGACGGTGCGCGCCTGTGGGACAAAGAAACGCTGGATAAAATGGACAAAGACCGCTTCCGTCAGAGCCTGGGTGGCCTGATTGAAGCTTACGAAGCGGTGGCCCGTCGCCTGGGCGTGAAGCTGGACTGAGTCTGCCCTTCGTCTGTCGACAAAAGGAGAGCGCGGGCTCTCCTTTTTCATTTTGGTGGAAAGCTGGTGATTGCGGCCTCACACAACTAAAATCATGCCATCTGCATAACAGGCCACAGGGAGCAAAACATGCGCTGGCAAGGACGTCGCGAAAGCGACAATGTTGAAGACCGCCGTAATCAGTCATCGGGCATGGGAGGAGGACGCATTCCTCTGCCACGCGGTAAAGCGGGCATTATCATGCTGATTCTGGTCGCCGTCGCGGGTTATTACGGTTATGACCTGACGCCGTTGCTGACGGGCGGCGAGGCGACGCCGGGTAGCCAACAGCAACAGCGCAGCGCCGATCCCCATCAGGATGAAGCGGCCAAATTTACCTCGGTCATTCTGGCGACGACCGAAGATACCTGGGACAAGCTGTTCAGACAAATGCATAAGCAGTACACGCCACCCAAACTGGTAATGTATCGCGGTGCCACGCGCACCGGCTGCGGGACCGGGCAGTCGGTTATGGGACCGTTTTATTGCCCGGCAGACCAGACCGTCTACATCGATCTTTCGTTCTATGACGAAATGAAACACAAACTGGGCGCAGGCGGTGATTTTGCGCAGGGTTATGTGATTGCACACGAAGTCGGCCACCATGTGCAGAAGCTGCTGGGCATTGAGCCCCGTGTACGCCAGATGCAGCAGGGCGCCAGTCAAAGCCAGATCAATCAGCTGTCCGTTAAAATGGAACTTCAGGCCGACTGCTTTGCCGGCGTCTGGGGCCACTATATGGAACAGGAGAAGATCCTTGAGGTGGGCGATTTGCAGGAAGCCCTGAATGCCGCCGAAGCTATTGGCGACGATCGCCTGCAGCAGAAAAGTCAGGGGCGCGTGGTGCCCGACAGCTTTACCCATGGTACATCGCAACAGCGCTATACCTGGTTTAAGCGTGGCTTTGACACCGGCAATCCTGGCCAGTGCGATACCTTCGCCGGTAAAGGATGACGCTGGCGGCCGCCAGCCGCGCGATGGCGTCGGCGGGCATACGGCGCGTAGCCGTTATCAGTGGTGATGCTGACTACAGCCTGACGATGGCTGCGCGCTGGTTCGACGCACTGGCGGGCGACTGGCTGTGCCTGAGTGACGTCCCTCTCGGCCCCGGCCCGCATTGTGTGCCAGCGGCGTTCCGTACCTTACTGGGGCGTGAGTTTCATCATGCCGTCTTCGATGCCCGATCGGGCTTTCATGCCGAGGCATTCGCCGCGCTGGCGGGCACGCTGACGGCTGGCAGCTGGCTGCTGCTGTTAGTGCCGCCGTGGCGACAGTGGCCACAGCAACCCGACGCGGACAGCCTGCGTTGGGCCGACGTCAGCGAACCCATTGCCACACCTCACTTTATCCGCCATCTGCAACGCCTGATCGAACAGGATGCGCAGGGACTCTTACTGCGGCAGCCGTCGCCACTTAACGTGCCCGACTGGCCAGCCTTACCGGAATGGCACAGTCAGGCAACCGTCCAGCAGCAGACAATCCTATGCCAGTTGAACGGCCTTTCTGCAGGCGTGGCGGTCCTGACCGCTGCACGCGGCAGAGGGAAATCGGCTCTGGCCGGGATGCTCGCCCGCCAGAACACACGTTGCCTTATTACCGCCCCGGCAAAAGTGGCCACGGGCGTCCTGTCTGCCTTCGCGGGTGAGCACTACCGCTTTATGGCGCCCGATGCCATTCTGGCTCTGGAAACCGTGCCAGACGTTGACTGGCTTATTGTCGATGAGGTGGCGGCGATTCCCGCACCGCTGCTGCATGCGCTGGTAGCGCGTTTTCGTCGCGTGTTGCTGGTAACGACCATTCAGGGTTATGAAGGCAGCGGACGTGGCTTCATGCTGAAGTTTTGTGCGGAGCTGGAGCAGGTGCGCCATTTTACGCTGGATGAACCGCTGCGCTGGGCGCGCAACGATCCGCTGGAAAACTGGCTGAATCAGGCGCTACTGTTTGAAGAAACGCCCGATATGCCCCCTGCGAGAGTGGGTGGTCCGCGTCGGGCGGAACGCACGGATATGCCCGCCTTACGGGCGGCTTATCAGCTGCTTACCAGCGCTCATTATCGCACCTCGCCGCTGGATTTACGCCGCCTGCTGGATGCGCCAGGTATGCACCTGTGGCTGGCGGGCACTGTCCCGGCATTGCAGGGCGCGCTCTGGCTGGTGGAAGAGGGCGGACTGAGCGAGGCGTTAGCTCAGGCAGTATGGGCGGGCCACAGACGGCCGCGCGGCAATCTGGTGGCGCAGTCACTGGCGGCCCATGCCGGTTTCACCGACGCCGCCACGCTGCGGGCTTTACGTATCAGCCGGATTGCCGTGGCACCCCGCGGACGCCGTCAGGGAACCGGCAGGCAACTGGTCACGGCGGCCTGCGCGGCGGCGACCGGATACGACTATATCTCGGTGAGTTTCGGCTACACTGAAGCGTTATGGGCGTTTTGGCGCGCCTGTGGCTTTACGTTAGCGCGCATTGGCAGCCAGCGCGAGGCCAGCAGTGGTTGCTATGCCGCGATGGCGCTGCTGGGACTGACGTCGTCCGGCAGGCAGTTGCAGCAGAAAGCGGCGCAGCAGCTGGCGCGGGACTGGTCATTTCTCAGCGCACATATACCACTGGCATTGCCCTTGTCCGCAGCCGATGACTGCGCGTTTACCCCGTTTGATGCCCGGCTCGCAGCCGGGTTCGCCTGGGCACAACGCCCGTTTGAAGCAAGTCTGGCGGTGCTCCAGCGTCTGGTCATTGTCAGCCAGGCTCCGTTACGCCTTCTCAGGCAGGCCGTCAGGGCCGACACCAATCTGTCCCGGCTGGCGCAGACCGCGCAGCTAAACGGACGCAAGGCGTTAATCACCGCACTGCGCGCGGAAGCCGCAGAAGCACTTCTGGCGTTGCAAAGCATTGATGGCGAAGGGTTTCGTCAGCAATTGCAATAAATCCACCAACTCGTTCAAATATTCCCAATATGATCCTGCGCCAGGGCGCGTAGAGTAGTAGCAGGAGGTCGATATGACACTGAGATATGTAATTGTTCAGCAACCCCCAAAAGTTGCCCAGCTGTTTTTGCTTTACCATGCCGTGGGTGATAACCCTGACGCCATGGGGGAAATTGGCAGCTGGTTTGCGAAAACCTTCCCTGCGGCGCTGGTCGTGTCGGTGGGATCGCCAGGGCCTGGCGGTCAATGGTTTAGTGAGGCCGGACTTCATGATAAAAGCGAGCAGCAGTGCGTTAACGCCAGTATGCCGCAGTTTGTTGAGTCCGTTCGTCACTGGCAGCAGCAGAGCGGCATAAGTCCGGAAGCCACGGCGCTGGTCGGGTTTTCACAGGGCGGAAGCATGGTGCTGGAGGGCATCAAAGCGCACAACGATCTGGCGGGACGCGCAGTGGTGTTCAGCGGACGTTTTATTACCCTGCCGGAGAGCGCCAGCACCCGCACGACGGTGCATCTGATTCATGGCGATTATGATGACCGCGTGCCACTGGCACATGCTCATCAGGCCGAACAGCGTTTAACCGCACTCGGCGGTGACGTCACGCTGAATGTTGTGGATGATCTGGCCCACGCCATCGACCACCGCAGCATGAATTTTGCCCTGCATCATCTGCAGTACACGGTGCCGAAACGCTACTTTGACGAGGCGTTGGGCGGGGCTAAACCCGGCGATGATGATGTGATTATGACAATGTAACCGGGCACGCCCTCGCGACCGCGAGGGCGCAAACGCGTTATTTCTTCTTCGGCCAGTCTTCGTCGTCATCCCATTTGTCGTTGAAATCACGATGAGGCGGGAGATCGGGCTTGTTATCCATAAACTTTTTGTGATCGATGCGTTTCAAATCCTTATACACATTCATCAGCACACCGACCATCAGCAGGACCACCAGGATCCACCAGTAATCTTTAATAAACTCCACAGGCCTGCTCCTTTCCTCGCTGTCAGGCGATCAATTGTTCCATGATGCGTTGATACATCCGGCTCAGCATCTGCAAATCGGATGCTTTCACGCACTCGTTGATTTTGTGAATCGTGGCATTCACAGGCCCCAGTTCGACCACCTGCGACCCCATGCGGGCAATAAAACGCCCATCAGAGGTGCCACCAGACGTCTGCAACTGCGGCTTAATTTCATTATAGTGCGTAACGGCGTTGACTACGGCATCCACCAGTTTACCGCGTGACGTCAGGAAGGGCTGACCGGACAGCTTCCATTCAATGGTGTAGCGCAACTGATGGCGATCCAGCAGTTCTGCCACACGTTGCTGGATCAGGCTGTCGGTGAGTTCGGTACTGAAGCGGAAATTGAACTGCACGAACAGTTCACCGGGGATCACGTTATTGCTGCCGGTGCCTGCCTGAATATTGGCGATCTGCATACTGGTGGCCGGGAAGAACGCGTTGCCCTGATCCCATTCGGTTGCCACCAGTTCATTCAGCGCGGGCATCGCGCGGTGTACCGGATTATCGGCCAGCTGTGGGTAGGCCACATGGCCCTGTACCCCATGTACCGTCAGGTTAGCCGTAATCGAGCCACGGCGGCCGTTTTTCACGACGTCGCCCACGATTTCGCTGCTGGAGGGTTCGCCGACCAGGCAATAATCCAGACGTTCGTTACGCGCCATCAGCCGCTCGACCACTTTGACCGTGCCGTTGGTGCCGCTGGCTTCTTCGTCAGAGGTAATCAGAAACGCCAGTCGCCCTTTATGGTGAGGATTGACTGCGACAAAACGTTCTGCGGCAACCACCATGGCGGCCAGCGAGCCTTTCATGTCGGCAGCACCACGACCAAATAACATGCCGTCGCGAATGGTCGGCTCAAATGGCGGATTGATCCAGCGGCTGGCGTCACCCGGTGGCACCACATCGGTATGACCAGCAAAGGCCAGGGTTTCCCCTTCACCGCGCGTAGCCCAGAAGTTCAGCGTGTCGTCGATGTTCATGGTTTCGATGTGGAAGCCGATTGCCTGCAGGCGGGCAATCAGCAGCGCCTGGCATCCGGCGTCATCGGGGCTGAGAGAGGGACGACGAATAAGCTGCTGCGTCAGCTCAATGACCGGACAAAACATATTATGACTTCTCCTGAAGAAGATTCTGGTAAAGGGTTTCACTGAAACCCAGCAGCAAGGTGCCATCGGCGGTGCGCAGCACAGGGCGCTTAATGATCGCGGGCTGCGCCAGCATCAACGCTTTGGCGCTGGCGGCATCCGTAATGCTGTCACGCTCGGATTCGGGCAGCTTGCGCCAGGTGGTACCGCGCGTATTCAGCAGGTCCTGATAACCGAGGGCATCGATAAACTGCTGGAGCTGTTCGTCGGTCAGGCCGTCAGCCCGGTAATCATGAAAGCGATAATCCACGCCGGCCGCCTCTAAAAAACGCCGTGCTTTTTTGATTGTGTCGCAATTTTTAATGCCAAACATGACCCATTGCCCGCTCATCGCCTACTCCTGTCCCGTAAAAATGCGCTGAGCAGTTTACCATAGTGTGATCTTATGCAGCATCCGCCAGCGGCGCTCCGCATCGAATAAAATACGTAAACAGACAGCCCTGAGGTGTACGTAAACGGTTTCAGTTTGAGCGCTAATGATTTCCTGGTTTATCACTTCTCCTTTAAGAATTTCCTTAAATGCCATTTTTAGGCTACGTCCTGGTTAAGCACCCCGCGAAACCTGTCATGCTAAGGGTTTGCTGAAATGTGCGTCAGCCAGCAAATCAGAAAAGACTCAGCTTTTTTGCGTCTTTGCCGATAGTACTAACAGATGTAAACGTATTCACCAGGCGAAAAAAAAGGCGTAATATTGCCACTACAATAAGAGAGGGTTCTATGATTGACACCGAAATGGGGAACTGGAAAGAATTTATCGAAGCGATGTTACGTAACAAGTAACACGTGACGAGAAAAGCAGGGCACTTTCCCCTCTGCTGCAGTTCTTACCACACACAGAAATAAAACGGCCGCTGTTTCCAGAGGCCGTTTTTTTTTGCCTGTCTGATTCGCCAGACAGGCGGGCAGGTTAGTCGGGATGTTTCTCTTTCAGCGGGAAACGACGACGCACCAGCACAAAGAACAGCGGCACAAACAGGATGGCTAACAGCGTGGCGGAAATCATTCCCCCCATCACGCCGGTGCCCACGGAGTGCTGACTGCCTGATCCTGCGCCGCTACTGATCGCCATTGGCAGGACGCCGAAGATAAAGGCCAGTGAAGTCATCAGGATCGGGCGCAGACGCTGGCGTGAAGCCGCAAGCGTGGATTCAATCAGCTCGCCGCCCTTGCTGTTAAGCTCGTTGGCGAACTCGACAATCAGGATGGCGTTCTTCGCCGAAAGCCCGACAACGGTCAGCAGGCCGACCTGGAAATAGACGTCGTTTTCCAGCCCGCGCGTCCAGGTGGCGATCAGGGCGCCGACCACACCGAGCGGCACAACCAGCATCACAGAGAACGGAATCGACCAGCTCTCATACAGGGCCGCCAGACAGAGGAACACGACCAGTAGCGAAACGGCGTACAGCGCCGGAGCCTGAGAGCCGGACAACCGCTCCTGATACGACGCACCTGTCCACTGGAAGCCCACACCGAGCGGCAGGGATTCAACCAGCTTCTCCATTTCGTTCATCGCGGTACCGCTACTCACGCCCTCTGCGGCTTCTCCCACGATCTCCAGTGAGGCGTAGCCGTTATAGCGTTCCAGACGCGGCGAGCCCGTTTCCCAGCGGCTGGTGGCAAAGGCGGAGAAGGGCACCATGGTGCCACTGCTGTTACGCACGTACCATTTGTCGATATCATCGGGCAGCATGCGATAGGGCGCATCAGCCTGCACATACACTTTTTTTACCCGCCCCCGATCCAGAAAGTAGTTCACGTAGCTTGAGCCCCAGGCGGTGGCGAGCGTGTCGTTAATGGTATCCAGCGACACGCCCAGCGCCTGCGCTTTACGCTCATCAATATCAATTTGCAACTGTGGGCTGTCATCAAGGCCGTTATGACGGACACGGGACAGAAGCGTATCTTTGCTGGCTTTGTCCAGTAGCATGTCGCGCATGGCCATGAGCTTGTCATGCCCGATGCCGCCATGATCCTGTATCTCCAGGTCGAAGCCCGATGAGCTACCCAACCCGGTAATGGCCGGCGGGCTGCTCGCAATGACCATGGCCTCATTGATGTGTTTAAAGGCTTTACCCGCGCGCTTAATGATGGCGAACGAGGTACGATCGGCACCTGGTCTGTCACCCCAGTCTTTCAAACGGATAAACAGACGCGCGACGTTTTGTCCATTCCCGCCGGGGCCTGAACCGATCGTTGAGAAGACCGACAGCACGTTATCTTTCTCTTTCGTCAGGTAGTATTTTTCCACTTTGGCCACCACCGCCGAGGTCTGATCCATGCTGGAACCGGCCGGCAACTGGACCTGCGTCAAAATCATGCCGCGATCTTCCTGTGGCAAAAACGACGAAGGCAGGTGAAGAAACAGAAACGCCATGACGCCAATTATCCCCACATAAAGCAGCAGCCAGCGGCCGCCAGTGTGCAGAATGCGGGCAACGCCACGCTCATAGCGATCGGCATTGCGGTTGAAATGATAGTTAAACCAGCGGAAGAAGCCGCGCTCGCCGTGGTGTTCACCTTTGGCGATGGGTTTGAGCAGCGTGGCACACAGGGCTGGCGTCAGGATCATTGCGACCAGCACGGACAGGATCATGGCGGAGACAATCGTCACCGAAAACTGGCGGTAGATGGCGCCGACGGTGCCGCCAAAAAAGGCCATGGGAATAAAGACGGCGGACAGCACCAGCGCAATCCCCACCAGCGCGCCCTGAATTTGCCCCATTGATTTTCGGGTGGCTGCGCGCGGCGAGATCCCTTCCTCGCTCATGATACGTTCGACGTTTTCGACGACCACAATGGCATCGTCCACCAGCAGGCCTATCGCCAGCACCATGGCGAACATGGTCAGGGTGTTGATACTGTAGCCGAAGGCAAAGATCACACAGAAAGTGCCAAGCAGCACCACCGGCACGGCGATGGTAGGGATTAACGTGGCCCGGAAGTTCTGCATAAACAGATACATTACGCCAAATACCAGCAGAATGGCTTCCAGCAGGGTTTTGACCATATCGGTGATTGAGGCTTTGACAAAAGGCGTGGTTTCATAAGCGATCTTCGCTTCCAGCCCATGCGGAAAATAGTGTGATAACTCATCCAGACGTGCCCGCACCAGCTTATCCGTGTTCATCTCGTTGGCACCGGAGGCCAGTTTGATACCCAGTCCGGAGGCGGCCTGGCCATTGTAGCGGCTGAGGGAATCGTATTTTTCAGCGCCGAGTGCCACCGTTGCGACATCGCCCAGCGTGACGACGGAGCCATCGGGATTATTCTTCAGGGTAATCGCTTTAAACTGGTCGGGCGTTTGCAGCATCGACTGCGCGTTCACCGTGGCGTTCAGCGCCTGATTATTGACTGCCGGCAAACCGCCCACCTGGCCGACGGCCACCTGAGTGTTCTGGGATTTGATGGCATTCACCACATCATCGGTGGTCAGGGCATAGGCGGTCAGCTTGTAGGGATCGAGCCATATGCGCATGGCATATTGGGTGCCGTAGGCATCCACTTCACCGACACCATCAATTCGGCTTATGGGATCCTGAATATTACTGGCGACATAATCAGCAATATCTTGTTTGTTCATGCTGCCGTCAGTGGAGACAAATGCCACCATCAAAATATTGCTGTCACCGGTTTTATTGACGGTCACACCTTGTGACTGCACCGGTTGAGGTAACTGACGCAGGGCTGCCTTTAACTGATTCTGGACCTGCTGACGGGCTTCGTCGGGATTGGTGCCGGCAGTAAAGGTGAGGGTGATTTGCGCCTGGCCGGTATTGCTGCTGTTCGAGGACATATACATCAGATTATCGATACCGGTCATATTCTGTTCGATAACCTGGGTAACGGTATTTTCCAGCGTTTGCGCCGAGGCACCTGGATAGGTCGCGGTTATACGCACGTTGGGCGGCGCTAAGTCGGGATATTGCTCAACGGGAAGCGAAATAATGGCGAGCGTGCCGCAAAGACACAATAAAATTGCCAAAACCGTAAGCGTCGCATTCAGACCGTATTGACGTTCAGGCAGAGGGAAGCTCGACCTTCCATGGCAGCAGATCGCGGACCCGGTTCACCGGCCAGTCCTGTATATGACCGATGACGTAACGCAACCACGTC
>NZ_VZPF01000040.1 GCF_008801695.1 Pantoea stewartii subsp. stewartii
ACCAATCGATGAGCGGGCACAGCAGAGTGTTCTGGCAACATGACTGACGGTGTCACCACGATGCAGCATCAGCATGGCGGTGAGCCGCCGGGCGTGGTTTTTGTCCTTTGTTTTATGGATAGTTTTCTGCATCAGGCGTCGTTCGGTTCTGGGTATTGGTGCAATGATCGACATTGCTCAGTCCGGCTGGTGATTTGGGATATTCAGCGATTGATCAGATCGCATAAACCGGACTGAGTTCCCTCTAAGGGATCTACTATTCCGAGCAGTTATTTAGTCAATCTCTGATGCCGGACGCGGTGGAAAGCGCAACACAATCTGTGTTCCACACGGCTGCGAACGAATGTCTAACTGGCCAGACAAGCATGCTGCGCGCTCGGTCATGGTGATGAAACCATAATGCCCCGGAGGTTCTTCTGTGCTGATCATGCCCGTGCCGTCATCAGTGATTGTCAGTGAATGCTCACCTGTATCCGTGATCTGGTAGTCGACGGTAATCAAACGGGCATTCGCATGGCGAATGGCATTCAGTACGGCTTCCCGGGCAATTTGCAGGACGTGGACCTGTTGCCGGGCATCCAGTTGCTGCAGGCCTGGCTGGCAGGTCAACCGGATATCAGCGACAGTCTGAGACTGAAGCGGCGCAATCATCACGTGCAGAGCAGCCTCCAGATCGGCCTTTTCGATCGTCAGACGAAAGGTCGCCAGCAGTTCGCGTAGCTGGCGGTAAGCCTCTGCCAGTTCGCGATCAAAATCTGCAATGATCGCCTGTGCCGACTGATCGGAGGCGGACAGGCTGCGCCGAAGCTGCATCAGCTGTATCCGTAGGTAAGTCAGTGACTGCGCCAGCGAGTCGTGCAGTTCACGTGCAATCGTGGCGCGCTCCTCAATCAGCAGCATTTGCTGGTACTGCTTCTGGGTTTGCCAGATCCAGATCGACCGTCCCAGCATCGCGGCCAGGCTGCCCATTAACGCGGCGGAAGAGGCCATGCCGCCGGTTTGCCAGCGCAGCGTGCCAACACGTTGATCGTCCTGTTTCAGCGGTAAATGCTGCCAGGCCAGCGCGGGATCGTGCTGGCCCGCCTCACAGGTAAACTGCTCGCCCTGAAGCTGAATGAAGGCAATATTCTCTTTGCCGACGATGCGGTTCAGCACATCATCGAAAAGCGCCGGTTGCAGCGAACGGCTGGTCAGGATTTGTGAGCTTTCATAGAGTAAGGAGAGCGTATGATTCGCCTGGGTTAAGTCCCGGGTTTTGTCGCGGACCCGTTGTTCCAGTTGCTGATAATGGCACTGTAATTGTGCAGCCATGCTGCTGAAAGTCTGTGACAGGACTTTCAGCTCGTTCTGCTGCTGCACATGCAGGGGCGGAAAGGCAAAATTGCCGCTTTCCACATAGCGGCTGGCTCTGACCAGTGCATTGAGGGGTTTAACGACCTGCTGGCGGGTAAAGCGGATCGTCATCAGAGCGAGCGCAACAATGGCGATCACGCCCGTCAGGCTGCTGATGGCCACGACGCGCATTTTCAGTTCGGCGTAGCGCTGTAGCGCCAGTACGAAGCGGTTAATTTCGTCAACGTAGTTGGGCATTTGTTGCCGCCAGGCATCTGACGCGTTCGCCTGCAGATGCTGTGCCAGACCGGGCCAGCCTTCGCGTAAACGCTGATAGTGATTAATAACCTTGCGCGGCACCCAGGGGCGATCGAGTTCCTGTAACACGGCGGCATCAAGCGTTTGTTGATATTGCGCCAGGTGCGCCGTCAGCAGATGCGGATCTGCTCTGGCATCCCAGGCCAGGCGGTAACTTTGCATTCGCAGCGATCCGGCCAGATTAATGGCTTCCGCATCGCGCAGGCTACTGGAAAGCGTCAGCAGCGCCAGGCCGGTCGTCAGTAACGCCAGCAAGACAATCCACGTTAACGACAGCGCGATACTTCTGGTAACAGAGCGTTTAACAATCACGACAATAACACCTTTACTGACAGGGAATCATAAGAGCGGTGCCAGAGACACCCGACGACTTATTACAAAATGCCCGAAAACAGCGGCGCTGTGTACGCAAACTCACCCCCCGTTGACGTTTCCCAGGAATGTCCACTTACGAATGAACATTGCTGCCATAGCTTTACACCTTGCCCATGTTGGCTTTCATTGCCTCGCTAATACTCAACACCATGTTTTACTCAGTGACCCACGCAAGTTCAGGAGGAAGTATGAAACGATTACCTGTGTACCTTAGCGCTGCTCTGTTGGCCACTGCTTCATTCTCTACTCTTGCTGCCACGGCAGTGGACCGGCAGGAAGCCCAGGGGCTGCAACGTATCGGCAGCGTCTCGGTGACAAATGTGAACGGCTCTCTGGATGATGTCACCCGCCAGCTTTCGCAGGAGGCCAAATCAGAAGGTGCCCGCCATTTCCGTGTCATCGGGGTTGATAACCCCGGCGACTCCAGCCTGTGGACCGGCACTGCCGAAATTTACCGCTAAACCCCTCTGTTACCTTCCCTGTAGCCTTTACCGGTCGCCTGTCGGCCGGTTTTTTTGTGATCTCAGAAAAGTTTTTTACAAATCGTCCGGCTTATCTCCTCGGTATATTTTGCTTCGATGTTGCATAACGGTTAGGATTCATCGCCGTAAATTCCCGCGCTGCTTTTCGTTAACTCACAGGCAAACGCACAGAGGAAGAAAACCCATTTCGCACTGCTAAACGCAATCGTTTGGATGCGCGATGACTTATGGTCAGGACAAACAGGAAGGCTATGAAATCTACGAAGAAAACCGCAGCAGACATGCGCGCTGCGAAACGACGCTGGCTCAATTCCCACGACTCCGGCTATAAGAAAGCCATGGGTAATCGTCACGTACAGATGATCGCTATCGGTGGCGCAATTGGTACAGGTCTGTTCCTGGGCGCAGGTGCCCGCTTACAGGCTGCGGGTCCCGCTCTGGCGGTAATCTATCTGGTCTGTGGCATTTTCTCCTTCTTCATTCTGCGCGCGCTGGGCGAACTGGTTTTACACCGTCCCAGCAGTGGAAGCTTTGTTTCCTATGCACGCGAGTTTATGGGTGAAAAAGCCTCCTATGTGGCAGGCTGGATGTATTTTGTTAACTGGGCCATGACCGGGATTGTCGATATCACCGCCGTGGCACTGTATATGCACTACTGGGGCGCGTTTGGCGATGTCCCACAATGGGTGTTTGCCCTGGGCGCGCTGGCGATTGTCGGTACCATGAACATGATCGGCGTAAAGTGGTTTGCCGAAATGGAGTTCTGGTTCGCGTTAGTCAAGGTGCTGGCGATAGTGATATTTCTGGTGGTCGGCGTGGTGTTCCTGGGCAGCGGTAAACCGCTGGACGGCAATGCAACAGGTTTCCACCTGGTCACGGATAACGGCGGCCTGTTCCCGCACGGCCTGTTACCGGCGCTGGTGCTGGTGCAGGGGGTGGTCTTTGCCTTCGCTTCGATCGAACTGGTGGGCACGGCCGCAGGTGAGTGTAAAGATCCGGAAACCATGCTGCCGAAAGCGATCAACAGCGTAATCTGGCGTATCGGTTTGTTCTATGTCGGTTCCGTGGTGCTGCTGGTGCTGTTACTGCCGTGGAATGCCTATCAGGCCGGGCAAAGTCCGTTTGTGACCTTCTTCTCTAAACTGGGCGTGCCGTATATCGGCAGCATCATGAATATCGTGGTCCTCAGCGCCGCGCTGTCCAGTCTGAACTCCGGTCTGTACTCGACAGGCCGTATTCTGCGCTCCATGTCGATGGGCGGCTCAGCACCGAAATTCATGTCAAAAATGAGCAGCCAGCAGGTGCCTTATGCCGGAATTCTGGTTACCGTTTGCGTCTATGTTGTCGGCGTAATACTCAACTACTATGTGCCGTCACAGGTGTTCGAGATTGTCCTGAACGTCGCGTCACTGGGGATCATTTCGTCCTGGGGCTTTATCGTGCTGTGCCAGCTGCGTCTGCGCAAAGCTATTAAAGAAGGCAAGGCCGACGACGTCAGCTTTAAGCTGCCGGGCGCGCCTTTCACTTCCTGGCTGACGCTGCTGTTCCTGTTCAGCGTGCTGGTCTTAATGGCGTTTGACTATCCAAACGGCACGTACACTATTGCCTCTATTCCGCTGATTGCGGTGATTCTGGTTCTGGGCTGGTTTGGTGTGCGTAAGCGCGTTAACGAAATTGCCGCCACGGAGCACGAGCATCACGAGCACGATGGCAAATCATCCTGACGGTGATCTTGCCTGAGATATCAATGCCAGCCTGCGTGCTGGCATTTTTTTTCGGTGTTTTTGGCGGTCTTGATAATTGCGTGCGCAGACACGTAATTCAGATAGTTTTCTTGCATTCCACGACCTATCATCATTGGCTCCCTTCTCACTTGCGGAGCGCCTATGTCGTCCAGAATCACTATTATCAAAGATAAGCTGCTGTCTGAGAACTGGTTTGTGTTGCGTAACATCACCTATGAGCTAACCGACAGCCATGGCGACGTCGTGCGTCACAAACGCGAGGTGTACGATCGCGGCAACGGTGCGACAATACTGCTCTATAACCGTGAAAAAAACAGTGTGGTGCTGACGCGCCAGTTTCGCGTGGCGACCTACGTGAACGGTAATGAAGACGGAATGTTAATTGAGGCCTGCGCGGGCTTACTGGATGACGACTCGCCAGAGGATTGCATCCGTAAAGAGGCCATTGAAGAGACCGGCTATGCGGTAGGCGAGGTCGAAAAACTGTATTCGGTCTATATGTCACCGGGCGGCGTCACTGAACTGATTCACTTCTTTGCGGCGGAATATCATGAATCACTGCGCGAGAACGCTGGTGGCGGTGTTGAAGATGAGGCCATTGATGTGCTGGAAATACCTTTTCCTCAGGCCATGGCGTGGGTGAAAGACGGACGCATTCGTGATGGTAAAACCATCATGTTATTGCAGCACGCCCTGATCGCAGGCTGGCTAACGCTGTAATCCTGCACGAAGCCGATGCGCAAACCATCTGCATCGGCTTTCCGCTTTATACGCACGTCATCACGCTGTCGGCGACGCACTCCGGGTGCGCCTGCAGACGCGCCAGTGCCTCGGCATACGAAGGCATCGAATGGGCCGCACCCGGTCGCTCCACACATAATGAGGCAAACGCTGCCGCATACAGCGCCGCCTGATCCAGCGCAACGCCCGCCGCGAGCCTGGCCGCCAGCGCGCCGTTAAACGCATCGCCCGCGCCGGTCGTATCCAGCGGGGTGGCAGGAAACACGGGAATATGCCGTTGCTGCTGGCCGTCAGACAGTAACGCACCCGCCGTCCCCAGTGTAATAATGATCTGGCGCGCCCCTTTGCGATGCAGAATTTCTGCGGCCTGCCGGGCACTGCGGATATCGTTGACGTTGATGCCGGTCAGCAGCCTCGCTTCCGTACTGTTCGGGGTCAGCAGATCGACTTTTGCCAGCAACGTATCGCTGATTTTTTTAAACGGCGCGGGATTAAGAATCACAAAGGTATTGGCGGCCCGCGCATTATCAATCATGCGCTGTATCGCGCTCAGGTTGTTCTCGAGCTGGACCAGCAGAATGTCCGCCGCCGCGACGGTGGGTTTGCAGCGCGTGACTTCCGCCGCCGTCACGGTAAGGTTGGCGTCTGGATAGACGGAAATCATGTTTTCGGCGTCGTTTCCGGCAACGTAGATCAACGCATTGCCGGTGGGTTTCTCCTTACAGGTGAACAGTGTAATCGCATCAAACCCGGTTTTTTCCAGATGGCGGCGGGCAAACACACCAAAGTCGTCCTTGCCCACTTTGCCAATATAGTGCACCCGGGCACCCGGGCACCCGCGCGCAGTGCGGCGGTGGCCTGATTCGCACCTTTACCGCCCGGACCCATCATGCTGTGCTGAGCAATCAGCGATTCGCCCGGCAGGGGAAAGCGGCGCATACCGGCGACAATATCCAGATTGAATGAACCAAACACACAGACTTTGCCTTTCATTTTCGCTCCCCAAAGTGGCGTTCGGCAGCCAGGCAGGCACCACGGCAGCCCGTGTAATCGGTGGCATGACTGAACACGATACGTAAACCGTGGCGCGTGACGGGCGGCCGCAAACTGCGCTGAATGTGGTGTTGTAACTGCGCCAGCGGAAAACCGGCCATCGCCAGCACGCCACCGCCCAGAATCAGGTATTCCGGATCGAGGATATTCATTTCACTGGCGATCAGGTGCGCCAGCCGCTGGACGAAGGCCTGCAGATCGGGATGATCCCGGTGTCGCGTAAATAGTTGTGACAGGGCGGTGTCCGGCTGATGCGTCGCCGCCCACTGGCTCAGCCAGTGACCGGAGATCAGCGTTTCCGCACAGCCGCGATTGCCGCACGGGCAGGGCAGGTCATTGCCGGGCAGGGGAATATGCCCCAGTTCACCCGCGCCGCCATGATGACCATGATAAAAGCGGCCTTCCAGCCACAGGCTGTTGCCTAAACCGGTGCCGGGATACAATCCCACCGCGTTGTCGGGCAGGGCATCAAGCTGTAGCAGATCCCATAACATCAGGTGGTTGACGTCTTTATCCATGGCGACCGGCACGCCCAGTCGCTTGCTCAACTGGGCTGCCACAGGTTGCCCATCCAGTGCCTGAATAAAGGGTAACGAGATAACCTGCTGACGATCGCGGCTGAGAATACCCGGGAGCCCGAGCATTACGCCGCTAATCGCTTGTGACGCCAGCGTGTCAATAATCACATCGCCCAGGGCGTGAAGCGCATCCGTTTGCTGTGCCCAACTGGCGGTCGCTATTTTACGGAATCCGCACCAGTGCTGGCCGTCTTCCATCAGTTGCAGTCGGGTGCTGGTGCCACCGATATCCATTCCAAGCCAGCGTTGTTTCATGCAGACTCCTGTGCCAGTCCCTGTGCGGCATCAATGCTGCTGCGCATCATGTCCCAGGCGGTGCTGAGATCGTCATGCACGTTGAACAGGCCTGAGGTGCCGACAATCAGCACGTCTGCGCCGGCCTCCAGTAGCGTGCGGTAGGTTCGTTGATTACAGGAGCCGTCAATTTCGATGAGGAAGTCATAGCCCTGTGCCTGTTTCAGGGCCTTAAGCTGCTGGATCTTCTGCACCATCTCGGGAATAAATGGCTGCCCGGCATAACCCGGATCGACCGTCATTACGGTGATCTTCTCCAGCAGATGAATATAGTGATGAATAAACGACACGGGCGTAGCGGGATTTAAAACCACGCCCGGCTTTTTCCCCAGACTGCGGATCAGGTTGATTACCCGGAAGGCATCGCGGTTGATGGTCTCCGCATGCGGACAGATATAGTCTGCTCCCGCTTTCGCGACGGCCTCGATAAAATCGGTCGGCTGTTCCACCATCAGGTGAACGTCTATCGCTACGGGCGTATGCGGACGAATTTGCTCAATAAAAAACGGCGACAGCGTGATGTTTTTGACGTAATGCCCGTCCATGATATCAACGTGCAGGAAATCAGCGCGGGTGTTCAGGACCGCCAACTGCTGTTTAATCTCCATCAGATTCATGCACATTAATGACGGCGAGATTTGAATACGCATCATACTTCCTTTTTCTCAGTCAAGGGATTCAGGGCCGCGCTTAAACGTTTGCTGCGCGTTACGGCCCGGCTCTCATTCAGTCGGGCTTTGCCCTGTTTAACGGCCAGCACCACAATCAATACCGCGCCCCACATTGCCAGGCTGACGTGCGGACTGATGTTCATCAGATTGAACCCGGTGGAAAGAATTTGTAGCGCGATCAGCGCCAGCACGACGCCGGTAACCCGGCCAAAGCCGCCATTGGGATCGGTGCCGCCAAGGATGATGGCCAGCACGGTGAGTAAGAGATAGGCATCGCCATAACCCATGCGGGCGGAGTTAAAGCGCGCCATCATCACCAGCCCCGCCAGTACGCACAACAGGCTGGAAAGGATATATACCAGCATCACCATGCGGTGCGTGTTGATGCCGCTAAACCAGGTCGCGTTGATGTTGCTGCCGCCCATATAGATGCACTTACCGGCGCGGGTTTTGCCCAGAAACAGGGCCAGCATGGCGGCCGCCAGCAGAAAGAGCCACAGGGGCAACGGCACGCCCAGTAAGGTATCGGCACCCAGAGCCCTTACAACGGGAGGCATACCGCTTACCGCCGCGCCTTTGGTCAGCCAGATACCGATGCCGTTAATCGTGATCATGGTTGCCAGCGTCACCAGGATGGGATGTGCGCCAATGCGCGTTACCATGACGCCGGTAATCAGGCCAATGAGTGCAGCAATCAGCATCGCACCCAGTACTGCCAGCAGTAACCACACGAGTTGCTGAGCGGTTCCGGCCCCGTCCGGCACCCTGTTTAGTAAGACCCAGGCGATAAACAGGCTGGTCAGATTGGCTGTGGTGATAATCGCCAGATTGAGTCCGCCACTCAGGATGGCAATAAACATCGCCAGGGTGAGTAAGCCCAGTTCCGGCAGTTGGAACGCCATGCTGAGGAAAGTGGCGTCGGTAAAAAAGCGGCCGGGTAACAGAATGCCGAACAGCGCCAGCGAGAAGGCAATCAGAAGCAGCAGGCCAACATTGGTGCCATCCGGTTTTAACGCAGCGAATCTTTTCATATCTGTTTCTCTCCTCAGACAAAGCTGACGTCAGTTTCTTTGCGCTTCTTAAAGTGGGTGACAGCAATGGCGGCCATGATGACGGTACCGACCACGATGTTCATGAAGTAGTTGGATACGCCGATCAGGTTGAGTCCGTTCTTCAGAACCGCGATCAGGAAAACCCCCATCAAGGTGCCACTGACGGTGCCCTTGCCGCCCATCAGACTGGCTCCGCCCAGTACGGTTGCCGCCAGCACATCCAGCTCACCACCCACCAGGGCGTTGGGGACGACTTCACCCATGCGGTAGACCTGAACCAGTCCGCCAATCGCGGCCATGGCCCCCAGCCAGCCATAGGCAAAGAGGGAGATCAGGCCAACGCGAATCCCGATACGCCGTGCGGATTCCGCATCGCCGCCCACGGCATAGAGTTGACGACCTAAATGTGTTTTGTTGAGGATCACTGCTGTCAGCGCCGCAATGAGCAACAGGATGAGCAGCGGCAGGCCGAGCTGAAAGGCTTGTCCCTGCCATTCGAACGGCAGCACGTTACGCAGCGTGATCCACCAGTCCGGAAGCTGATACAGGCTGCGTCCACCGGTCACCCACATCAGCAGGCCAAACAGCAGCGACTGCATACTAATGGTGATGATGATGGAGACGACCCGGAGCCAGGTGATCAGCCAGGCGTTAATGACACCAAACAGCGTGCCGCAGGCTATCGCCAGTGCAATACTCAGCGGCGCGTTAGCAAACTGGTAATGCACAAACAGCGAGGCGATCAGGTACTGCACCACAGAGGCGACGGCCGCAAAGGAAATATCAATGCCGCCGGTCACCAGCACGACAAACAGTCCGAGGGCGAAAATGCCGGTAACCGCGTAACTCTCGGCCAGATCCAGCAGGTTTTGCACGGTCAGAAACTGGTCGCTGGCGAAGGAGAAAATCACAATGAACAGCAACAATACCCACGTCAGCCAGCCCTGACTGGAATGAGGACGTAAACGGGAAAAATCAGGCATTGATCACCTCCGCCAGTTGCTGTTGCGCTATGCGGTCTGGTTGATATTCGGCCTGGATGGTGCCCTCGCGGAAATGCAAAATGCGGTCGCAGTTGTACCAGACCTCGGGGACTTCATCGGAAATCAAAATGATCGACAGGCCTTCGCGTGCCAGTTCGTGAATAAGTTGATAAATACTCGCTTTTGCCCCCACATCCACGCCGACGGTGGGCGAATCGAGGATGAGCAGGCGCGGCTGCGTCAGGACCCATTTCGCCAGCACAATCTTTTGCTGATTGCCGCCGGACAGCGTTGAGATGGCTAACTGTGGATCGGCAACGCGCACGCCCAGTTGCTGAATCCACTGAAGAATCAGCTTGTTCTTGCGGTATTCATCAATCAGGTGGAAGCGGTTTTGCAGCTGGTTAAGAATGGGCAGCACCATATTGTCGGCCACCGATTGTTGCTGAATCAGCCCCAGTGTCAGGCGATCCTCAGATACATAGCCAATCCCGGCTTTGATGGCATCTTCATGACTGCGAAAGCGCACCGGTTTACTGTCCAGCCAGATCCTGCCGCGGTCAGGCCGGGTCATGCCGAACAGGGAAAGAGCCAGCTCAGTACGTCCCGATCCCAGCAGACCACACAGCCCCAGCACCTCACCTTCGTACAGCCGAAAATTAACATCGTGGTACTGACCTGCACGGTGCAGGTTTTCCACTTCCAGAATGACCCGATCACCGTTGCGCGTAGGGGTTTTTAACTGATAATCAAGTTTTTGCCCGGTCATCAGCTCGGTGAGATGGTGCGGCGTCATAGCCTGCGCCGGCCAGCAGCCAACCTTGCGGCCGTCGCGAATGACGGTTACGCGATCTGATATTTCCAGCACCTCGTCCAGGCGATGGCTGACAAAGACCACACAAATCTTTTTCTGTTTGAGATAGCGTACCGTGCGCAGCAGTTGATTGACTTCGGTACGGGTGAGGGAAGCGGTGGGCTCATCCATGATCACCAGCCGCGCATCCGCCACCAGCGCGCGACAAATGGCGACCTGTTGTCGCTGAGCGATGGAAAGGTGCGCGACACTCTCGTCAAGATTGAGGTCAAACTGCAGTTCCTCAACAATACGCCGGGCACTGTCAACCAGGGTTTTGCGCTGATGCCAGCCAAATAACCCGCGCAGATTGTGTTCAAATGCGATGTTTTCGGCCACGCTCAGGTTCGGGAACAGGGACAGATCCTGATAGATGACCTGAATACCAAAGTCTCTGGCCTGCTGAGTCGAGAGACGGGGCAAGCAGTCTCCGTCACCTAAACGAATTTCGCTGCCACGATCCGGCGCATGTACGCCGGATATCACTTTAATGAGCGTACTTTTGCCACAACCATTGGTACCGGCAAGGCAGTGCACTTCGCCCGCCAGCAAGGTCAGCGAGATATCGCTCAGAGCACGATTCCCCCCAAAGGTTTTCGACAGTTTTTCCAGGGTGATAAGCCTTTGCGGCGCGACCGATTGCATCATTACAGCCCCAGCTTGATCAGGTTAGGCAGGTTAGCTTTATCCAGACTTTCCGCGTTGTTGCCCAGAATGGTGTGCGTTGTCTGATCCACTTTCACCTTGCCCAGGCCGTCAATCGTCATACCGTCCGTAATCGGTTCGTTCTTCTCCACCTTCTCGGCAATACGGATAAACACTTCACCGGCGGTATGTGGATTCCAGATATAGCCGCCCTTGATCGCCCCGCGGTTAACCAGTTGCGCGCCCTGACCCGGACTGAACGCCCCAATGACACAGACCTGATTGGTTTTATTGCGGTTCATAACGGCGCGACCGGCACCAATAGGGCCCTGCGAACCGAAGGCTAAAATGCCTTTCAGATCGGGATACTTAGACATCAGTTCATTGGTGGTACGGATGGACTCGTCCAGGGATTCGCCTACGCCAAATTTGTCCGTAACCAACTGCATGTTGGGATAGTGCTGCTTTTGATAATCCAGCGCGGCATCGGTCCACTGCTGATGAAGCGGCACCGTCAGGCTCCCCACGTATATGGCGTATTTCCCTTCGTCATGCATACATTGCGCCAGCGCTTTCATATGATTGATGCCGTGCGTTGCGGCATCCACTAATTCAAAGTCCCAGTTTGCAAACTTCTGGCCTGGCGATTCGTGGGTAATGACTTTGATGCCGGCTTCACGGGCGCGCTGCAAGACGGGCTCAAGCACTTTGGGGTCGTTGGGGACGACGCCGATAATGTCCACTTTCTGGGCAATCAAATCTTCAATGGCACGCACCTGCAGGGCAGGATCGGCTGCGGTCGGCCCCACCATCCAGGCGTCAATGCCGCGTTTGGCCGCTTCGCTTTTAATTCCGGCTTCCATAGCGTTGAACCACGGAATACCACCGATTTTCACCACGATGCCCATGCGTATTTTGTCCGCCGCATGGGACTGAAAAGCCAGTAATGCGAACAACGAACAGGCGATAAGCTGTTTTTTCATAAAGGCTCCATTTAATTATTTATAAGCTGCACAGACTGGGGGCGCTGCGAGCAGTCAATAATATTGACGCCGTTCCAGGCCAGTTCCTGTTCCAGCTCTTTATCTTTCAACTGGTCAGTAATGAGAAAATCCACATCACGGTAATGGCAAATACGCGCGAATGAGGGCCGAAGAAACTTAGAGCTATCCAGTAATAAATGTTTTCGTTCTGCTGCCAGAATCAGCTGTTGTTTTAAATGTGCATGACGTTCATTTCCTTCGCGTAAATAACCGTCATTGCCCAGACTGCTGCATGAAAAAAAGATCTTATTTATTTGAAACTCTTTTAACGGCTGCTCGGTAACAATGCCGTGAAAATCTTCATAACGATCTGAATATTCTCCGCCCAGACAAATGGTGCGAATACTGCCGCGCGCTGCCAGCGTCTGGACAATGCGTAACGAATTGGTTAATACCGTCAATTCAATATCCGGTAATTGCCGTGCCAGATAAAAACACGTGGTACTACTGTCGAGTAATAAGCAGTCGCCCACACTAATAAAATCCAGCGCGCGTTTCGCGATTGCCATTTTGGCGTCAACATGTTCGTTTACGCGTTGACGAAAAGACGATTCAGATTCATTAATCTCGCGATTATTAACCTGTAGCGTTGCACTGTGTCGTTTAGCCGGAACCGCACCACCATGGCTTCGCTGTAAAATACCTTTCTTTTCCAGTTGTGCTAAATCGCGGCGAATCGTTTCCTGAGAAACCCGACATAACGCGGTCAGTTCAGCGACAATAACCCGTCCGTTACACATTAATTCATCGATAATTCTCTGCTGGCGTTCAATCGGCAACATAATGGCCTCCGATGGCTATAAAGTACTGGAAGGCACGCGGCAAAAATGTGGCCTGAGCGTGGGTACGCAGGACCTGTTTTTGCAACGCGCATAAAGAGATCAGTGTTGGGTTTTAATGAAACGAAATGAAAGAAATAATATTGTTTAGTGATTTGTCTCACTAAATAAGGGTTATTTAGCGGTCTCAGGATCCGCTGTGAACATTTTATCCTGCATTCTGCAGCGACTCTATCATGCCCGCTTTTGCCCGTTTATGTGTATTTGACCGCTTTGCCTGTCCGGATAGTCCGACGAATCCGATTGAGAGAACGCTGACGAATACGCATGATGACCGCATTGCGCACGACAGGGCGCTACGGCTGTTGCAAAATGGATGTTTTTTAGGCAGTTAGCTGCGCTTGCTGGGCACTTCACAGAATGCGAACGCACGTGACGTGCGTGATTGCGCTATCATCTTCCACTCAGAGAAGTTGGGGCTCGATTTTCTTAATGTGGTACAGGATGAAATCGCTGTTTGCGTTGCCTTTATTCATGGTCGCCGCCGTCCAGGCTGATCCGGTGCAGAAACTGTTTTCTGACTGGCAGTTAACCTGCAATAACGCGGCCTTTTGCGTTGCGCGCAGCACTCAGGGTGACCGTGGTTTGGTGATGACCCTGTCGCGACATGCCGGGGCGGATGACCAGCCCCTGTTACGTATTGATTACGGCAGTGCCTATAGTGGTGCGCTGCCGGGGCCGGCGCTCAAAGATAATCTGCTGGTGGATCAGCGTCGTCTTCGTCCTGATTTCAAGCACTGGGACGTAGAGCCGCATCATCTTGCCACCCGCAACCCGATTGCCATTAACGAATTTCTTGAACTCACCATGGATGCAAAAAATCTGCAGCTGACGTTCAGCGCCAGCCCACAGGTTTCATTGCGTGGCATGAAAGCGGCCCTGTTGTACATGGACGACGTGCAGGGGCGGGTGAATAGCATGAGCGCCTGGGTTCGACGGGGCGAACGCAACGGCGTGCCTGCTGCTCCGGCGATTCCGCAGCTGCCACCTCCCATGGCCGCGCCTGTACCGCTGACGCGGGAAGAAACCAGTGGCCTGATTGATTACGGCACCTGGCGGGTTAATTCAGACACCTGTTCGCTCGATCCACTGCGACGCGAAGTCAGCGTCTCGCCGCTGACGGACAAAAAAGCCTTGCTGCTGGTGAGCTGTGAGATGGGGGCGTATAACGTGATCGATCGGGCGTTTGAAGTGACGCGCGCGCCGCCCTATGTGGCACGCGGTGTCAGCCTGACTTTACCCTTTACGCCGCCCGAGGGAGGAGAGCGCCAGCTGGAGCTGATTAATGCGGATTACGATGCGGCAACCGGCCAGCTTTACACCTTTGGTAAAGGGCGGGGACTGGGCGACTGCGGTACAGCGTCCCGCTGGCAGTTTAACGGTGAGCACTTTGTGTTAGCGGAATATGCCGAAGAATCAACCTGCGATGCCTGGCACAGCAGCGATGACTGGCCCACGCTCTGGGTAAGCCAGTCAGCCTCTGCGGATGGCAGCCGTTAAGGAATCGCCTGCACCATCATGGGGGAACCGGTCTGATTGCCCACCAACTCCGCCAGCAGGTTATTTACACCGTCACTCATTGGCGTGAAGCGGGTCAGGGGAGATCGGGTCACCACCACAAAAACGCCCACATTATTCTGCGGCACCATCGCTATATAGGTGATGAAACCCCCGCCACCGCCGGTTTTCTGAATGATGCCCGGACGCCCCTTTGACGGTCCCATATAAACCCAACCCATGCCGAGAGCGTCGGCTTTACCTGGCACGTCCATTCCATCCACCTTGTGAAGCTGATCGCGACGGTAGATTAATGTCTGCAGGCGATCGATCTGTGGCGTGCGGCGATTTACGGAGGAGTTCAGAAACTGCTGCATCCAGCGTCCCATATCATCCGGCGTTGAATAGACGCCACCGCTGCCGATAGCCGCCAGCGTGTTATTACACGGACTGGCTCCTTTTTCCGCCACCATTAAACGGGCGCACTGTTCGGGTGACGGGGTAAACGTGGTGTCCTTCATGCCCAGCGGACGGGTGATCAGCTGCTGAAACAGGGCCGGATAGGGTTTACCCGCCGCACGTGACAGCGCATCACCCAACAGATCGTAACCCAGGTTGGAATAGGCCGCATTGGTGCCGGGGGCCGCTTTCAGGCTGGCGGTGTTCAGCCAGTTCCAGCGCTCACTTTGCGTAGGCCAGACAAAAACCGGACGATGCGGCTTACCGCCGGGCTGCTCGCGCGGCAGGCCACTGGTGTGAGTGGCGAGGTTAATCAACCGAATCGGTTGACCGTCGAAACCAGGGACCCGTTTTCCCGGAGGCGCATACTTACTCAGCGGATCGTCCAGACGAATCTCGCCGCGCTCGGCCATTTTTACCATCACCTCACTGGTCATTAATTTACTGAGCGAGGCAATACGAATTAACGAATCCTTTTGCGGACGAATATTGTTGCCGGGCCGGGTATCACCAAAGCTGGTAAAGACGCGCTGATTACCGTCTATTGCCACCAGGGCCATGCCGGTGGCACCACTGGCATAAAAGATATGCTCTGCATAGCGATCGACAATCTGGGAGGCCAGTAAGGGATCGGGCGCAACCTGCGCCGTGCTTTTAAGGGGAAGCAAAGAAACCAGTAAAGCCAGTAAATAAGGAGTGCGCATTTTCAACGGAGAGGGCTTCGCTATAGGAGTCGGGTGAAAACCTATAGTAATCAGTTTAAGGATGACGGGAAGAGCAAAGCACAGTTTTTTTTATTTCAGATTACAGTCAGCTGGCGATGGCGGCCATGGACATCAGCGGGCGGGGGATATGTTTTGCCCCGCAGAGGCCGCCGGACCGAGCCGCTGCACTGGCGGCGTGGCGCGCCGCAGTTCATGGCCGTTTGTACATGCGCCTGGGATGGCCCACTTTGCCATACAGCATTTCTACCGTCAGAAAGCCGGTTTCCACGCAGTGCTCCAGATAGCGACGGGCGGTTGTTTTACTGAGCCCGGTTTCGGTCATCACCTCATCAACCGAAAAAAGCCGCGTGGTGGCTGGCGTAAAAAGTGTCTGGACCCGCGCGAGAGTCGTTTCCTCAATACCTTTGCTGCCGTTATCGTGCGGGTAGTTCTTCGCCTGTAGCTGATAAAGGACATCGACATTTTTCTTATCGACAATCTTCCATGTGCGCTGCTGGTCTGCGAAAGCGATAAAGTTGGCAAGCGAGCGGTTAAGCCGTTTCCAGGACACAGGTTTAAGGACGTAATCGAAGGCACCGTTGCGGATGGCCTGGCTACAGGTATCCATATCACTGGCCGCCGTAATAAAAATAATGGAACAGTTTGCGTGGGCCAGCAACGGATCGCCAATCAGGGTGATGCCTTTGCCATCGGGCAGATAATTATCCAGCAATAGCAGCTGTGGCGCACTGATGGCAAGCTGCTGTCTGGCTTCTGCGAGTGACCCGGCGATACCGATCAGCCTGAGTTCAGGGTGTTTACCAATCAGTTCGGCATGAAGCTGAGCCAGTTCAGGCTCATCTTCCACAATCAGGACAGTCACAGGCTCATGTTGCATCGCGGACCTTCTCCGTTTCCGTTACGTGACAGCGGTGGGTTTGCGCGCAGGGGATAAACAGCGAGAAAATGGCGCCACGTGGCACATTGTCGCTGACCTCAATGGTGCCCCCTGCGCGGGTAATATAGCTTTCTGTTAAATACAGCCCGATGCCGTGATCGCCCCGGGTTTTCGTGGTGACGCCACGTTCAAACATGTGTTCGCGGATGGCAGGTGCAATGCCCACGCCGTGATCCGCCACTTCGATGATCAGCTCACGGGCGCTGAGCTTAATCAGCACTTCAACAGGTTCATGAGGCATCGGGGCGCGTTGCGTGGCTTCAATCGCGTTGTCCAGCAAATTGCCAATGACCGAGATCAGTTCAGCCTCTGACAGTGGGGGAAAGGGCTTGTCCATCAGACATGCGGGATCAAAGTGGAGGATAACGCCTTTTTCTCTGGCGCGTGCCGCTTTGCCCAGTAACAAGCCGCACAGCAGTGGCGAGCTGAAGCGTGCGGAAACAAAGTCCAGCCACTCCTGCTCGTGTTCTGACTGCGCCTCAATGTAGTCAATCGCGTCTTCAAAACGCCCCATGTGCAACAGCCCTGAAAGCGTGTTCATACGGTTAAGCTGCTCATGCCGCATAATGCGCAGATTATCGACATAACGTTTCACCTGGCTGAGCTGGGCGCTAAGGGAGTCGATGTCGTTAAAATCGCGGAAGGAGATTACCCAGCCCATCAGCGCGTCCTCCAGCATGATACGTACCCGGCTGGCGATGACGGTGAGCGCATTAAACTGACTAATCTCATCGTGGGTATCTTTTTCCAGCATCACGGGCTGCGATAAAAAGGGGACGGGCGAAATGATCTGGCTGACAGACTGCCCTCGCAGCGCCTCGGCGGACTGTGACAGGCCTAACAGCTTTCGGGCGGCCTGGTTGATCACTTCGATCTGCAGGTGTTCATTGATGACAATCACGCCTTCATAGATCGATTCCATCATAGCTTTTTGCTGACGGACCATCAGGCCGATCTCGCGCGGTTCCAGCGAGAAAATCTGTTTTTTAATATTGCAGGTGAAAAACCAGGAGAAAATAAACAGGGCGATAAGCACCAGGGCCGCCACGATCAGCAGGTTGATCATGTTGCTGAACGTGATGGCATCCAGATAGCGGGCGAGATAACCAACGGATACGATACCGACCACCTGCCCGCGATCGTTCAGGATAGGCGATTTGCTGCGCAGGGAGATTCCCAGTCCGCCTGTCCGGATGGTGGTGATACTTTTCCCTGCCAGCACTGCCGCGTTGTCTCCGCCGACCAGGGGTTTGCCAACCCGGTCCGCCGTCACCGAGTGAAAAAGGTGCAGGCCACGGTTATCGCCAATCACCATAAAACTGGCATCGCTTTTCCGGGCAATAGCCCGCATCAGCATATTAATGGCCGGAATATCCCGATCCGCCACCGCTTTTCTCAGTTCCGGAATCAGCGCGATTTCGTCTGCCTGCACCTTCGCGCGCATGCTCATCGCCTGATAAAGCTGCCGGGTGATGCTGACGTAGTAATAGCTTCCCAGTAACACGAACAGGACAGACGAAAAAACAACGAGCGAAAGAAACAGCTTCGTTTGAAATGACAATTTCATGACTGTCACGCGCATTTTGGAATAATAACTTCAATGTATCATCTTTTTAACAATAGACACTACATGCGTTTATCTGTTTGATATTAATGGGATTAAATCGTTTTCAGAGGAGGGGGAAGCGTCAGCAAAGGACAAACAACGGCTGCGGGGAATAAAAACCATAAACACCACGACGATTATCAGGATGCGGATCACGCTCTGGAAATAACACCATTAAAACTTTATGCCAGATACCTTCTCCTTCACGTAATTCCTCTTTTTTTCACGGCATTCTGAAAAAAAACGATGATGCAAAGAGGTTAATAATGCGCTCACCTGATAATTCTTTTCTGTCTGATACGCTGGCCCGTTCACCGCGCAGGAAAACCCTGAAGGAGCAGTGGTGGCATATTATGGATAACTGGAAAGTCGGGATTATCCCTCTTCCCCTGTTTGTGCTGGCCGGTGTGCTCATTGCACTGGACTGCCTGAGCGGGAAACTGGCCAGCGATATCGTCGTCATGGTCGCCACGCTGGCCTTTTTTGGTTTTGCCTGCGGTGAATTTGGCAAACGTCTGCCGGTGGTGGGCCGTCTGGGCGCCGCAGCTATCTGCGCAACCTTTATTCCCTCTGCGCTGGTCTATTACGGGTTACTTCCCGATATCGTGGTGACCTCAACAACGCAGTTCCACGATCGGTTTGCGTGGGAAGGGCATGAATTCCGGCGCGGCCGACCCGTTCCACGGGAATATTGCGGCGACAGATACCGGATCGATGACTGGCGTGAGCGCGGGTTGAGAGAGCCACCGGAAGGGCAGCACTGGGCGGATATCGATGGTAACTATGTGCTGATTGCAGCGGCCACCGGCATTATCACCTCACTCATCCTCAACAACGCGTTTCATTGATCACCATACAGGGATGGCAGATGCCATCCCTTTTTTATGCCACATGCGCTGCATTATCAGGCTATTCTGACAGTGAATCCTGAACGTTTCCCTGCTAAGGAGTTCTGATGACCACGGTAAAAATGGTTGCCGTTGATATGGACGGCACCTTTCTGGATGACAAAAAGCAGTACAACCGCGCCCGTTTTCTTGCCTGTTACCACCAGCTCAGCCAGCGAAACATCAGGTTTGTGGTCGCCAGTGGCAATCAATACCACCAACTGCGGTCGTTTTTTCCTGAGATCGCCAGCGAGATCGCGTTCGTCGCTGAAAATGGCGCATTGATTATCGACAGGGATGAAGAGCTGTTCTGTGGCGCGTTCTCACGCAGCGACATTGATGCCGTGCTCGATACATTGAAAAACGGACACTATCCCGACCTGCGTTATCTGCTTTGTGGACGAAACAGCGCCTATTATTTTGAGGGAATGGATGAAACGTGGCTGGTGAAGATGCGTCACTACTGTCACCGGCTTAAGCCAATACGTACGCTTGATGAGGTGGCTGACGATCGGATACTGAAATTTGCGCTGAATCTGTCAGACGATTACGTCGAGCCTTTAATGGCGGATATTGGTCGCCTGCACGCAGGATCGGCAGCAGCCACATCCAGCGGTCACGGCTCGGTAGATTTAATCGTGCCCGGTCAGCATAAAGCCAATGGCCTGAACCTGCTGGCACAGCGCTGGGACATATTCCCACGATCAGGTGCTGGCCTTTGGTGATGGCGGTAACGATCTGGAAATGCTCCAGCAGTCCGGGTACAGCTTCGCCATGCGCAATGCGCCGCAACGGGTAAAGCAAACGGCGCGTTTTTTGGCTCCCGGAAACAATGAGGAAGGTGTCCTGCAGGTGATTGAACAGATGCTGGCAGAAGAAGCGCCGTTCAATACAGCGGCAGCGCAGCAGAGGTAGGGGCCTGATGCGGGCGGGCAAAACGCCCGCCCGTGGGCTACGCGGTGACGGTCCAGGCACGAACAAGCATGTCGTGCATCTCATCTTTACTGTAGCTGATCAGACTGTTTTTACTGTTCGCGCGGGCCAGAATCCAGGCCACGTCCGCTTCGCTCAGCGTCGGGCCATCCAGCCAGAATGCGGTAATCGCGGTACGTTGCAGCCAGGCTTTCAGGTCACGTGCCGGAGAGTCCGTGTGCGTGCCAAACAGCTGCTGATGCATGTCGGCCATCAACTGACGTTGTTCAGGATGCTGGCTCACGGCCAGATGGTCCAGAAACGTGAATAACAGCCTGCCGCAGACTTCGCCATGATGGAAAGGCTTTATCGCCCCCAACTCGCCCGCAATACCGTGAATCACGCCCAGACCGGCAGTGCTCAGGCTGACACCGCCCAGCCAGGAAGCCATCATCATCGCCTCACGCGCCCGATCGCCTGTTTCATCCAACTGGTTCAAGGCCGGCCAGGCCTGGATAAACTGACGCAGCCCACTCAAGGTCATCTGACGGGTAAAGTGGTTGCCCTTGCCAGACAGGTAGGCTTCAAACAGATGTGTGAAGGCATCGATCCCGCAGGTCGCCAGCACAGTATCGGGGGCGCCTTTGAGTAAGTCGGGATCCAGGATGGCGACCTGCGGCACAAATACCGGATGACGCAGCGACGCTTTGATCTGGATATCCTGCTGGTCGGTCACCACCGCGTTTTGGGTAACTTCGCTGCCGGTGCCCGCCGTGGTCGGAACGGCGATGAGGGGAAGGGTAACCGGGGTGACCGCCGTATCGCCGACTTTTTCCAGATAACGTGCCGTGGAGAGTGGATGCTGAATCATGGCGCTAAAGGCTTTAGCCGCATCCAGTACGCTTCCGCCGCCTATCGCGACGACCCGATCAACATGCCCTCGCCAGCGGGTGACCCAGCCATCAATATCCGCCGGGGAAGCCTCATGGCTGACAATTTCATAACCCACAATATGATCGTTCAGGGTGGTTTTGATACGTGCATAAGCTTCCCCCTGCAAAAATGACCGGCCGCAAAAGAGCAGAGTGGCCTGGGGTTGGGCAGCCAGCAGAGGAATCAGCTTGCTGAGGCTTCCCCGGCCAAAAAGGGTATGTTGATTGCTGTACAGCTCACTCAGATTGTCACTCACCCGCGCATCCTTTTGTCTCTTCGCTAAGCTTTGAGTGTAACGAAAACCCAACGTCAGGCCTCAAGAAACTTTCTGATAGCGGTCGGTTAAAAAGTTGATCACCTTCGCAAAACGTAAATTCATCCCTGGCGGGGTGATGCGCGAGTCGGGATGTTACCCTTAACATGTTATCGGTAACAGGGTGTGTCAAAACATAAATGTCACGACATTTCCCTGATTTTAAGCGTCCTCCGGGACCACGATAACCAAGCGGCACTGACATCATTCAGGGCATCAGGTGGAGAAAAATTATGCCATTACTCTATGTGGCGATTGGCGTGGCATTACTGTTACTGCTGATGATTCGCTTTAAACTTAATGGTTTTATCGCGTTGATTCTGGTTGCGCTGGCGGTGGGCGTGATGCAGGGCATGCCGGTCAACAAAGTGATTATTTCAATTAAAAATGGCGTGGGCGGCACGCTGGGCGGTCTGGCGCTGATTATGGGTTTTGGCGCGATGCTCGGTAAACTGCTGGCCGACTGCGGCGGTGCGCAGCGTATTGCCACCACGTTGATTGCGAAGTTTGGCACGCGGCATATTCAGTGGGCGCTCGTGCTGACCGGCTTCATCGTGGGGTTTGCGTTGTTTTATGAAGTCGGTTTTGTCTTAATGCTGCCGCTGGTGTTTAGCGTCGCCGCATCAGCACGTGTCCCGCTGCTGTTTGTGGGCGTGCCGATGGCCGCGGCACTGTCCGTAACCCACGGTTTTCTGCCTCCCCATCCGGGCCCGACCGCCATTGCGACGCTGTTCAACGCAGATATGGGGAAAACGCTGCTGTTTGGCACCTTACTGGGCATTCCAACGGTGATTCTTGCGGGGCCGGTTTATGCCCGTTTCCTGAAAGGCATTGATAAACCGATTCCGGAAGGCCTGTACAACCCCAAAACTTTCACGGAAGCGGAAATGCCGGGCTTTGGGGTCAGCGTCTGGACATCGCTTGTGCCTGTAATACTGATGGCGCTGCGCGCGGTGGCCGAAATGGTTCTGCCTAAAGGGCATGCCTTGCTCCCTTATGCTGAGTTCTTTGGCGATCCCATCATGGCGACACTGATTGCTGTGCTGATTGCTATCTTCACCTTCGGTCTGAATCGTGGTCGCAGTATGGAACAGGTCATGGATACCCTGAGCGACTCCATCAAGATTATCGCCATGATGCTGCTCATCATTGGCGGCGGCGGTGCCTTTAAACAGGTCCTGGTGGACAGCTGCGTGGATAAATACATCGCCGGTATGATGCATGCAACTAATCTGTCGCCTCTCTTCATGGCATGGTCAATCGCTGCTGTGTTACGTATTGCACTCGGATCCGCTACCGTTGCGGCCATTACGGCAGGCGGCATTGTGGCACCACTGATTGCGACCAGCGGTGCCAGCCCTGAACTGATGGTCATTGCGGTGGGCTCGGGCAGTGTGATTTTTTCACACGTTAACGATCCGGGGTTCTGGTTATTTAAAGAGTATTTTAACCTGACTATAGGCGAGACGCTTCGCTCCTGGTCTGCGCTGGAAACCATTATTTCGGTGTGTGGGCTGGTGGGCTGTTTGTTGCTCTCTTACGTGGTATAGAAATCAGAGCGTAGAAAACAAAAGGGCCGCACAGAACGGGCGGCCCAAAAGGTTAATCTGCATCTTCAAAACCCGCTTTCACCATTTCTTCTCGCAGTGCGCGGGCAATCTCACGGTTACCGCCTGTAACCGGATAAATCACATTGTTGACCACATCATCAAGGTAATGCTCCGCAAACTCTTGTCGGGTCAGTTGCGTGCCGCCTTCATCATTGATGGCGAAAAAACCTTTGATTTTGTCGCCGCTGTACTTTGCCTTAAGGCTGTAGCGGCCCATACTGGTATTAATACTGCTCATAAGGTCTCTCCCTGCTCTGCATTTGGACTGTCAACATTCTCGGGCTTTCCTGTCGGCATAAATTTTAGCCAGGAATAATCTGCAAAACGAAACGGCAGGCCGCACTAAAGCCACGCGATGCGATACTTCTCACAGAAAGAAACCGCTAAAACCGATTATTGCCTTCCGGTATGCGATCACGGCTGGCAAAAAGCAAACGGCAAAATCTCGCCTATACTGTCAGGGGATTGTTTTATTAGGTAAGGGATATGAAATGAAAATAATTTTGTGGATCATCGCCATCATTTTTATCGTCGGACTGCTGACGCTGACAGGCGTGTTTAAGCTCATCTTCTGATCGTGTTTTTACGGGCATCCAGACGGGTGCCTGATGCCTAAAATTTTCCTGTGTGTTGTTTCTCTCCCCTTCGTATTTCAGCCTGCATCTCTGCGTCATCCCGACCGGCTGTGCCATCCCCAGGTATGTTGTGGCCGCAATCGCTGTTCTTCTCATCAAGGCCCTCGTACGCCCGCACAAGCAGGATCAACGCCCGGTTTCATAGAGGAGTGTAACAGGGACACACCATATTTTAGCGGGTTTCTCAGTAAGCCCGGTTGCCTGTAAGTTGCTGTTTCGCTAGCTGAAGGGCAGGTAAGCGGCTATTTGCCCTTGCCGTTTGGGATGTGTTCAGATTTTTTACGTTAAAATTTCCCCACTTTTCCGTAACATGAATGATAATTACATGCTGAAAATACCCGGAGAGGGACACGTATCCGGGATGAAGGCGTTTTTCCGTTACTGAGTTTCAGTGTGGAATACTGAATTTAATCGAAACGATACAGGTAGCATTGACGTGAATAAATCTCTTTTTTCAGGCCCTTTTTTGGCCCTGTTTGTCTCTTTTTCCCTCCAGGCCGCCACATTTACCCAGCAAATCAAATCTGGCTGGAACACCTTTAGCGATAATGTTCAGCAAACCTGGGAACAACCGCAGAGCATCGATCTTTATGTGCCTGCCATCACCTGGCACAACCGTTGGACCTATGACAGCGAGCATATTGATCGCTACAACGAACGTCCCTGGGGAGCGGGCGTTGGCGTTTCCCGTTACGACGAAAAAGGGAACTGGCATGGTCTTTATGCGATGGCGTTCAAAGACTCCTTTAATCATTGGGAACCCTTTACAGGCTATGGCTGGGAAGCGACCTGGCGCCCGCTCACTAATCAGGCATTTCATTATGGACTGGGCTATACGGTTGGGGTAACGGCAAGGGATAACTGGGGATATTATCCCATCCCGGCTATATTACCTCTGGCATCAGTAGGTTACGGTCCAGTGAACTTTCAAATGACTTACATTCCAGGGACTTATAACAACGGGAACGTGTATTTTGCCTGGGTGCGCTGGCAGTTTTAACTGTCCGCGCCAGTGAATAAGTCACCGAAGGGTAAATAAAATGGATATTTATCACTTTTTCATCAAATCAGGCTGGACAAAACCTTCAGCAATTGCTGTACTAGATGACGACACAGTTTAGTGTCCATTTTTCATGTAAAGGTAATATAGATGTCTAAGATTAAAGGTAACGTTAAGTGGTTTAATGAATCTAAAGGATTCGGTTTCATTACTCCTGAAGATGGCAGCAAAGATGTATTCGTACACTTCTCTGCGATCCAGAGCAATGGCTTCAAAACTCTGGCTGAAGGTCAGCGTGTAGAGTTTGAAATCACTGACGGCGCAAAAGGCCCATCTGCTGCTAACGTTATCAGTCTGTAAGTTAACAGTCAGAATTCTAAAAACCCGCCTTCTGGCGGGTTTTTTTATGCCTGCGTTAATCTGATTTTAGCTGCGGCGAGAACCCTGCTTGCGGTGCTGCTCACTTTAACCTCACGAACGGCTGCTTTCCTGCTACCTTTCTTAATCCAGCCAGCCGCTTATCCGCCGTCAGGACGGTATTTCAGCGCATAAATTGCGCTACCAGTCACAGATAGCTCCTGTAACATAATTATAACAACCTCCCGAGGCAGCATTTTCGGGCTGATCGGGTTATAACTACCTTTCTACATCGCAGAGGAAGAGGTGACAGGATGAATATTCGCCCCGCCCAGGCCAGGGACAGTTTCGTGTTGAGCGCGCTGTTAAGTGAATTAGGTTATGGCGGCACAGAGTCGTTTATTGAACAGCGCCTTGCCCAGTTGATAACCGATCCCAGTGAAACGCTGCTGGTGGCCGAACACGGTAATCAGGTGCTGGGTTTTCTCTCTATGCACTTCATCCCACAACTGGCCCTGGCCGGTGATTTTGCCCGCATCAGCTATTTTTGTATTGCCGATGGTGAGCGCAGCAAAGGGGTGGGACAGACGCCTGCTTAAGCAGGCTGAAGCGCTGGCGGCGCAACATGGCTGTGATCGCATGGAAGTACATTGTCATGCGTCACGCCTTAAAGCCAACCAGTTTTATGGCCGCGAAGGGTATGTTGAATCACCACGCTACCATGTGAAAGCCTTACAGCCATTATAAGCGCCACAGCAGGGCTGCTGTCGGCAGGGAGGATGACGAATGAAAGTCGCGCTGGGTCAGTTTGTCGTTAAACGGGAATGGCAGGAGAATGCGCAAGCCTGTATAAACATGATGGCACAAGCCCGGGAAGCCAGCGCCGATCTGCTGGTGCTACCGGAGGCCGTGCTGGCCACAGATATGACCAACCCTGACTGGATACGGGAAGCGGCCCAACCGCTGAACGGCCCGTTTCTGACCCAGTTACTGACCGCCAGCCAGGGGCAGACGCTGACGACCGTGTTCGGGATGCATGTGCCGGGCGACAGCCATAAAGTCTTTAACGTTCTGGTAGTCATTCGCGACGGCAAGATTCTGGCGGAATACCGCAAGCTGCATCTGTACGACGCCTTTTCAATGCAGGAATCGGCGCGGGTTGAGGCCGGTCAGGACGTGCCGCCGTTGGTGCCCGTGGCGGGCATGAACGTTGGGCTGATGACCTGCTATGACGTGCGGTTTCCGGAAATGGCACGACGTCTGGTGCTGGATGGTGCTGACGTGCTGGTCGTGCCATCAGCGTGGGTCAGAGGACCGCTAAAAGAGATGCACTGGGATTTACTCACCCGAACGCGAGCGCTGGAAAATACCTGTTATGTATTGGCGGTGGGCGAGTGCGGCGCACGTAATATTGGCAACAGTATGGTGATCGATCCGCTGGGCGTACCCATAAGTCGCGCCGCGGAGTCGCCTGCTTTGATCGTTGCCGATCTGGACCCACAGCGCATTGCGGCGGCGAGGGCTCTGCTGCCGGTGCTGGAGAACCGTCGCTTTGCCCGGCCAGAGCTGGATCCGGCGCGTTGATCCCCGAGGCGCAGGGGAACGGGCAAAGCGTAGCGCATAAAATGCGTCGGACGTTTTCTTACTCTGTTACAGATTCCGCTTGAGGTTGCCCCTAAACTGCGCCTAAATAGTCATTACCGTTATTCGTCAGATTATAAGGTTAAATATGGAAGGTATCAGTATTGCCAAGCTGCTGATTATCGGTGCGCTTATCGTACTGCTTTTTGGCACCAACAAGTTACGCTCTCTGGGTGGCGATCTGGGCTCCGCAATCAAAGGCTTTAAAAAGGCTATGAAAGACGAAGATTCCAGTGCAGCACGTACCTCAGCGGAAGAAACCCCTGCAGAACGCGTTTCTCATAAAGAGTAAGACCGCGTCAGAATGACAGAAGTGTTACTTTTTATTTCTGACTGCAGAAAAAAACCAGATTGCGGACAATCTGGTTTTTGTTTTTTCTGCACCTGACACAACGGCAAATGCTTATTTCACTTCCAGCCCTTTTGCCTGCATATCCGCGTGATAAGAAGAACGCACAAAGGGTCCACAGGCCGCGTGGGTAAAGCCCATCGCCAGCGCTTCTTCTTTCATTTCATCGAACTCCGCCGGGCTGACATAACGCTGAACAGGTAAATGGTGGCGGCTGGGCTGCAAGTACTGTCCCAGAGTAAGCATTGTCACACCGTGACGACGGAGATCGCGCATGACCTCAATGATTTCAGCATTGGTTTCACCCAGACCAACCATTAAACCGGATTTCGTCGGTACATCAGGATGCGCCTCTTTAAAACGCTCCAGCAGCTTCAGCGACCATTCATAGTTGGCACCCGGACGCACCTGACGGTATACACGCGGCACGTTCTCAAGGTTGTGGTTAAACACATCCGGTGGGGTGGCGGTCAGAATCTCGAGCGCACGATCCATGCGACCACGGAAGTCGGGTACCAGCGTTTCGATCTTGATATTAGGGCTTTTTTCGCGGATGGCGGTAATACAGTCCGCAAAATGCTGAGCACCGCCGTCGCGCAGATCGTCGCGGTCCACGGAGGTGATTACCACATAGCGCAATGCCATGTCGGCAATGGTCTGTGCCAGCTTACCGGGTTCATTCGCGTCGGGCGCGTTGGGGCGACCGTGTGCCACATCGCAGAACGGGCAACGGCGGGTACAAATTGCACCCAGAATCATAAAGGTGGCGGTACCGTGGTTAAAGCATTCGGCAAGGTTAGGGCAGGAGGCTTCTTCACAAACAGAGTGCAGACCGTTTTTACGCATCGCCGCTTTAATGCCCTGAATACGACTGGAGTCCGCAGGCAGTTTGATTTTCATCCACTCCGGCTTGCGTAAGATTTCTTGCCGGTCAACGGCCACGGTTTTCACCGGGATCAGCGCCATTTTGTCTGCGTCACGGTATTTGACGCCGCGTTCCATCTGAATTGGTTTACTCATAAATCAGCAGGTTCCGGTCGGATTGCGATTTGAAAGCTGTCTCACTCAACCCGAGAAGGCGGCTTTCAACTTTATTTGAAAAAAGTGCAAAAATTATATCATCTCAGCGGCCAGGAAGCAGCCACAGACGTGCGTGATAAGTTACATATTTGTAAATACGCACGCACCGTCAAGGTAAGGCCGGTTCCGCCTCATGCCATTCCACCTGCTGATAACCTAACTGGCGGGCGAAGGTCTCGGCAAGCCGTGGGCGGACATCCGCCAGCGTGACCTCCGGGCAAAAATGTTTTAACTGCGTCATGTGCATGCCCGCGTAACCGCAGGGGTTGATACGCAAAAACGGGCTCAGATCCATATCGACATTGAGAGCCAGCCCATGAAACGAGCATCCTTTGCGAATGCGCAGGCCCAGCGAGCAGATTTTTTCTTCTCCGACATAAACGCCGGGTGCATCGGCGCGCGCCCGAGCCGCCACACCAAAGCTGTCCAGTACGGCGATCACCGTTTCTTCTAACGCGGTGACAAGCTGACGCACGCCGGTTTTGCGACGTTTAACATCGATCAGCACATACATGATCTGCTGGCCCGGACCGTGATAGGTCACCTGGCCGCCGCGATCGCTCTGTACCACCGGAATCGAGCCGGGCATCAACAGGTGCTCGGCTTTGCCTGCCTGGCCCTGGGTAAAGACCGGCGGGTGTTCAACCAGCCAGACTTCATCACGGCTTTCGGCGTCGCGCTGGTCGGTGTAGCGATGCATCGCGTCTGAGGTTAACTGCCAGTCACATAAACCAGGCTGGCGAATAAGGAGCGTTTCAGCTGACAAAACGAATATCCGTTAAGAGGGCAGAGGCTGAGTATAACGCCGGCCGCGCGGAAGTGAAATGATGAGCGTAAAAGGAAGGCTGAGACATTTTCCGCCGCACCGGCGCGGTCTGCAAACAAAAACGGGCCATTCGGTAGCACCGACATGGCCCGTTGGCAGTATGACTGACAGTGTTACAACACCATGCGCACGATTTCAATTTTGCCCAGTTCTTCATACAGGGTTTCAACCTGTTCGATATGTGTCGCATTAATGGTGACGTTGACCGAGTGATAGTTACCCTTGCTGCTCGGTTTCACCTCAGGGCTGTAATCGCCGGGAGCATGGCGCTGCACCACTTCAAGCACCAAATCAACCAGCTCCGGTTGTGCCAGCCCCATCACTTTATAGGTAAACGGGGTCGGGAATTCGAGCAGTTCATTCAGTTTGGTTTTCATAATCACTCCGGTACTTAAAAAACAGGCTCCCGCCGAAGCGGGAGCATCATATTAACCTGTAATGGGGGCGAGGTGGCGGTTTTTCAACCGCCGCCATGCACCTTTAACCAAACCAGTGATGGAACATCAGTTTGATGTAGTCAACGATACGGCTAAAGAAGCCGCCTTCAGAGACTTCGTTCAGCACCACCAGAGGGCGTTGATCGATGGTTTTGCCATCTAACTGGAAGTTGATGCTGCCCACAACCTGATTTTTCTTCAACGGCGCATGCAGTTCAGTATTGCTCAGCACATAGCTGGCTTTCAGGTCTTTCATACGGCCACGAGGAATGGTCAGATACGCATCTTTTTCCACGCCCAGCTGTACGCGATCGCTGTTACCAAACCACACGGGCTCAGAGGCAAACTCTTTGCCGGCTTTCAACGGTGCAACCGTTTCAAAGAAGCGGAAGCCCCAAGTCAGCAGCTTTTTGCTTTCGGTTTCACGGCCCTTAAAGGTATGTCCACCCATTACGGCGGAAATCAGGCGCATCTGACCTTCTGTCGCAGAGGCAACCAGGTTATAGCCCGCCGCTGCGGTGTGGCCGGTTTTGATCCCGTCGACCGACAGACTGGTATCCCACAGCAGACCATTACGGTTCATCTGGCGAATGTTGTTGAAGGTAAACTCTTTTTCTTTGTAAACCGCATACTCTTCCGGCACATCACGGATAAGCGCCTGACCAATCAACGCCATATCACGGGCGGAGCTGTATTGGCCTTCGGCGTCCAGGCCATGGACGGTCTGGAAGTGCGTGTTCTGCAGACCCAGCGCTTTCACGTAGTTGTTCATCAGCCCTACGAAAGCATCCTGGCTGCCGGCAACATAGTCCGCCATCGCGACGCAGGCATCATTACCAGACTGCAGGACGATACCGCGCGTTAACTGAGAAACCGGTACGCGATCGCCGGGTTTCAGGAACATCAGTGATGATCCTTTAAAGACCGGATTGCCCGTTGCCCAGGCATCCTGACCAACAGTCACCATGTCGTCCTGATGAATTTTCCCGGCTTTCACTGCCTGACCGATCACGTAGCTGGTCATCATCTTCGTCAGACTGGCAGGATCGCGGCGTGCATCGGCGTTCTTTTCAGCCAGCACTTTGCCTGAGTTGTAGTCGATTAGAACGTAGGCTTCCGCATCAATATCCGGAACGCCCGGAATCATGGTCTTAAGATTGACATCATCAGCAATGGCGGCATGGCTGAGAGAGAAAGCGATCAGTGATCCCACTGTCAGGCGTTTTAACAAACGAGAAGGTTTCAGCGTGTTCATGTGTGGGACGACAACATCCATGGGTTTAGGGTTAAAAAAAGTCATTCATCATAACAAATGCCTGATTAACAGGCACCCGGCTTGATAACTGGGTTGTTAACAGACGTTACCAGTCATGAGTAAAGCTGTTGTTTAACGACCTGCGGTGGTCACAAAAGCCGCGCTCTGACCCTCACGGCTCAGGCGCTGCTGTAGCGCCACAGCTTCGGCACGGGTTTTGTAACCGCCGAGCTGTACGCGATAAACGTTGTTCCCCGCGTTTTCCACTGCGCCGGGTACGCCGAAGCGCTGGCGCAGACTGCTGAGCAGCTGGCGCGCACGTGCTGCATCATTGATAGCGCTGACCTGGACGACATAGCCGGACAGCGAAGCGCTGCTGCTCTGGCTGGATGAAGCGGCGTGAGGCGCGGCGGCGCTGGCAACGACCGGTGCGGCAGCGGCAGTGGCGGGGGCCGCCTCTGGCTCACTGCCTTCCAGAACACCGCTCGGTAAGGGCTGAGGGGCCCCCAGAAAACCACTGCTCTGAACGGGCGCGCCCATGGCATTGTCCGTTTTCAGAGTAGCATTACTGATGGGCGACACGTCCTGTGCGGCAGGTGCCGTTTCCATTGCCGGTGCCGTTTGCGTCTGACCGCCGCCGTTCATGACGGAGGGCGAACTCATGACGGGGCCGTTCAGATCGGGACGCGCGGGCAGGGCGTAACTCTGTTTTGCCACAACAGTGCCGATAGTACCCGGACCCGAGAGCGTGCCATCTGGCGCGACGCTGATGTAATCCACACGGACGCGGGTGTTATTGGAGATGTTCAGACGATCGCCGGCCGCACGCGACAGATCGATAATGCGTCCTGGCGTGTAAGGGCCACGATCGTTAACGCGCACGACAATCTGACGTCCGTTGGCCAGATTCGTGACGCGCACATAACTTGGCAGCGGCAGTGTCGGATGCGCGGCGGTCAGGGCATCCGGATCAAAAGCCTCGCCGATGGCGGTACGGCTGCCCTGGGCTTCGTCGCCATACCAGGCTGCTAATCCGACTTCACTGTAGTTAGCCGGATTTTTGATGATGTGATAAGTCTTGCCATTGACGCTGTAGTCCTGACTGGTCGACGGATTGACCGGCTCATAACGCGGCTCAACGCCAGGAATTTCCACCACCGGGCCATTGTAGGCGGGCTGGGGTGGAGCACTCTGCTGTTGCGGTTCCTGGGTAGAACATGCAGCCAACACCATTGAAGCCAATACAACGCCAAGCCAGTCCTTACGCATCTGCGACCTCTTAAACACTTTTAGATAACATTTTTCGGTGTGTGTGGATCGACATTACGATGCCAAATCCCGCCATAAGCACAATAAGCGCCGAGCCGCCATAGCTGACCAGCGGCAGCGGAACGCCAACCACCGGTAAGATACCACTAACCATGCCAATGTTAACGAAAACATAGACGAATAAAATCAACATTAATCCGCCCGCCATGACGCGCCCAAAGGTGGTCTGTGCCCGGGCGGCGACGATCAGGCCGCGCATGATTAACAGCAGGTAGAGCACCAGCAGTAACAACACGCCGACCAGACCCAGCTCTTCGGCCAGCACGGCAAAAATAAAGTCCGTATGACGTTCCGGCAAGAATTCCAGCTGTGACTGAGTACCGTGCAGCCAGCCTTTACCGCGCAAGCCGCCGGAGCCAATGGCGATTTTTGACTGAATGATGTGATAGCCCGCGCCCAATGGGTCGCTTTCCGGATCAAGCAGCATCATCACGCGGTCTCGCTGATAATCATGCATCAGGAAGAACCACAGGATAGGAATAAAGGCTGCGACCAGCAGGACGGCAATGCCAATCAGTTTCCAGCTCATGCCCGACAGAAACAGCACAAACAGCCCGGACGCGGCGATGAGAATCGAGGTGCCGAGGTCAGGCTGTGCGGCCACCAGCAGTGTGGGAAGAAAAATCAGCACCAGCGCAATTGCGGTATTCTTCAGGGTAGGTGGACAGACATCGCGGTTAATAAAACGCGCCACCATTAACGGCACCGCAATTTTGGCGATCTCGGAAGGCTGAAAGCGGACAAACCCCAAATCCAGCCAGCGCTGTGCGCCTTTACTGATTTGCCCAAAAGCATCCACCGCGATCAGCAGAATGACGCAGATAATATACAGATAAGGTGCCCAGCCTTCATACACTCGCGGCGGGACCTGCGCCAGCACCAGCATCACCACTAATCCCATGGCGATCTGGCCCAGTTTACGTTCCATCATGCCGGGATCCTGGCCGCTGGCACTCCAGATAACAATGGCGCTGTAGGTCAGTAGCGCAAGGATGATCAGCATAAACAGCGGATCAATGTGCATGCGCATCCAGATCGTCCGCTTCTGCGGGCTGTCATTCATCGACATGATTATTCACCTTCATAGCCAGGTGGTGTAGGCGCAGCATCCGGCAGGACAGTATTGTTATCGCCTAACATAATGTGATCCAGAATCTGGCGCATGACCGTGCCCACTGCCGGACCGGCCCCGCCGTTTTCCAGAATCATGGTGACGGCAACGCGTGGTTTATCGTAAGGCGCGAAAGCGGTCATCAGCTTATGGTCACGTAAGCGTTCAGCGATTTTATGCGCATTATACGTTTCGTTCTCTTTCAGACCGAAGACCTGTGCGGTACCGGACTTCGCGGCAATTTTGTAAGGCGCATCGGCAAAGCTTTTGTGGGCCGTGCCGTTTGGCCGGTTGGCGACGCCGTACATGCCGTCTTTGGCAATTTCCCAGTAGCCAGAGTGGATATCGCCAATCGGCTGGGAAGGCGGCTGACGATAAGGCACCAGCGTACGGCCTTCACGGGTCGCGCGCAGCAAATGCGGCACTTTGATGATGCCGTCGTTGATAAGAATCATCATCGCTTTGTTCATCTGCAACGGTGTCGCTGTCCAGTAACCCTGACCGATGCCGACTGGAATGGTATCGCCTTGATACCAGGGCTTTTTAAATCGACGCATTTTCCAGTCACGCGTCGGCATGTTGCCAGCGCTTTCCTGAGGCAGGTCAACGCCGGTGCGCATGCCATAGCCAAATTTCGTCATCCACTCCGACAGACGATCGATGCCCATGTCATAGGCAACCTGATAAAAGAAGGTATCAGCGGACTCTTCCAGCGATTTGGTGACATTCAGGCGACCATGTCCCCATTTTTTCCAGTCACGGTAGCGTTTCTCGGAGCCGGGGAGTTGCCACCAGCCCGGATCGAACAGGCTGGTATTGCGGTTAATCACCCCCGCACTCAGGGCGGAGACGGCAACATAGGGTTTAACGGTAGAAGCAGGCGGATAAGCGGCCTGAATCGCACGGTTATAGAGTGGGCGATTTTCATCGTTCAGCAAGCCGCGATAGTCTTTGCTGGAAATGCCGTCAACGAACAGGTTGGGATCGTAGCTGGGGGTCGACACCATCGCCAGAATCTCACCGGTGCGCGGATCGCTGACCACGACCGCTGCACGACTACCGGCCAGCAGCGTTTCAATATACTGCTGCAGCTTGAGATCGATAGTCAGATAAATATCACGACCGGCCTGGGGCGACTGCTCGTGCAACTGCCGTATGACCCGGCCACGGTTGTTAACTTCGACCTCTTCATAGCCGGTTTTGCCATGCAGCAGGTCTTCGTAATAGGCTTCGATACCGAGTTTGCCGATATCATGCGTCGCCGCATAGTTGGGCCATTTTCCCTCTTTATCCAGACGGGCTACGTCGCGGTCGTTAACTTTCGACACATAGCCCACAACATGAGTCAGTGTCTGGCCATAGGGATAGTAGCGGCGCTGGTAGCCTTTCACTTCTACGCCAGGAAAGCGGTACTGATTTACCGCAAAGCGCGCCACCTGCACCTCATTCAACCCGGTTTTAACCGGAATCGACGTGAAGCGGCGTGAACGTTTACGCTCTTTTTCAAACGCCTCGATATCCTCATCGGTGAGTTCGAGGACCGGACGCAAATTTTGCAGGGTTTGTTTCAGGTCATCGACCTTTTCCGGCACCAGTTCCGCCTGGTAAATGGTCCGGTTCAGGGCCAGCGGCGTACCCGTGCGGTCATAGATGATGCCGCGGCTGGGCGCGACCGGCACCAGTTTGATTCGGTTTTCGTTGGAGCGGGTACTGTAATCGTCGAAACGTAAAATCTGCAGGTGATAGAGATTAACCACCAGCACGGAGGAGAGCAGTAAGACGCCGACAAAAGCAATAAAAGTCCTGCGGACAAAGACTTTTTGTTCGGCGCTGTAATCGCGAAAGGCGTTGCTTTGTAATTTCATCCGCTACTTGTAATGTCTGGAGTGAGCTTATCGGTTATTCACGATGATAAGGATGATTTGTCGTAATGCTCCATGCGCGATAGAGACTTTCGGCAACCAGCACGCGCACCAGCGGATGAGGCAACGTTAAGGCCGAAAGCGACCAGCTCTGTTCCGCCGCCGCTTTGCAGGCTGGCGCTAACCCTTCCGGGCCGCCAATCAGCAGGCTGACATCGCGGCCATCCTGTTTCCAGCGTTCCAGCTGTTGGGCCAACTGTGGGGTTTCCCAGGGCTGTCCGGGAATATCCAGCGTGACAATCCGGTTGCCTTTACCTGTGGCGGCCAGCATCGCTTCACCTTCCTTTTCCAGGATGCGTTTGATGTCGGCATTTTTACCCCGTTTGCCCGCCGGAACTTCCGTCAGTTCAAACGGCATGTCTTTGGGAAAACGACGCAGGTATTCCATAAAACCGGTCTGCACCCAGTCAGGCATTTTGGTGCCGACGGCAACAAGCTGCAATTTCACCGCTTAACCCCAGAGCTTTTCCAGTTCATATAACTGACGGCTCTCTTCCTGCATCACATGCACGATGACTTCACCGAGGTCGACCACAACCCAGTCAGCGGCCGTCTTGCCTTCAACGCCCAGCGGCATCAGGCCGGCGGCGCGGGATTCCTGCTCAACGTGTTCAGCGATTGAGGTAACGTGGCGCGTCGAGGTGCCGGTGCAGATGATCATGAAATCAGTAATGCTTGATTTACCCTGAACGTCGAGGGTGACTATGTTCTGACCTTTCAAATCATCAATCTTATCAACAACGAACTCTTGGAGTGCTTTACCTTGCAAAAGGTTCCCCTTTAAAAACTGGTGAGAGCGGGCTGGCTGACGCCCGGGATACAGCCGAAAAATTTAGCGGCGTAGTATATCACGCCCATATCAGTCGCGATATAAGCCGGCGCGGTCGATATAGTCGATTACCGAGGCGGGCAGTAAATCGTCACAGGCGAGATGCTGATGACGACGCTTGCGAATTTCGGTAGCTGAAATGGCATAGCGCGGGGTTTCTGCCAGCCAGATGCCGCCGGCCGGACGCTGCTGCAGTTCCTGAGGATCGTGGATCACGTGTCTGTCCAGCCAGTCCTGCATGTCCGGCGTCGCCATCTCAGTCGGATAGCCTGGTCGCTGGCACACCAGCAGATGACACAGGCTCAGTAAATCCTGCCAGCGATGCCATTTTGCAAGCGTCAGTAATGAGTCCTGACCGATAATAAACCCTAACGGCTGATCGCCACGTTCAGCCCGTATGGCTTCTAACGTATCGACAGTCCATGAGGGCGTGTCCCGTTGCAGTTCGCGCGTATCGATATCAAAAAGCGGCAGATCGCGAATAGCGCACCGCAGCATCGCCAGGCGCTGTTGCGGACTGGCTTCCGGCTGCGGCCGGTGCGGCGGCACATTGTTGGGCAACAGGGTAACCCGGGCCAGGCCAGTTTGCTGCGCCAGCGCTTCTGCCGGGCGTAAATGGCCGAAATGGATCGGGTCGAAGGTGCCGCCAAACAGGGCGTGTAAATCAGACATGGGCAAAACTCGCGGGAAAAGCACGGTTGGTAATCAGCATCGACAGCGTTTGCAACTGTGGCCAGACCGATTGTCCATAATCCTGTTTCAGCGTAATTTCGATTTGCGTCAACAGATGGATTGCCTGTTGTAAGCGCGCTGCATCAAGGCGCTGCAACGCCTCAGTAAAGAGAGGACGGCGATTTTGCCAGATGCGCTGTTGATCCATCAGTGTACGCAGAGGTTGCTGTGTCTGATGACGTTGCAGGTGCAGCAGAGTCATCAGATCGCGCTGCAGCGTCCGCAGCAATATCGTCACTTCGCTGTCTTCACTTTCCAACTGTTGCAGGATATGCAGTGCGCGACGGCTCTTGACTGCCAGTAGCGCGTCGACCCAGTGATAAGGCGTAAAGTGCGCGGCATCACTGACTGCGGCTTCAACGCGCGGTAGCGTGAGCTTGCCATCGGGCCACTGAAGAGACAGACGTTCAAGTGCCTGCGCCAGCGCCAGCAGGTTACCTTCGTAGCAGTAACAGAGTAGCTGGACCGCCGCATCGTCGATCGCGAGCCTCATCGCTTTGGCCCGGCTGGTGACCCAGCGCGGCAGTTGAGCCTGCTCCGGCGTCTGGCAGGGGACCAGCACCGCATGGGCTGACAGCGTTTTAAACCAGGCGCTGTTTTCCTGCGCTTTGCTGAGTTTCGCCATCCGGCAAATCAGCAAAATATCCTCATGAAGCAGCGAGGCGAGCGTGATCAGATGTTCGGCGATGGCGGCATTGGGACCATTTTCAGGAAACTGCAATGTAAGCGTCTGTCGCTGAGTAAACAGGCTCATTGACTGGCAACTGACAAACAGGCTGTCCCAGTCTGTTTGTGCATCCAGGGTAAAACTCACATGTTCTTCAAAGCCCTGCGCCACGGCGCTGGCGCGAATGGCATCCGCACTTTCCTGCAACAACAGAGGTTCATTGCCGGTTAATAAATAACAGGCGCGCAGCCCCTCACGGAGCTGCGCGCTGAGTTGTTCCGGATAAATCCTGATCATTGCGTCAGGGGCGCCGCGGAAGAGGCCGTTCCCGCAGCAGAGTGAACCGGTTTTGCCACCGTTGACGAAGAGGATGTCTGCGGGCTGTCCATCTGGGCCGCATGTACCGCCAACAGCTTACGAACCAGTTGTTCGGCTGCACGTTGACGCATCTCCTGGGTGATCATGTCCTGTTCCGCATCTTTCGCCAGGGCCGCGTTCGGGTTATCAAAAAACGAGCGATAAACGGTCGTGCTGATAGGGTAGATCCCTTTGTTGGGAATCAAGACCTGAGCCGTAACCACCATCGCCATCTGATATTCAGCGGTGGTGCCGCTGATGAAGACGGATGCGGTGCTTCGACCCTGAGATTCCCCGCCCAGACGCAGGGTCGGTACGACCATGCTGTTTTTCTGCGTCGCTTCAACGATGTTAACGTTGTTGATTCGCAACTGCTGGCGCACCACGCGCGTCAGCGGCCCGTAAGGATCGCCCGTTTCTAAGACCAGCGTTCGCAGTTCCGTCGGCACCTGAGTGGTGCCGCGCGGGTGAAAACCACAGCCAGCGGTGATCACCGCCGCCAGCATGACAAACAACCTGATAATCGGATGTCGCACAGTTCCTCCTGAACTTAACCCACAACCAGGTTAAGCAGTTTGCCCGGTACATAAATGACTTTACGAATGCTCACACCATCAAGGTATTTCGCCACCAGGGGCTCCTCAGCAGCGCGCGCCTGAACCTGCTCCTGTGTAGCCTCGGCTGCCACAGTAATTTTACCCCGCACTTTACCGTTGACCTGCACCACGACCAGCAGAGAATCTTCGACCATTGCGGCGTCATCTGCCACTGGCCATTCCGCATTGTCGATAGTGCCTTCGCCGCCCAGCGTCTGCCACAGCACGTAGCTGGCATGCGGGGTGAACGGATACAGCAAACGCGTCACGGCCAGTAAGGCCTCCTGCATCAACGCACGATCCTGCTCGCTGTCCTGCGGCGCACGTGCCAGCTTGTTCATCAGCTCCATGACCGCCGCAATCGCGGTGTTAAAGGTCTGGCGACGACCAATATCATCCGACACTTTGGCAATGGTTTTGTGCAGGTCGCGGCGCAACGCTTTCTGAACGTCATTCAGGCTGGCGATGTCCAGGGCAACCGTTGCACCTTTCTGTGAATGATCGTAGACCAGTTTCCAGACACGTTTCAGGAAGCGATTTGCCCCTTCCACACCGGATTCCTGCCACTCCAGCGTCATATCCGCAGGCGAGGCAAACATCATGAACAGACGGACGGTATCGGCGCCATAGCGCTCAACCATCAGCTGGGGATCGATGCCGTTGTTTTTTGACTTGGACATTTTGCTCATGCCCGCGTAAATCACCTCGCGGCCCTGAGTGTCTACGGCTTTGACAATACGGCTTTTCTCATCGCGCTCGACGGTCACGTCAACCGGCGAAACCCAGTTACGTTCGCCGTTAACGCCCAGATAATAGAACGCATCCGCTAACACCATGCCCTGGCACAGCAGACGTTTGGCTGGCTCATTCGAATTCACCAGGCCTGCATCACGCAGCAGTTTATGGAAGAAGCGGAAATACATCAGGTGCATGATGGCGTGTTCGATGCCGCCGACATACTGATCTACCGGCAGCCAGTAGTTTGCTGCAGCCGGATCCAGCATACCGTCCTTGTAGTCTGCACAGGTATAACGCGCGTAGTACCACGACGATTCCATAAAGGTATCAAAGGTATCGGTTTCGCGCAGCGCAGGCTGACCGTTCACGGTGGTTTTTGCCCAGTCCGGATCGGCTTTAATCGGACTGGTAATGCCGTCCATGACCACATCTTCCGGCAGAATCACCGGTAACTGGTCTTCTGGTGTCGGCATGACGGTGCCATCTTCCAGGGTTACCATCGGAATCGGCGCGCCCCAGTAACGCTGACGAGAAACGCCCCAGTCGCGCAGGCGGTAGTTGACTTTACGCTCGCCAACGCCTTTTGCCGCCAGCGCATCTGCAATGGCGTTAAAACCGGCACTGTGATCCAGGCCGCTGCACTCGGCAGAGTTAAACAGCGTACCTTTGTCGGTCATCGCGGCGGCGCTGACCTCAGGCTCGCTGCCGTCCAGATTGAGGATAACCGGTTTGATCGGCAGATCGTATTTGGTCGCAAATTCCCAGTCGCGCTGGTCATGCGCCGGCACGGCCATGACCGCACCCGTACCGTATTCCATCAGGACGAAGTTCGCGACCCACACAGGAAGACGTTCACCCGTTAACGGATGCACGACAGACAGGCCTGTCGCCATGCCTTTCTTTTCCATGGTGGCCATATCGGCTTCGGCTACCTTGGTATTGCGGCATTCTGCGATAAAATCAGCCAGAGCAGGGTTGCTGGCCGCCGCCTGTGCCGCCAGCGGATGACCGGCGGCGACAGCGACATAGGTCGCGCCGTAGAAGGTGTCCGGACGCGTGGTATAAACCGTCACTTTTTCGCTGCTGTCTGCCACGTCAAAGGTGATTTCCACCCCTTCAGAACGGCCGATCCAGTTACGCTGCATGGTTTTGACCTGCTCAGGCCACTCTTCCAGCGTATCCAGATCGTTTAACAGCTCTTCGGCGTAATCAGTGATTTTAATGAACCACTGTGGGATCTCTTTGCGCTCGACTTTGGTGTCACAGCGCCAGCAGCAGCCATCGATAACCTGCTCGTTAGCCAGTACGGTCTGATCGTTCGGGCACCAGTTCACCGCCGAGGTTTTTTTGTACACCAGGCCTTTTTCATACAGTTTGGTGAAGAACCACTGTTCCCAGCGGTAATACTCCGGTTGACAGGTCGCCAGCTCGCGGCTCCAGTCATAGCCAAATCCCAGCAGCTTAAGCTGGTTTTTCATGTACGCGATGTTGTCATAAGTCCAGGGCGCCGGCGCGGTATTGTTTTTGACCGCCGCGCCTTCCGCAGGCAGACCGAAGGCGTCCCAGCCAATTGGCTGCAGCACGTTTTTGCCGAGCATGCGCTGATAACGCGCAATGACGTCGCCGATGGTGTAGTTACGAACGTGGCCCATGTGCAGGCGGCCAGAAGGATAGGGCAGCATAGACAGGCAGTAGTACTTCTCTTTGCCTTCCTGCTCAGTCACTTTAAACGTTTCGTTTTCATCCCACTGCTGCTGAACGCGGGATTCAATCTCTTCCGGGCGGTATTGCTCTTGCATGGCTGCCTGTGGTCCTTAATAGATGACACTTTGCTGACTTTACGATCCGCATAGCATACCCATAAGGCCGCACATCAACAACACTTCCCACTTTTACGGGGGCGATTTATCGTCAACGCATCCCTGCTTTCACTCTTTTACGCTTCCTTACCCAGCGAGCCGGGCAAATGTGACAAAGTAGCTAAACTTAGTACAGGTACTGAGCGCAAAAAGGAGAATAAAATGAATAAAGTGGCCCAGGAATATCACGCCTCACTGGCGGTATTAACCGAACGTCTTCGCCACGGCGATCGCGATCTGGATACGTTAGTCGACGATCGGCGCCGTCATTTACAAGCGCACTCCGATCTGACGCCGGACGAAATCGATCGGGCGCTGACGTCGGTGCGTCGCGATCTGGCAGAGTTTGGCCGTAACTATGCAGAGGCGGAAGAGCCGGTCGCCGACTCCGTTTTTATGCGCGTGATTCGGGAAAGCATCTGGAAGGAGCTGGCAGATATTACGGATAAAAGCCAGTTAGAGTGGCGTGAGGTTTTCCAGGATTTGCAACATCACGGTGTGTACCAAAGTGGTGAGGTGGTGGGCCTGGGCAATCTGGTCTGCGAAAAATGCCACTTCACTCGCGCCATTTATACGCCGGAAACGCTGTCACGTTGCCCCGAATGCAATCACGATCAGTTTTATCGTCAGCCTTTTGAGCCGTAGAAGAAGCAGGCGGGCTTTGTGCCCGCCTGACGTTTAGTGCAGAATTTTTGCCAGGAAATCCTTTGCCCGCTCAGACTGTGGATTATTAAAGAAGTCATCTTTATGGGTGTCTTCGATAATTTTTCCTTCGTCCATAAAGATCACCCGATTGGCCACCTTCCGGGCGAAGCCCATTTCATGTGTCACGACCATCATGGTCATGCCTTCCTGGGCCAGTTCGACCATAACGTCCAGCACTTCATTGATCATTTCGGGATCGAGTGCGGAGGTCGGCTCATCAAACAGCATGGCAATCGGATCCATACAGAGTGCCCGCGCAATCGCGACACGCTGCTGCTGACCGCCCGAGAGCTGGCCGGGAAATTTATCTGCATGCGCTGACAGGCCCACGCGAGTCAGCAATTTGAGGCCTTTCTCGCGGGCGACGGTTTTGTCGCGCTTTAAGACTTTGACCTGCGCCAGCACCAGGTTATCAATAATGCTCAGGTGAGGGAACAGTTCGAAGTGCTGAAACACCATGCCGACCTTACTGCGCAGTTTGGCCAGATTGGTTTTTTTATTGTTCACTTCAGTACCGTTTACCGTAATGCTGCCCTGTTGCACAGGTTCCAGGCCATTCACGGTTTTGATCAGGGTCGATTTGCCCGAGCCTGACGGCCCGCATACCACAACCACTTCACCGGTCTTGACTTCGGTAGAGCAGTCGGTCAGCACCTGAAATTGACCATACCACTTAGAAACGTTTTTCAGGCTAATCATTTAAACCGTCCTTTTTCTTTTTAGATAGCTGACCAACAATGACGCGCTCAGGCTGATCACGAAGTAGACCAGACCGGCAAACAACACCATCTCAACCTGGGTACCGTCACGCTCACCGATGGTGGAGGCGGTGCGGAAGAAGTCCGCCAGGCTCAGCACATACACTAACGAGGTATCCTGGAACAGGACGATGCCCTGGGTCAGTAACAGCGGAACCATGGCACGAAACGCCTGAGGCAGAATCACCAGGCGCATGGACTGCCACTGCGTCATGCCCAGCGCCAGTGCCGCGCTGGATTGCCCACGCGCAATACTGATGATGCCGGCGCGAATGATTTCCGAATAATACGCCGCTTCGAACAGCGAAAAGGCGACCATTGCCGAAATCAAACGAATGTCGGTTTTAGGGGAAATACCCAGCACCTGCTGCAGGAAACTCGGCACCACCAGATAAAACCACAGCAGCACCATAACCAGCGGTACCGAACGGAACAGGTTAACGTACAGTTTGGCAAACCAGCTGATGGGCCTGAAGGTCGACAAACGCATCACCGCCAGCAGCGTGCCCCACAGGATGCCGAAGACCACCGCCGTAAGCGTGATTTTAAAGGTAATGACCAGACCATTAAGCAGGTAAGGCAGGCTGGGAGGAATGGAACTCCAGTCAAACGCGTACATCACTTGCCTCCCATATTGCCGGGCAGACGCACTTTGCGCTCAACCAGGCTCATCAAAAACATAATCACCAGGTTGATGGCAATGTAGGCCAGCGTAATGGCCGTAAACGATTCATAGGCGTGTGCGGAATAGTCCAGCAGCTTGCCCGCCTGCGCAGCCATGTCCACCAGGCCGATCGTCGACGCAATTGCCGAGTTTTTAACCAGGTTAAGCATTTCTGACGTCATTGGCGGCACAATCACGCGGTAAGCATTAGGAAGCAACACATAGCGATAGGTTTGTGGCAGCGTCAGGCCCATTGCCAGCCCGGCATTCTTTTGTCCCCGCGGCAAAGACTGAATCGCCGCGCGCACCTGTTCGCAGACGCGTGCGGCGGTAAACAGGCCCAGACAGATCACCGACGAGATAAAGAACTGCAGGTTGGGATCCAACTCCGACTTAAACCACATTCCAAGCTTCTGACCAACCAGCTCTGGCGCCACCAGATACCAGAAGAAGAACTGCACGATCAGGGGGATGTTACGAAACAATTCCACATAGCAGGTGCCAATCGTTGCCAGCAGCCGATTAGGCACGGTACGCAGAATGCCAAAGAATGAACCTACGCAGAAAGCGATAATCCAGGCACAGCAGGAGACAGCAATTGTCACCTGAAAACCGGACCACAACCAGCCGAGATAGGTGGTATTTCCGAACGGGGCCTGTTCGAGAAAAATGCCCCAGTTCCAATCGATACCCATAACGAACTCCGGTAAAAAAGGGTAGCAGAGCTACCCTGAAGATTGATGAACGGCTTAATGCGCCTGAGTCAGGGGAACGACCCGATCAGGCGGTCTGTCCACGCCGCGGTTTCAGCAATCGAGAGGGCGACAGCGCCGCCCTTGTTATCGTTGTTAATTCAGCGCTTTATCATTCGGCGTTTTGAACAGGGCTTTCATGTCATCAGACAATTCAAAGTTCATGTTCAGGTTTTTAGGAGGAATAGGCTGTTTAAACCAGGTGTCGAACCATTTTTCTGCCTGGCCGGAGGTCTGGGCTTTTGCAATGGTGTCATCAACCAGCTTTTTGAACTGCGGATCGTCTTTGCGCAGCATACAGCCATAAGCTTCTTTAGACTGTGGCGTACCGATAATGACCCAGTCATCCGGTTTTTTCGCTTTAGCGCGTTCGCCAGCCAGCAGGGCGTCATCCATCATAAAGGCCACGGCACGACCGGTTTCCAGCGTACGGAACGAATCACCATGGTCTTTGGCGCTGATGATGCGCATATCCATCTTTTTCTCGTCGTTCAGTTTATGCAGCAGCACTTCTGACGTCGTACCTGAGGTCACCACGACAGTCTTGCCTTTCAGAACGTCAAAATCCTTAATTGGGCTGCCTTTTTTAACCAGCAAGCGGGTACCGATAACAAAAATGGTGTCGGAAAAGGCCGCCTGTTTCTGGCGCTCAAGGTTGTTGGTCGTTGAGCCACATTCGTAGTCATAGGTGCCGTTTTGCAGCAGCGGAATACGGTTCTGTGAAGTAATCGGGATCATTTTGATCTGCAGATCAGGTTTATTCAGCTTCGCTTTAATGGCATCAGCAATCGCGTTTGAATAAGCCTGTGAATAGCCAACGACTTTCTGTTGGTTGTCGTAATATGAAAAGGGAACTGACGATTCGCGATGCCCGATAACAATGACGCCACTGTCATTAATTTTTTTCAGGGTAACGCTGAGATCTTCCGCCTGGGCCGCTCCCGCTGCTGCGCTCAACAGCAAAAGAGATAATGCCACTTTGCGTAATTGCATGTTCCAACTCCTTCGTGTGGAAATTGCACAGGATCAACCCTGTACTGAGTGTGATGTTGTGTGTATTTTGCACTGCTTTTCTTATTATTCCCTCGCGCTTCTGCGCTTAAGAATATTCACTAACATAGCGGATTGTTAACCTAATGAAACAAAAAAGTTTCTTTTTTGCGATGGCATTCGCACCAAAAAAAGGCAATCGCGCGTCCATGCACGCGGAAGGTGCGCAGATTGAGCGTTAATGGTGCATTACGCCCATGCCATCGTGGTTAACAAGCCCCGCGTTGCAGGAATACAGAAACATTTAGCAATCATCGTGCCAGAATAAAATGACAGTGGGGTGAACGGACGGTTTGACTGAAGAAGCAGAAGCAGAAGCAGAAGCAGAAGCAGAAGCAGAAGCGTAAGCGTCACATTTAAACCGTCTGTGCAGCGGGCTCCGGTTCCGGGAAAATAGTGTCCATCATTTTTTAATGGACACTATCGCGTGAAACACCGGACATGGCTCCTTGAGGCGCTTCGCCTCCATT
>NZ_VZPF01000041.1 GCF_008801695.1 Pantoea stewartii subsp. stewartii
ACCAATCGATGAGCGGGCACAGCAGAGTGTTCTGGCAACATGACTGACGGTGTCACCACGATGCAGCATCAGCATGGCGGTGAGCCGCCGGGCGTGGTTTTTGTCCTTTGTTTTATGGATAGTTTTCTGCATCAGGCGTCGTTCGGTTCTGGGTATTGGTGCTATGATCGACATTGCTCAGTCCGGCTGGTGATTTGGGATATTCAGCGATTGATCAGATCGCATAAACCGGACTGAGTTCCCTCTAAGTGATCTACTATTCCGAGCAGTTATTTAGCGCAGCGAGTAATGCGGGTTTCATTTTCATCATGGTCATCCTGTAGGGAACGGTTATTGTCGTTGTAAGGGGCTTTGTTGAATAAATGGATTTTATGCTGTGGTACTATGAAAACGGTTGTTTCAGATAACATAAAATCAATGTGTTACATGCTTGCGTATGACGGTGTTCTGTCTGGCATCAGCGTTTTCTACCAAAACAGTGCAGACAAAACAGAATGATTACCTATTATTCAACAAAGCCGTTGTAAGGCTATGAACCAGGCGGATGAATTGTTCACCTTATTTTTACCTGCCAGCAATTACTGATTTTTATCCGGCTATTACGTTTTTTGGTTTATTTCTGAATTTTTGAGCGCGATCCAAATTTTAACATTTTCAGACTCGCCGTTACCGCAAACTGCACAGCATGAGGTCATCTCATCGTCATATTTTTTTGCGAGCAAGCGCACAATAAATAATTCTCTTACTGCCTGTGTGAAATATCGTAATTGAGTAGTCAGAAAGCGGATACGCACAATATGGCTTCTGGGTAACCCATTCGGGACCACTGTTAAGGAGCAAACCATGCACGCTTATTTTGACCAGCTTGATCGCGTTCGCTACGAAGGCGCAAAAACCATTAATCCTCTGGCCTTCCGCCACTACAACCCTGACGAAGTCATCCTGGGGAAAACCATGGCTGAGCATCTGCGCTTCGCCGCCTGTTACTGGCACACCTTCTGCTGGAATGGCGCGGACATGTTTGGTGTCGGCGCTTTTGATCGTCCATGGCAAAAAGCGGGCGATGCGCTGGCGCTGGCCAAACTGAAAGCGGACGTTGCCTTTGAGTTTTTCCACAAGCTGAACGTGCCTTACTACTGCTTTCACGATGTGGACGTCTCACCTGAAGGTGACTCCTTAAAAAGCTATCGCGAAAACCTGGCGGTAATGACCGATACGTTGCAGGCGAAACAGCAGGAAACGGGCTTAAAACTGCTCTGGGGCACCGCTAACTGCTTTACACATCCGCGCTACGGTGCGGGTGCCGCCACCAATCCGGATCCGGAAGTATTTTCCTGGGCCGCCAGTCAGGTGTGCAGTGCAATGAAAGCGACCCAAACGCTGGGGGGCGAAAACTACGTACTGTGGGGCGGACGCGAAGGCTATGAAACGCTGTTAAATACCGACCTGCGCCAGGAGCGCGAGCAGATTGGCCGCTTTATGCAGATGGTCGTTGAACATAAGCACAAAATCGGCTTCCAGGGCACGCTCCTGATTGAACCCAAACCGCAGGAGCCGACCAAACATCAGTACGATTATGACGTTGCGACGGTTTATGGCTTCCTGAAGCAGTTTGGCCTGGAAAAAGAGATTAAGGTAAATGTGGAAGCCAACCATGCCACGCTGGCGGGTCACTCATTCCATCACGAAATAGCGACGGCGATTGCGCTGGGTGTATTTGGTTCGGTCGATGCCAATAGGGGTGATGCCCAGTGTGGCTGGGACACCGATCAGTTCCCGGTCAGCGTGGAAGAGAACGCGCTGGTGATGTATGAAATTATCAAAGCAGGCGGCTTTACCACAGGCGGCTTAAACTTTGATGCCAAAGTACGTCGGCAGAGCACCGACAAGTACGATCTGTTCTATGGACACATCGGAGCCATGGACACGATGGCGCTGGCGTTGAAAGTGGCGGCGCGTATGCTGTCTGACGGTGAGCTTGATCAGCGCGTGGCACAGCGCTACAGCGGCTGGAACGGGGAGTTTGGTCAGCAGATTTTGAAAGGTGAGTTTTCACTGGAAACGCTCGCGGCCCATGCGCACCAGCAGCAGTTCAATCCGCAACATCGCAGCGGCCGCCAGGAGCAACTGGAAAACCTGGTGAATCATTACCTCTATGACTTCTAATCCGTAAGGAGCGCGACATGGTAATCGGGATCGATATCGGCACATCCGGCGTAAAAGTCGTGTTGCTGGATGTGCAAGGGCAGGTAGCGGCGGTGGAAACGGCCCCACTAACGGTTTCCCGCCCGCATCCGTTATGGAGCGAGCAAGATCCCGAAAGCTGGTGGCAGGCCACGGATAAGGCAATGCAGGCACTGGCACAACGGCACGACCTGAGCACGGTGAAAGCTGTGGGCCTGACAGGACAGATGCACGGCGCGACCTTGCTGGACGCGCAGCATCGGGTGCTGCGTCCCGCCATTCTCTGGAACGACGGACGCAGCGGCGATCAGTGCCGTGAACTGGAGCAGCGGGTACCTGACTCTCGGCGCATCACCGGTAACCTGATGATGCCAGGCTTTACCGCGCCCAAACTATTATGGGTGCAACAGCACGAACCAGACATTTTTGCCCGGATTGCCAGGGTGCTGCTGCCTAAAGATTACCTGCGCTGGCGCCTGAGCGGCGAGTTTGCCAGCGACATGTCTGATGCAGCCGGAACCATGTGGCTGGATGTGGAAAAGCGTGACTGGAGTGAGGAGATGCTCGCGGCCTGCGGGCTGGATCACAGCCAGATGCCAGCCCTGTTCGAAGGCAACCAGATTACCGGTACTTTATCAGCCGCGATCGCGCAGCGCTGGTCGCTGCCGCAGGTGCCGATCGTGGCGGGCGGTGGCGATAACGCGGCAGGCGCGGTCGGCGTCGGCATGGTAGCGCCGGGGCAAGGGATGTTGTCACTCGGTACCTCCGGCGTGTACTTCGTGGTCAGCGAAGGCTATCTCAGCAATCCCGAGCAGGCGGTACACAGCTTTTGTCATGCGCTGCCGCAGCGCTGGCACCTGATGTCGGTAATGCTGAGCGCCGCTTCCTGCCTGGACTGGGCAGCGTCACTGACGGGCTGCGATGATGTCCCGCACCTGTTAGCCGAAGCGGAACGTGCAAAAGACGATGCGCCCGCCTTGTGGTTTTTGCCTTATCTTTCCGGTGAACGCACACCGCATAATAATCCGCATGCCTGCGGCAGCTTCTTTGGGTTTACCCACCAGCATGGGCGACCCGAGCTGGCGCGCGCCGTGCTGGAAGGCGTCGGTTTTGCGCTGGCAGATGGCATGGATGTGGTTCACGACTGCGGCGTAACACCCGAAAGCATCATGCTGATTGGCGGTGGAGCACGAAGTCGCTACTGGCGGCAGATGCTGGCAGATATCAGCGGACAAACACTGGACTACTGCGAAGGTGGCGATGTCGGCCCGGCGCTGGGTGCCGCCCGACTGGCGCAGATGGCAATAGATAACAATCTGACCATTCCGGCCCTGAAGCAGGTGCAGCGCCATGAGCCAGATCCGGCTCGTCATGCACATTATCAGCCGAGACGTGAGACGTTCGGTCGGTTGTATCAGCAGTTGCTGCCGCTGATGAATCTGTAATTCAGCCAGAGGGCAACGGTGTTGCCCTCTGGCTGCGCAGGGTTTTCATCGTCGCCGATCAAGGCTGTCCTGCTGGAAGAAATTCATATCTGAGCACGCATCGACGGCCTGCTTTTTCGGCTACGCGGATTGAGGGACGATTCCCCGGAACAATCGTGCCCGCTAACAGGGAATTTCGTTTACCCGAAAGACACAGCTGTTTTCTTAAAACCTGCTGAGCAAGGGATGCCAGCGATCGCCCTTGATATTCAGGCAATATCACTTCCTCAGTTATCTGGAATGCCTGAAGAAACCCTACCGTACCTTCCTCACAAACAATAAACCCGACACGTTGTGCTTCTTCATAAAGAATAAAAACACTGCCATCAGAAATTTTTTCCATCAGTGTACTTTCATTCGTCGGCAGTAAACTTTCTTTCAAAGCAGGCATGGCTTCCCATGCCCGTTGATAAGCGTCAGTCAACCCTTGCATGCACCAGCTCAAACTTCTTGCGTCAGCGCGAATTAGTGTCAAATGATGTTCTTCAGCCTCGTTTCCCTTGCTGGTGAGGGCTGAGGCATAGATGAGTTGATCCATTTCTCCGCATACAGGAATGTCGCCAGGCACGAGAATGCGAACACGCTGAGGCTTAATTTCTGACCATTCCCTGCAAATTTTCGTTATGACATGCGAAGTAATGGGGGCATCAAATGCCACGATATCGACAAAAAATGCGCAGGGAGTCCCGTTTCCTTCCACGGAAACTGTGTGGCAAATGACATATCGCAACACCATGAGCGTTGCATGCTAAGCCATTTTTCCAACTGAAACCTTAAGGCTTCTTCTGTCAAAGGAAGACTTTTGTAGTAATCGAGTAAACTGGCCAGCATGGTGCGAACCCTGATGAATACGATGAAATCATTGCCTGTTTTCGCGCGGCGAAGTTCCGCATTGCGTCTTTCCACCAACATCGGCCTGGAATGAATACGCAAACAGCCAGTGTAACCATGCGCAATGGACGAATTCAGTTCAGCAAACGATCCGGGCATCCCCAGCCAACTTAAACCGGCTTCATTATAAAGCCGGTTAAGTGACATCAGCCGGGTTACTTAACCAATCGCCCCCAGCGCATCGTCCTGGCTTTGCTTTTTCGGCAGCAGGAACAGCGTTGCTGCAATATCCAGCAGGTAGATCAGGGTCAGTAGCGTGATAGCAGCCACGAAGGAGAATTTACCCGCCAGCAGCCCGATCACCAACGGTCCCAATCCACCGACGCCGCGCCCCAGATTAAACAATACGTTCTGCGCGGTCGCACGAACCCGCGGCGGAAAGGTATCTGAGATCAATGCGCCATAGCCGCCAATCATACCGTTGACGAACAGGCCCATCAGCGCACCGGTAAACAACATCACGGTCGGATCGCGCAGTTGCGCATAAACCACAACCATCACGACCGCACCGAACTGGTAAAGCAGAAAGATTTTCCAGCGCGCAAAGCGATCGGCCAGCACGCCAAACAGCCAGATGCCAAAGGTCATGCCCACCACGGTTACCGCCGTCCAGACGCCGGATTTGGTCAGACTGAAACCGAAGTTAGAGGACAGGTAACTGGGCATCCAGATCATCAGGCCGTAATAACCGAAGTTCTGAACGGAACAGAGAATAAAGATCCCCAGGCTGGCTTTGCTGGTGGCACGGTCTTTAAACAGCAGTTTCAGTCGGGCGGGAAAGGACAGCGAGGGAACATGTTTAATTTGACGGGTGAAGCTCTCGGGTTCGCCCATGCTGCGGCGAATAACAAATGACACCAGCGCGGGCAGTAATCCCACCAGGAACATGCCGCGCCAGCCAATCACACTCAGTAAAGGCGGGGTGATAAATGCCGCCAGCAGTACGCCGAGTTGCCAGCCGATGCCGACCCAGGCCGAGGCGCGGTTGCGCTTTTCTGCCGGCCAGGCTTCTGCAATCAGCGCCATGCCGATGCCAAACTCACCGCCCAGTCCCATGCCCGCCAGCGTACGGTACGCCAGCAGATCCCAGTAACCCTGCGCCACTGCACACAATCCGGTAAAGACAGAGAACATCAGTATCGTGATGGTTAACACACGAATGCGCCCATAGCGATCGCTGAGGTGGCCAAACACAATGCCGCCGATGACCGCGCCGATCAGCGTCCAGGTCACCAGTGAACCAGCCTGTGACGGATCAAGTGCCAGCGACAGGCTGATAGCGGGCAGCATAAACCCAGAATCAGCAGATCGAATCCGTCCATGGCATAACCGCTGACGGCAGCCAGCATCGCTTTCGCAGGCGTAATGCTCTGCTTAACAGGGGAAGAAGAGGACATGAGTGCGCACCCGTTGGTTAAAAAACTGGCGCAAGTATAAAGAGCTAAGAGGATGGGGTCTATGCAGAATAGCCGGAGCCGTGCGCCTTATGGCGCACGGTTGCGCGAGATCAAGACGGCTTGTTGCTACCGTCGTCGTCACCGGATAACAGCGCGTCCAGCCTGTCGCCGCCCACGTGACGGAAATCCTGACCTTTCACGAAGTAGAAAATGATTTCGCAGATATTCTGGCAGCGGTCACCGATACGTTCGATGGCACGGGCGCAAAACAGCGCCGTCAGAACGCTGGGAATCGTCCGCGGATCTTCCATCATGTAGGTCATCAGCTGACGCACAATGCCTTCGTACTCTTTATCCACTTTCTTGTCTTCACGGTAGATCTGCACGGCTTCGTTAAGATCCATGCGCGCAAAGGCATCCAGCACATCATGCAGCATCTGCACAGTATGACGGCCCAGCGATTCCAGGCTGACCAGCAGCGGCAGATGTTGCTGGCCAAACTTCTCCAGCGCAGTGCGGCTGATTTTCTCGGCAACATCGCCGATGCGTTCCAGTTCGGAGATGGTTTTGATAATCGCCATGACCAGACGTAAATCGATAGCGGTCGGCTGACGTTTGGCGATGATGCGCACACAGGCTTCATCAATCTCCACTTCCATCATGTTGACCTTCTGGTCGCCATCAATGACGCGCTGGGCCAGTTCGCCGTCCAGATTATGCATGGCGGTAATGGCATCGGTCAGCTGCTGCTCAACCATGCCGCCCATGATCATCACCTGCGTGCGGATGTGCTCCAGCTCAGCGTTAAACTGACCGGAGATGTGTTTATTCAGATTTAAACTGTCCATGGCGATCTCCTGTCTAATCAGCCGTAGCGACCTGTAATGTAGTCTTCCGTTTGTTTCTGTGCCGGCTTGGTGAACAGCGTGTCGGTGTCGCTGAACTCAATCAGTTCGCCCAGATACATAAACGCCGTGTGGTCGGAACAACGTGCCGCCTGCTGCATGTTGTGTGTCACGATCACGACGGTGTAATCCTGCTTCAGTTCAGTAATGAGTTCTTCGATACGGCCGGTAGATATGGGATCCAGCGCTGAACAGGGCTCATCCAGCAGCAGGACTTCCGGACGAATGGCGATACCGCGCGCAATACACAGACGCTGCTGCTGGCCGCCTGACAGACTGTAGCCACTCTGATGCAGCTTGTCTTTGGTTTCAGTCCACAGGGCTGCCTTTGTAAGCGCCCACTGCACACGCTCGTCCATATCGGCGCGAGACAGCTTTTCAAACAAGCGCACGCCAAAGGCGATATTGTCATAAATCGACATCGGGAAAGGCGTTGGCTTCTGGAACACCATGCCAATCCGGGCGCGCAGCAGGGCGATATCCTGGTTGGACGCCAGAATGTTGTCGCCGTCCAGCAGAATATCCCCTTCCGCGCGCTGCTCGGGATAGAGCGAATACATTTTATTGAAGGTTCGCAGCAAAGTGGATTTACCACAGCCTGAAGGGCCGATAAAGGCCGTCACCTGATTCTTCGCAATATCCAGGTTGATGTTCTTCAGAGCGTGAAACTTGCCGTAATAAAAATTCAGATTACGGACCTGAATCTTACCCGCTGATGCAGTCGCAGTACTCATTGCTTTTCTCTCTTATACGACACCGCACAGGGCCGTGTCAGTCGTTAACCGTGTTTACCCTTGGCGAATACCACGCGTGCTACGATATTTAACAGCAACACACAGAGGGTAATAATCAGTACGCCCGCCCAGCCCAGACTTTGCCACTCGGCGAACGGACTCATCGCAAATTTAAAGATGGTGACCGGCAGGTTTGCCAGCGGCTGCATCATGTCGGTGCTCCAGAACTGGTTCGACAGCGCAGTAAACAGCAGCGGCGCGGTTTCGCCCGCGATGCGCGCTACCGCCAGCAGCACACCCGTAATAATCCCGGATACGGACGCTTTCAGCGTAATGGCGGAAATCATCTTCCATTTGGGCGTACCCAGCGCATAGGCTGCTTCGCGCATGCTGTCAGGCACCAGTCGTAACATGTTTTCCGTCGTGCGAATCACTATTGGAATCTGTAACAACGCCAGCGCTATCACACCTGCCCAGCCTGAGAAGTGGTGCATCTGCGCCACGACAATGGTGTAGACAAACAGGCCCACAACAATCGATGGGGCAGACAGCAGGATGTCGTTAATGAAACGAATCACTTCCGCCAGTAAAGACTTACGACCATATTCTGCCAGATACACACCCGCCAGAATGCCCAGTGGCGTACCAATGAATGTCGACCATAAAATCAGTAAACCGCTACCTACCAGCGCATTGGCTAATCCGCCTCCCGCCGTGTTTGGCGGCGGTGTGGACTCGGTAAACAGCGACCATGAAAGCCCGTCAATGCCGCGGCTCACGGTGGTAAACAAAATCCAGACCAGCCAGAATAAGCCAAATGCCATCGTCAGCAAGGACAGCGTTAAGGCGATTTTGTTCTTGGTGCTACGCCACGACTGCATTTTGCGACGTGACGCTTCCAGTTCGGCCCGAGCCTGTACTTCCATTGTTGTCATGATCGCGCTCCTTCACTTTTTGCCAGGCGCATAATCATTAACTTGGAAATCGCCAGCACAATAAAGGTGATAACAAACAGAATCAGGCCCAGTTCCATCAGTGCCGCTACGTGAACACCCGATTCGGCTTCAGCAAACTCATTCGCCAGTGCCGAGGTGATACTGTTGCCTGGCATAAACAGTGAGGCACTGTCGAGCTGGTAGGTGTTACCGATAATAAAGGTGACCGCCATGGTTTCGCCTAGCGCACGTCCCAGGCCCAGCATGATGCCGCCGATGACGCCGTTTTTAGTAAACGGCAATACGATGCGCCAGATCACTTCCCACGTGGTGCAGCCAATCCCATAGGCTGACTCTTTCATCATCACCGGCGTCTGCTCAAACACGTCGCGCATGACTGAAGCAATATAGGGAATGATCATGATGGCCAGAATCACACCTGCGGCCAGAATACCGATACCAAACGCCGGACCGGAGAACAGAGCGCCAATAATCGGAATGCCCGAGAGGACATCACCAACGGGCGTCTGGAAATATTCTGCGAACAGCGGAGCAAAGATAAATAAGCCCCACATACCATAAACAATACTCGGAATCGCAGCGAGCAGCTCAATTGCGGTTCCCAGTGGACGTCGTAACCAGCCTGGTGAGAGTTCGGTCAGAAAAAGAGCAATACCGAAACTGACCGGTACCGCAATAATCAACGCAATGATTGAGGTGACAAGTGTGCCGTAAATCGGCACCAGTGCACCGAATTGTTCGTTAGGAGCGTCCCAGGTTTTGGTCCACAAAAACGCGAAACCAAATTTCTGTATGCTTGGCCAGGAAGAGAAGATCAGGGAGACGATAATGCCGCCCATAAGCAACAGAACAATCAGCGCAGAGAGTTTTACCAGCGCGCCAAAAATTCGGTCACCTTGCTTACCTGGGGCTTTGAATGCCGACTTCGTTGCAGCCATAGAAGTCTTCGTCCTCAGAAGTTATCAGGGCGGCAGACGCCGCCCTTGAAGGCTGACCAGCACGCAGGCTGGTCAGGGTCATTCACTTACTTATAAAGCGCTTTACCAGAACTGTCTTTGATATTGGCTTTCCAGGCAGCACGGATCTGCTGAACCACGCTCTCCGGCAGGGTGGCATAATCCAGCGCATTGGCCGTTTTACCGCCATCTTTGTAGGCCCAGTCAAAGAACTTCAGGACTTCGGCACCTTTCGCCGCATTAGTCTGATCTTTGTAAATCAGGATAAAGGTGGTTGAGGTGATCGGCCATGCATCATTGCCTTTCTGGAAGGTCAGATCCTGAGCAAACGATTTGCTCCAGTCTGCGCCTTTCGCGGCATTAGAGAAGCTGGTTTCGCTTGGCGCAACCGCTTTGCCGTCCGCATCCATCAGTTTGGTATAGGTCAGGTTATTCTGTTTGGCATACGCGTACTCAACGTAACCAATAGAACCTGGCAGACGCTGTACAAACGCTGCTACGCCATCGTTACCTTTACCGCCCAGACCGGTTGGCCAGTTAACGGTGTTGCCTTTACCAATTTTGCTGTTCCACTCTTCATTCACTTTCGCCAGGTAGCTGGTGAAAACGAAAGAGGTACCTGAGCCATCCGCGCGACGCACCACGTTGATGTTGGTATCGGGCAGTTTCACGCCTGGGTTCAGTTTAACAATCGCAGGATCGTTCCACTTTTTGATGTTACCCAGATAGATGTCGCCAACGGTTTTACCGTCCAGCGTCAGCTGACCAGATTTGATGCCTGGCAGGTTAACCGCCAGCACCACGCCACCGATTACGGTAGGGAACTGGAACAGACCATATTTCTGCAGATCTTCGTCTTTCATAGGCGCATCGGAGGCACCGAAATCAACGGTTTTGGCGATAATTTGTTTTACACCGCCAGATGAACCAATGCCCTGATAGTTGATTTTGCTACCGGTGGCTTGCTGATACTCTGCTGCCCACTTGGCATAAACCGGCGCCGGGAATGTACCGCCAGCACCGGTCAGATCGGTGGCTGCAAATGCAGAAACCGCACTAACGGCAAGAGAGGCGGCGAGGATTCGGGCTACGGTGCTACGCATCAGTGTCATGTTCCCTCCAGGGGAGAAAAGTCAGGCTAAGTGCCTTTTTAGTAAGAGTCAGTGATTGCTGCAGGAGGGAAAATAGGACAGTTTAGTGACAGAAAAATGTAGTTAATATTACAGTTATATGACAGGCACAATTATTGCTCATTTCATGAGACTCCTCTCGAAAAGGACATGTTCGATGAGATTTATGAAGAAGCTTCTGGTGTGCAATGTCGTCCTGCTCTGTACGCTTACAGGCGGAAGATACGACACCCACGATTCATTTAGATAAATTTTATACCGCAGCTAATAACAGAGGCGCTCTGGCTATATTGGGTTATTACGGCACCGTTAAACAATCATCCGTCGATGTTGAAGGTGTTATTGCAATGAAAGATAAGATTAAAGACTTAACAAAAACGCTATAAAATCATGCAAATATCCTCAGTCAACTCGCCAAAAGCTAAGCAACAATGAGGATACGATCAATAACCTGCAGCGTTCACTCGATGAGGCTAACCGCAAAATCAGCGAGCAACAGCGTGCACTGGAGCAATGCAGTAGCAAGATCAAATAAATGAAACGCGTGAATCCCGTCGGGGATTCACGCATAAGATGCATTACTCGACCGTTACCGATTTCGCCAGGTTACGCGGCTGATCCACATCGGTGCCTTTGATCAGGGCCACATGATAGGAGAGCAGCTGGAGCGGCACGGTATAGAAGATAGGCGCAATGGCCTCTTCGACGTGCGGCAGAGGAATGATTTTCATTCCTTCGCTGTCACTGAAACCGGCATCCTGATCGGCAAACACGTACAGCAGACCGCCACGTGCGCGTACTTCTTCGATATTCGATTTCAGCTTCTCTAACAGTTCATTGTTCGGTGCCACCACAATGACCGGCATATCGGCATCGATCAACGCCAGCGGACCGTGCTTGAGTTCACCTGCCGCATAGGCTTCCGCATGAATATACGAGATCTCCTTCAGCTTGAGCGCCCCTTCCATCGCTATAGGGTACTGATCACCACGGCCAAGGAACAGGGCATGGTGCTTATCAGAGAAATCTTCGGCCAGGTTTTCAATCAGCTTGTCCTGCGCCAGCATTTGCTCAATGCGGCTTGGCAGAGCCTGCAGACCATGCACAATTTCGTGCTCTTTTTCTGCGGACATGCCGTTCAGGCGACCGAGTTTTGCCACCAGCATCAGCAGTACGGTCAGTTGAGTGGTAAAGGCCTTTGTAGAGGCTACACCAATCTCCGTACCCGCTTTGGTCATCAGCGCCAGATCGGATTCACGTACCAGCGACGAACCCGCGACGTTACAGATAGCCAGCGATCCCAGGTACCCCAGCTCTTTCGACAGGCGCAGCGCGGCCAGCGTATCCGCCGTTTCCCCCGACTGGGACAGGGTAATCAGCAGGCTGTTTTTACGTACCGCCGATTTACGGTAGCGGAATTCGGACGCAATCTCGACATCACAAGGGAGGTTTGCCAGCGCCTCGAACCAGTAACGCGAGACCATGCCAGAGTTGTAAGAAGTGCCACAGGCGATGATCTGGATGTGCTCAACCTTGCTGAGCAGCGCTTCTGCATTTGGCCCCAGTTCGCTGAGATCGACTGCACCGTGATTAAAACGCCCCGTTAAGGTGTTTTTAATCGCATTTGGCTGCTCATAGATCTCTTTTTGCATGTAATGGCGATAGATACCTTTATCGCCGGCATCGTACTGTACGCTGGATTCGATCTCATCGCGGCGCACGGTATTACCCGCACGATCGACGATCGTAACATCGCGACGGCTGATTTCAGCGATATCGCCCTCTTCCAGATAAATAAAGCGGCGAGTGGCCGGCAACAGGGCCAGTTGGTCAGAAGCAATGAAGTTTTCACCCACACCACGACCGATCACCAGTGGGCTGCCTGAACGGGCGGCCACCAGACACGATGGATCGCGACTGTCCATGATCACCATGCCATAGGCACCGCGTAGTTGGGGAATCACACGCTGCACGACTTCACGCAGCGAACCGCCCTTTTTCTGCTCCAGATGAACCAGATGCGCTACCACTTCGGTATCGGTTTCTGAGCTGAAATGGTAACCCTGTGCAATCAGCGCTTCACGAAGCGGCTCATGGTTTTCGATAATACCGTTGTGCACTATAACGATGTGCTCAGAAACGTGCGGATGCGCATTGGCCTCTGAGGGTTCGCCATGGGTTGCCCAGCGCGTATGCGCGATACCGGTTCCGCCGTTCAGGGGTTGTTCTTCCGCTGCGGCAGCCAGCATCTGAACTTTGCCCAGACGACGCAGACGGGTGATATGGCCTTGCTGATCGACGACGGCCAGACCGGCTGAGTCATAACCGCGGTATTCCAGGCGGCGTAAACCTTCTAACAAAATTTCTGCGATATCACGTTGTGCTACTGCACCAACAATTCCACACATAAGTTATTTCCTGACTTCATGGCTGTTTGCCATTGCGTTGTCATATGACCTGATAGTCCGGCATTGCCGGTTCCCCGAGCCTTGTAGAGAGTGGGGATTATAGTTTTGGTACTGCAAGCGGCCCGTTTAGCCCGGGCCGTAAAAATTATTTTTTCTTCTGCGGGCGCTGCCAGCCGGCTTTGTGATTCTGCTCTTTACGGTTATAGACCAGATCGGCAGTGGAAATGTCTTTCATCACCGTTGTTCCGGCGGCAATCGTTGCGCCTGCCGCCACACTCACCGGTGCGACCAGCTGCGTATCCGAGCCAACAAATACATTGTCACCAATAACGGTTTTGAATTTGTTTGCGCCATCGTAATTGCAGGTAATCGTCCCTGCACCGATATTCACATTGGCGCCGATCTCCGCATCACCCAGATAAGACAGGTGACCTGCTTTAGAGCCTTTCCCGAGTCGGGCTTTTTTCATTTCAACGAAATTGCCGACGTGGGCGGCCTGGGCCAGTTCACTGCCGGGACGTAAACGCGCGAACGGGCCGACCGTACAGTCAGTGGCCAGATTCGCATCCTCGATCACCGAATAGGGGCTAATCTCGCAATCATCGCTGATGACGCTGTTTTTAATGACGCAGCCCGCACCAATTTTGACCCGGTTGCCCAACGTTACCTGGCCTTCAATAATGACGTTGACGTCGATCTCAACGTCCCGACCATGCTGCAGCGTGCCGCGCAGGTCGAAGCGTGCCGGATCGCGTAGCATAACGCCCGCAAGCAGCAGTTTTTCTGCCTGCTCCTGCTGGTAAGTGCGCTCGAGAGTTGCCAGTTGCAGACGGTTATTTACGCCATCAGTTTCGCTATTGCGTGCCGGGTGTACCGCATTGATGACCCGACCTTCCTGATGCGCCAGGGCAATGATGTCGGTGATGTAATATTCACCCTGAGCATTATTATTGGTAAGTTTTGCCAGCCAGCGTTTTAGATCACCACCGTTAGCGATCAGGATGCCAGTATTGATTTCATTAATGGCCAGTTGCGCAGGGCTGGCATCTTTCTGCTCAATAATGCCGACGATGGTGCCATTTTCACGCACGATGCGGCCGTAGCCCGTAGGGTTATCCAGTACGACGGTTAACAGTCCAATCCCGCCTTCCGGCTTCGCGTCGCGCAGACGTTGTAATGTCTCTTCAGAAATCAGCGGAACATCACCATAAAGCATCATGATGTCTTCGTCGTCTGCAAAGTGCGGAGCTGCCTGCTGCATGGCATGCCCGGTACCGAGTTGTTCTGCCTGCAACACCCAGTTAACGGCACTGTCGGTTAACGTGGCTTTGAGCTGGTCACCGCCGTGTCCGTAAACCAGATGAACCTGTTGCGCACCCAGCCCTTTTGCGGCATCAATGACGTGCTGAACCATCGGTTTACCTGCCAGCGTATGCAAGACTTTTGGCAGATCGGAATACATACGGGTGCCCTTGCCAGCCGCAAGAATCACCACACTCATCGCACTGTTAGACATATCTATCCTGACTGATTTTTGACTGAGGAACGTTAAACGATTTAGCACTGAGATTACTACATTTTTCTCGTTCCGAAATTAGCTATTATCCCGCTATCCGGGCTTCAGATAAAAAAAATGCCAGCCCAATGGGCTGGCATTTCGTGACGCATAAAGCCGGATTACATCGCTTTTTTGGTCAGCTCGATCACGCGCAGTTTGGCAATGGCTTTCGCCAGTTCTGCAGAAGCCTGAGCATAGTCCACGTCGCCGTGGCTGCTGTTCATATGCTCTTCTGCTTTACGTTTTGCTTCCAGGGCACGCGCTTCGTCCAGATCGGTACCGCGAATAGCGGTATCGGCCAGAACGGTAGTGCTGCCAGGCTGCACTTCCAGCACGCCGCCAGAGAGGTAAATAAACTCCTCTTCGCCGTGCTGTTTCACGATACGGATCATTCCAGGCTTAATGGCAGTCAGCAGCGGGGCGTGGCCAGGGAAAATCCCCAGTTCACCTTCGCTACCTGACACCTGAATTTTCTGTACCAGACTAGAGAACAGTTGGCTCTCTGCACTGACAACATCCAGGTGATAAGTCATAGCCATAATTTTCCTCCTGGGAAACCGTTATTACAGTTTCTTCGCTTTTTCGACCGCTTCTTCGATGGCACCAACCATGTAGAAGGCCTGCTCTGGCAGGTGGTCAAATTCACCTTCCATGATGCCTTTAAAGCCACGGATGGTGTCTTTCAGCGTCACGTATTTACCTGGAGAACCGGTGAACACTTCTGCTACGAAGAACGGCTGAGACAGGAAGCGCTGAATCTTACGCGCACGTGCCACCAGCAGTTTGTCTTCTTCAGACAGTTCGTCCATACCCAGGATGGCGATAATGTCTTTCAGTTCCTGATAACGCTGCAGCAGTGACTGTACGCCACGTGCAACATCGTAGTGCTCCTGACCCACAACCAGTGGATCCAGCTGACGGCTGGTTGAGTCCAGCGGATCAACGGCTGGGTAGATACCCAGAGAGGCGATCTGACGGCTCAGGGTGACTGTTGAGTCTAAGTGAGCAAAGGTGGTTGCCGGTGACGGGTCAGTCAGGTCATCCGCAGGGACGTAAACGGCCTGTACGGAGGTGATTGAACCGGTTTTGGTGGAGGTAATACGCTCCTGCAACACACCCATCTCTTCTGCCAGCGTTGGCTGATAACCTACCGCAGATGGCATACGACCCAGCAGTGCAGAGACTTCTGTACCGGCCAGGGTATAACGGTAGATGTTGTCGATGAACAGCAGAACGTCACGGCCTTCATCACGGAATTTCTCCGCCATGGTCAGACCGGTCAGTGCAACGCGCAGACGGTTACCCGGCGGCTCGTTCATCTGGCCATACACCAGCGCAACTTTGTCGATAACGTTGGAGTCAGTCATTTCGTGGTAGAAGTCGTTACCCTCACGAGTACGCTCACCCACGCCGGCAAATACCGAGTAACCTGAGTGCTCAGCCGCAATGTTACGGATCAGCTCCATCATGTTTACGGTTTTACCCACACCCGCACCACCGAACAGACCGACTTTACCGCCCTTCGCGAACGGACACATCAGGTCGATAACCTTGATGCCGGTTTCCAGCAGTTCCTGCGAGTTAGACTGCTCTTCATAAGAAGGCGCAGGGCGGTGAATAGAGGAAACCTCTACTGCACTGCCATCTTCTTCTTTCAGGTCGCCTTTCATGTCGATAGGCTCGCCCAGCACGTTCATGATACGGCCGAGGGTTGCTTTACCAACCGGTACCTGGATCGGTTTTTTCAGGTCGGCAACTTCCAGACCGCGCTTCAGGCCGTCAGAAGTACCCATGGCGATAGTACGCACTACGCCACCACCCAGCTGCTGCTGAACTTCAAGCACCAGACGAGCATCACCATTCTTAACCTCAAGAGCGCTGTACACTTGCGGTACTGCATCCTGAGGGAATTCGACGTCAACTACGGCGCCGATAATCTGGACAATCTTTCCAGCTGCCATCTTGAATCCTCTACCTAATTCCAAACCTGGTTAAACCGCGGAGGCTCCCGAGACGATCTCGGTAAGTTCCTGGGTGATGCTGGCCTGACGAGCTTTGTTGTAAACCAACTGCAGCTCTTTGATCAGATTTCCGCCGTTATCGGTTGCAGCTTTCATCGCCACCATACGTGCGGCCTGCTCACTGGCCAGGTTTTCCACCACACCCTGATAAACCTGCGATTCGACATAGCGACGCAGCAGCGTATCCAGCAGCGCTTTCGGATCGGGCTCGTACAGGTAATCCCAGGTCTTCGCCTTCATCTCTTCTTCACCTTCCGCTGGCGGTAACGGCAGCAGTTGGGTAATGGTCGGAGTCTGAGACATGGTGTTGTTGAACTTGTTGTTAACAATGTACAGCTTGTCGATACGGCCTTCATCGTAGGCCTGCAACATCACTTTTACTGGGCCAATAAGATCAGACAGCGCAGGCTTATCGCCCATGCCAGTGACCTGTGCCACTACATTGCCACCAACAGCGCCGAAGAATGACACGCCTTTCGATCCCACAATGGCCAGATCGCTCTGTACGCCTTTGTCGGACCAGGCCTTCATCTCTGCCAGCAATTTTTTGAACAGGTTAACGTTCAAACCACCACAAAGCCCGCGGTCAGTCGAAACGACCAGGTAGCCGACGCGCTTAACGTCGCGCTCATCCAGGTAAGGGTGCTTGTATTCCAGATTGCCTAACGCAAGGTGACCAATCACTTTGCGCATGGTATCTGCATACGGACGGCTGGCCGCCATGCGTTCCTGCGTTTTACGCATTTTGGAGGCGGCGACCATTTCCATCGCTTTGGTGATCTTCTGCGTATTTTTTACGCTTCCAATCTTGGTACGTATTTCTTTTGCGCCGGCCATTAGCTTCTCCTCAAAGCCTTGCGGCCTGCCTTTTCAGACAAGCCGCCAGACATTACCAGGACTGGGTTGCTTTAAACGTCTCAAGGAGGCCTTTCAGCTTCTCTTCGATGTCGTTATTGAAGTTACCAGACTGGTTGATTTCAGCCATCAGCTCGGCGTGATCGCGATCTGCGAACGCCAGCAGAGCCGCTTCGAAGCTACCAATTTTTGCCAGCTCAACGTCGTTCAGATAGCCGCGTTCCGCTGCGAAAAGAACCAGCCCCTGTTGCGCGACAGACATCGGCGCATACTGTTTCTGCTTCAGCAGCTCGGTCACTTTCTGACCGTGGCTCAGCTGTTTACGGGTTGCATCGTCCAGATCAGACGCAAACTGGGAGAATGCAGCCAGTTCACGGTACTGTGCCAGCGCGGTACGAATACCACCGGACAGTTTCTTGATGATCTTGGTCTGAGCAGCACCACCTACACGGGATACAGAGATACCCGGGTTAACAGCCGGACGGATACCGGAGTTGAACAGGTTAGATTCCAGGAAGATCTGACCATCAGTAATCGAGATTACGTTGGTCGGAACGAACGCAGAAACGTCACCCGCCTGAGTTTCGATGATAGGCAGTGCGGTCAGAGAACCGGTCTGGCCTTTTACTTCACCATTGGTGAAGCGCTCAACGTAGTCAGCGCTAACGCGTGATGCACGCTCCAGCAGGCGAGAGTGGAGATAGAACACGTCGCCCGGGAATGCTTCACGACCTGGTGGACGGCGCAGCAGCAGAGAAATCTGACGGTATGCAACAGCCTGCTTAGACAGATCATCGTATACGATCAGCGCATCTTCACCGCGGTCACGGAAGTATTCGCCCATGGCGCAACCCGCATACGGAGCCAGGTACTGCAGTGCAGCAGACTCAGATGCAGAAGCCACAACAACGATGGTGTTAGACAGCGCACCGTGTTCTTCCAGTTTACGTACCACGTTAGAAATGGTTGACGCTTTCTGACCAATCGCAACGTAGACACACGTGATGCCTGAATCACGCTGGTTGATGATGGCGTCGATTGCCATCGCGGTTTTACCGGTCTGACGGTCACCGATGATCAGCTCACGCTGGCCACGGCCGATTGGAATCATCGCATCGACAGATTTGTAACCCGTCTGAACAGGCTGGTCTACGGACTGACGATCGATAACACCGGGTGCAATCACTTCGACTGGCGAGAAGCCGTCGTTGTCGATTGCGCCTTTACCGTCGATAGGTGCACCCAGGGTGTTCACCACGCGGCCCAGCAGGCCACGGCCAACCGGTACTTCCAGAATACGGCCAGTACACTTGACCTTCATGCCTTCGGCCAGGTCAGCATACGGACCCATCACCACGGCACCTACAGAGTCACGCTCGAGGTTCAGGGCGATAGCGTAACGGTTTCCCGGCAGGGAAATCATCTCACCCTGCATTACATCGGCCAGGCCGTGTACGCGGATGATACCGTCACTTACAGAAACAATAGTACCTTCATTGTGAGCTTCGCTCACGACATTGAACTGAGCAATGCGCTGCTTGATCAGTTCGCTGATTTCGGTGGAATTCAGTTGCATATGCTCCAGTCCCCTTAAGACTGCAAGACGTCTGCCAGACGGTCAAGACGGCCGCGTACGCTGCCATCAATCACCAGATCACCCGAACGGATGATCACGCCTGCCATCACAGACTTATCAATTTTGCAATTCAGCTTAACTTTGCGTGACAGACGTTTTTCCATCGCGGCGCTGATTTTAGTCAGCTGGTCGTCACTCAGCGTGCTGGCAGAAATGACATCCACTTCGGCCGTCGCTTCATACGCGTCCCGAAGTTGAATGAATTGCGCCAGTACAGCTGGAAGCGCTGTCAAACGTCCGTTTTCCGCCATCACCTTAATCAGGTTCTGCGCGGGTTCATCCAGTTGATCACCACAGACTGCGTTAAACGAGGCAGCCAACGCTTCAGGTGCTAACGCACCGGAAAGCAGGTCAGCCATCTGTTCATTGGCAGCCACTTCTGCGGCAAACGCCAGCATCTTTTGCCAGCGTTCAATACTTTGATGCTCAACAGCAAAGTCAAAAGCTGCTTTGGCGTAGGGGCGAGCTACAGTAATCAGATCAGACATCAGCCCCTCCCTCCTTACAGTTCAGCGACCAGTTTATCAACGATGTCGCTGTTAGCAGCTTCATCCACGGAACGTTCGATGATCTTCTCGGCGCCAGCCATTGCCAGCAACGCGACTTGCTTACGCAGTTCTTCACGTGCACGTTTACGCTCGGCGTCAATTTCAGCCTGCGCTTGTGCCACGATGCGAGTACGTTCGTTATCAGCTTCAGTCTTGGCTTCGTCCAGAATCTGCGTGCGACGCTTGTTCGCCTGCTCGATAATGACCTGAGCTTCCTCTTTCGCTTTTTTCAGCTGGTCGGTCGCATTAGCCTGCGCGAGATACAAATCTTTCTTCGCGCGTTCAGCAGAAGCAAGGCCTTCAGCAATTTCTTTCTGGCGCTTTTCGATGGCAGCCATAATCGGCGGCCATACGTACTTCATGCAGAACGCGACAAACAGGATGAACGCGATGGCCTGGCCGAGGATTGTTGCATTAATGTTCACAGCACAATGCCTCTAATTAAGTAGTAAACTTTTCTGCCGCTATCAGTGATAAACGGCAGAATCCGTTCACGCCTGCGCCGGGCGCAGAGTGAACACAGGGCTTTAGGCGACAGCAAACATCACGTAGAGGCCCAGACCAACAGCGATCATTGGGATTGCATCCACCAGACCCATTACAACAAAGAACTGCGTGCGCAGCAGAGGAATCAGGTCAGGCTGACGAGCAGCGCCTTCCAGGAATTTTCCTCCGAGGATGCCGATACCGATCGCAGCACCGATTGCCGCCAGTCCCATCATCACAGCGGCAGCCATGTACAGCAGATCCATATTCAGGTTTTCCATGACAGTCTCCAGTTTGTTTCAGTTAAACGCGTATTTTTGAGAAAAAAATCAATGTTCTTCAGATGCCATCGACAGATAGACAATCGTGAGGACCATGAAGATGAAAGCCTGTAGCGAAATGATCAGGATGTGGAAAATGGCCCACGGCACATTCAGAACCCACTGTGACCACCACGGCAACAGACCGGCAATAAGGATAAAGATCAGTTCACCCGCATACATGTTACCGAACAGTCGCAGACCGAGAGAAACCGGTTTGGACAGCAGGCTAACACCTTCCAGAATCAGGTTGATGGGGATAAAGATCGGGTGATTAAAAGGCTGCAGCGTCAGCTCTTTCGTGAAGCCGCCAATGCCTTTCATTTTGATGCTGTAGAACAGAATCAAAATAAAGACGCCCAACGCCATAGATAACGTGATGTTCACGTCTGCGGACGGCACAACGCGAAGCGCTGGCAGGCCTAACCAATGCTCACCGATATACGGCAGCAGATCGATTGGCAGCAGATCCATGAAGTTCATCAGGAAGACCCAGACAAAAATTGTCAGAGCCAGCGGGGCGATAAGTTTACTTTTACCGTGATACATGTCGCGCACGTTGCTATCAACGAAACCGACAACCAGCTCGATAGCCGCCTGCATTTTCCCTGGCACACCGCTGGTGACGCTTTTCGCCACGCTACGGAACAACACCAAGAAGATAACTCCCAGCACCAGAGAGAAAAACATGGAATCGATATTTAATACCCAGAACGACGCGGGAGCGTCGTGAGCATTCACTAACTCGAAGTTACGCAGGTCCAACTGAAGATGAGTCAGGTGGTGACCAATGTACTCTTGCGGAGTAGAGATTTCTCCTGCAGCCATGATGCCTCTTACCCTTTGTTGTTAATTACCGCCGGTGCCAACATCTGTACGACCAGCACCGATAACCAGGCTACTCCGACCGGCCAAAAGACCGCATCGAATACACCCAACGCCACAATGAGCAAAATAATGGTCGCGAACACTTTGGCTATTTCACCCAAAGCAAAGCTCCATGCGACGCGCCCCGATGCCGGGGTTTGCCCTTGCAGGCGCCAGGCTATAAACAAGAACAACACGTTCGGCAGCCAGGCTGCCACGCCGCCAGCAAGTGCAGAGGCGCCCCAGGTCATATCTTTCAGGGCAAAAAAGAGAACACCGACGATGACAATGGTCACTAACTGAATCATCAGCACCGTTCGGGCGTATTTTACACTGTAAAGAGACACTGACATGACGCTGATACTCTCCTACCCCTTTAGGGGTATGTCGCGTGTCGTATAAGACTGCCTTTGTGCATTTGAGTCAAGTAGCAAAAGCCGTGCAAATTATACGGGCCGCACCTGTGATTTCAATCGTTAAGTGAACAATTATCTAAATTTCTTTCCGAAAGACTATTTTTCCAAAGATAGAGAGCCGGTCGTTACGAATTACACGCCGAAAAGTTCGGTCGTCATGCTGTTTTAAAGCGTGCTTTAGATCACATAATAAGCATTCGCACCGTAGCCGGTTTTATCGTCCCGTAATTACCTGAGCTAAGAACCAATAAATAAACCCTTTATGGACAGTCACTTAAAAATAATTACCGCCTCATTTTTTCGTAATGGCGATAAAAAGGGTCTATTGACATCGAAGACGGGTTCAGAATCGTAAAATGCTTATTCCCCGTGACCACATTTCATTGCCGTTTAACCGGATAATGGGTGATTCACACCTGGAAAATTCCAGGAATGCGTGATTATTTTGATAAAAAGTTGTGAAGTAAAAGTTAAATGTGAAAAAGTTTTTCAGATAATTTCCGCGTGGGTATTTAACATTGCGAGGTGAAATAACCGATGAGACAAATGTCGCCCTACCGCATCTTTGGTAACACATGCACCATGCCTCGTCGTCGCGCACGGTGCAAACTTCAGCTATTCACGTCCGATAATGACCAGGTGACGTTCACCCTCAAGCTGGGGTACCCGCAATGCAACCACGCTATCAAGCGCATAGCCCGCAGGCAGGTTGGCAATTTCATCATCAGGCCGTACGCCTTTAAGAGCATAAAAGTGGCCGTCTTCCGCCGGTAAGTGGTGGCACCAGCTCACCATATCGTCCAGGGAGGCAAAGGCACGGCTGATGACGCCGTCAAATGGCGGCTCTGCAGGAAAGTCCTCTACCCTGCTCTGCACTGGCGTGATATTGGTCAAACCGAGTTCATGCTGGACCTGCCGTAAAAAACGCACACGCTTACCGAGGCTGTCCAGTAAAGTGAAATGCGCATCAGGCATGACGATGGACAGAGGAATACCAGGTAAGCCCGGCCCTGTCCCGACATCGATAAAGCGGGCACCTTTAAGATGCGGCGCAACCACAATGCTGTCCAGAATATGGCGCACCAGCATCTGCTGGGGATCCCGTACGGACGTCAGATTGTAGGCTTTATTCCATTTATCCAGCAGCCCGACGTAGGCTACCAGTTGCTGTTTTTGTTGATCGGTAAGAGAAATGTTTGCCGCTTGCAGCAGCGAAGTGAGTTTGTTGATCACAGCATAAGTCCAGTCAGCGGGGGCGGGTAAGCCCGCCCCGGTTCAGATCAGGCGCTTTTGCGCAACAGACCTTGTTTTTTCAGGTAAATAAGTAAAATCGAAATTGCCGCAGGCGTAATGCCTGAAATGCGTGACGCCTGACCAATTGACGTGGGTTTATGATCGTTCAGCTTGGCGATAACTTCATTGGACAGACTGCTGACCTGACGATAATCCAGCGTCGCAGGCAGTAATGTATTTTCGTTACGCAGCTGACGTTCAATCTCTTCCTGCTGGCGCGCAATATAACCTTCGTATTTCACCTGGATTTCGACCTGCTCAGCAGCCTGCTCATCGGTTAACGCCGGGCCAAATGCTTCCAGCGTCATCAGTTTCAGGTAGGTCATTTCAGGACGACGGAGCAAATCTTCACCGCTGGCTTCTTTCGTCAACGGTGCGCTGGTTACGGTATTCACGTCGGCGATGTTTGCGGATTTAGGATGGACCCAAATATCACGCAGTCGCTGACGCTCCTGCTCGATCGCTTCCAGCTTCTGGTTAAAGCGCGCCCAGCGCGCATCGTCCACCAGACCGAGTTCGCGACCCGTTTCCGTCAGACGCAAATCGGCGTTGTCTTCACGCAGCATCAAACGGTATTCAGCACGCGAGGTAAACATGCGATACGGTTCTTTGGTGCCGAGCGTACAAAGATCGTCCACCAGCACGCCCAGATAGGCCTGGTCACGACGTGGCGCCCAGCTGTCCTTATCAGCAGACTGTCTTGCCGCATTCAGGCCTGCCAGCAAGCCCTGGGCCGCCGCTTCTTCGTAACCGGTGGTGCCGTTGATCTGGCCAGCAAAGAACAGACCGGCAATAAATTTGCTTTCCAGCGTGGGTTTCAGATCACGTGGGTCAAAAAAATCATACTCAATGGCATAGCCCGGGCGCACGATTTTTGCATTTTCCATACCCTGCATAGAACGTACGATCTGCATCTGCACATCGAATGGCAGGCTGGTGGAGATACCGTTCGGGTAGATCTCGTTACTGGTCAGCCCTTCAGGCTCAAGGAAAATCTGATGCGAATTGCGATCGGCAAAGCGCATGACTTTGTCTTCAATCGAAGGGCAATAGCGTGGGCCGATCCCTTCGATGATCCCGGCATACATCGGGCTACGATCGAGGTTATTGCGGATCACATCATGCGTTTTTTCATTGGTATAGGTGATCCAGCACGGAACCTGCTGAGGATGCTGTGACGCGCTTCCCATGAACGAAAACACAGGCATGGGGTTGTCACCATGCTGCAGCGATAACACGCTGAAGTCGATGCTACGTGCGTCAATACGCGGCGGTGTGCCGGTTTTCAGACGATTAACACGTAAGGGTAACGCCCGCAGACGTTTCGCCAGCGGGATAGAAGGGGGATCACCCGCGCGTCCACCGCTGTAGTTATCCAGCCCGATATGAATTTTCCCGTCAAGGAACGTGCCCACGGTTAACACAACGGTTTTGGCACGGAACTTCAGGCCCATTTGCGTCACAGCACCGACGACACGATCGTTTTCAACGATGAGATCATCGACGGCCTGCTGGAAGATCATCAGGTTGGGCTGATTCTCCAGTGCTGTACGCACAGCCTGACGGTAAAGCACGCGGTCGGCCTGCGCACGCGTTGCCCGAACAGCAGGGCCTTTACTGGCGTTTAGTATCCTAAACTGAATGCCGGCCTGGTCGATCGCGCTGGCCATCAAACCGCCTAAGGCATCCACTTCCTTTACCAAATGTCCTTTGCCGATACCACCGATCGCCGGATTGCAGGACATTTGTCCCAGCGTATCAATGTTATGGGTCAGTAACAGGGTTTGCTGACCCATTCGGGCTGCTGACATGGCAGCTTCCGTGCCCGCATGACCACCACCAATAACGATGACGTCAAAAGGATCTTGATAAAACATGAAGTGGTACCTCGTTGATGAATAGTCAGAGATCGTTCTCTCTGGGCGGTGGATTCTACTGAAATTATGGCTGAGGCGAAAGCAGCGGGATCGTCAGGTTTAAAAGATAAGATCTTTATTCTTTATTGATCTCTCTGTTAGATCTCTTATTAGGATCGCCATGCCTTGTGGATATCTGCGGAAACCTCAAAGGAAACAAGTCGGTAGCGAGGATCGTTACCTGTGAATGATCGGTGATCCCGATCCGTATAAGCTGGGATCAAAACAGGTCCTTATCCACAGATCAGAAAGTAAACTACGGTTGTTCTTTGGATAACTACCGGTTATACGCAGAAAAGCAGGGTAGTTATCCACAAAAAAAACAGCAGGATCCGACGAAAAACAATATTATCTGCTGGGGATCGTCATTATTTCACGATCCCACACCCGCTCAGATCGCGGATTTCCAGGTCATCACCCATTCTTCAGCCGGATCTTCAGGGATCTCATGTTCGAGAATGTCGATTTCCAGTCGTTCACCGATACGCTGCGCGCCGCAGGCAATCAGCAGAGCATCAATATTGCGGATGGCGCCACAAAACAGATCGTACTCATGATTGCCAATGCCGACAGCCCCAAAACGGACGGCAGACAGATCGGGACGGCTTTCATTAATAGCATCATAAAAAGGTTGCAGATTGTCAGGTAACTCACCGGCGCCGTGGGTTGAACTTACCACCAGCCAGATGCCTTCCTGCGGCACCTCTCCCAGCTCAGGGCCATGCAGCATCTGCGTAGAGAAGCCCGCTTCCTGCAGTTTTTCTTCGAGATGTTCGGCAACATATTCGGCGCTGCCTAAGGTGCTGCCACTGATTAACGTAATGTCGGCCATCGTGCTCTCCTGAGGTGAAGCCGGTATTGTACGCTGTGATCAAGCAGTGATCCACCTGTGGAAAACAAGGTTATTAGTTTAGATAAACCCGATACAGCCGTTGTCAGACGGCTGATCGTCAAAGGATAAGATTGTGCACAAGCCGGTGGAAAGATCAGGGCTTGATGGTTCGCATAATTGGATTTTGCAGTGAGATCAGTGTCTCAGTGGACTGGATTTCGTCGATGGTCTGGATCTTATTGATTAACACCTGCTGCAGGGCATCGATAGAACGACACATGACTTTAATGAAAATACTGTAGTGCCCGGTGGTGTACCAGGCTTCCACGACCTCATCCAGGGCTTCAAGCTTGCTGAGGGCTGCCGGGTAATCACGGGCGCTTTTCAGGATAATGCCGATAAAACAGCAGACATCAAAACCCAGCTGACGCGGGTCAATCTCGACCCGCGTGCCCAGAATGATGCCCGCCTGTTTCATCTTTTCGACGCGTACATGAATCGTTCCCGGACTGACATTGAACTGTTTGGCCAGCTCGGCGTAGGCGGTTCGCGCATTTTCCAGCAGGGCATTCAGAATGCCCCGGTCCAGATTATCCAGCTGCAGATGGTCAGGCATTGTCATCCTCGTTATCGTTTTTCTTCAATGAACTGAGGAGAATGTGCAGCAAAATAACGGCCCTGGCAACCAACGGACAGCGGCATGTGCCGCTGTCCACGGGTTAACGCTTACGCCAGAGCGTGACCTGGGCAAGCGTGTGCTGGAACTTACGGGCGGTTTCACGAATCACAAACGGCACGTCCTGTGGCGAACCGATTGGCTCAAAGTCTGCCGCCAGCAGGCGTTGTAGCGCCTGTAAGGTCGTCAGCGCTTCGCCATTTTCCCTTACCCCGCCCAACCAGTTTTCCTTCGGCGTAAACTCTTCAAGCCAGGTGTACGGCGATGACAGAACCAGAAGGCCACCCGAGCGGATCATGGGGGTGACATCATGAAGGAACCGGGCCGGCTGGCGCAGGCGATCAATCAGATTTGATGCCAGGACCAGATCGTAACGTGTAGGCTGGGGTTTCATATTACAGGCATCACCCTGGATAAACTGAATACGCTTTGCCTGTTCGCTGGTAACAGAAAAGTCCTTAAGCCTTACCTGACGATACTCAACCAACTCGCCTTCTTCCGGCACGACATAACGGAAATCCTCACCCGTGGTCAGCTGTAACGCGACATCAATAAAGCGTGCCGAGTAATCCATGCCGGTCACATGCGCAAAGTGACGTGCCAGCTCAAAGCTCGCGCGGCCCGTCGCGCAGCCGATATCCAGTGCCTCTCCGTGGTGCTTACAGTGCGGCAGCGCCAGTTTGACCAGCGCTTCTGCATAGTTATCAACGCCGAAATACTGTGGGCCGTACTGGAAATCGAGATATTGTGAAACCATGCTGTCGGTTTCATAAGGGTTCAGCGCCATGGTTTCCTGATGGGAAGAAACGACATAGCGGAAGCCGGCATGCTGGAAAAAGTGGCGACGGAAGGCATAACGTGACGATTTAATGGCTTCATTGCCAGTCGATATCCAACTGCCACCTTTAATAAGTGAATGCTTACCATCAAAGGTAGGTGTCGAGAAATCATCGTAAAGGGGGTGAACTTTGAAGCCTTCAAAGCCATTGGTTGGCGTAGTCGTCCACTGCCAGACGTTCCCCACGATGTCAAAGAACTCACCCTGTGGGAAGCGATCAACCGGACAGGATGAAGCCCAGTAGGCCAGGTTTATGTTGCCCGGCGCCTGATCCCAGTCTGGCTGGTCGCCTTCAACCTGTTCACGCAACTGGTACCATTCTGCTTCGCAAGGCAACTGCACAGATTTTCCGGTTTCCTCGGCTTTCCAGCGGCAAAACGCGGCCGCTTCCAACTGATTCACCTCAGCAGGCCAGTCCCATGGCATTGCCACTTCTTCGCACATCAAACGCAGTTTTAGCTGATCGGGCATCGCGGCGTTGCCGACCCAGAAGGTCGGCATTGTCGCCCTGGCAAACTTACGCCAGCCCAGCCCTTCTTCATCCCACCAGCGATCGTTCTGGTAACCGCCCGCCTCGATAAAGGTATAAAACTCGGCATTACTGACCAGCATTTTACTGGCTTTAAACGGTTTCAGCTCGGTCTGCTGCGTGCCGTATTCGTTGTCCCAGCCGTAGGTGTCATCGGTTTTACCCAGCGTAATCAGTCCGCCTGGCTGAGAAACCAGGCTGTTTGTCGGGACGGACTGGCGATCGTGACGCGCTTCGCTGCAGACCGGCCATTGTGGTTGCGGTTTTACCCATTCAACCGGTAACTGACGAATCAGTACGCTGGATGTTTCAAGATGAATACGTTCATGCTCAATGCCCATCAAAATAACCCAGGCCGGACTGTCCCAGCTAACAGGCAATTCCAGCGGCATCGTTTCAATAAACTGCGTCACCAGTGCTTTCACACTGCCGCGATAATCGCGTACAGCTTCCACTGAAGGCCAGTCATAGTGACTGTCATTAAGATCATCCCAGCTCATTTCATCGACGCCTATTGCCAGCATCGCTTCGATGCGATCGTCAATACGTGAGTCGATGTAGCGGCCTGCCATGAGCTTGTTTATATAAAAGGTGGCGGTGTGGCCGAAATAGAAGATCAGCGGATGACGCAGCGGTATCGCTTTTGTAAACCAGGCGCGTTGATCGTTGAGGCAGGTAAACAGATCCTCGTACAGCGCCCAGGTCTGGTTGAAATAAGCCAGGAGCTCGGCACGTTTTTGTTCGACGTTTTGGCCAGAGAGCAGCAATGTTCGGGTTGGGGCTGGCAAATCATGATGGTGTTGAACAGCGTTCACAGGGCACTCCAGATTGCTGAATAAGTAATTGCAGATATTTACTATAAAGCAAAATGGAATTTCTGCCGTAGGGCTTAACGGCGCCAGTGACGCAATAAACGGCTTTTTATGCCGGTATCAAAACGCCAGATATGGTCAAAGATACGCATGATGCCGGGTTTTCCGTGCGCAGACATGGCCACAGCGTGAAAGCGTTGCTGCTGCTGTTGCTGGCGATGTTTAACGCTGCGCACAACCTCATCTGGCAGGCGTTGCGCGATAAAATCAGACACGATGACGGCATCCGCATCCTGCCATTGCGGCCCTTCCATGCGGGCAATGACGGCGGAAAGGCAGGCTGCCAGGTCGGTGCCACCGCGAAAACGCTGGCTGAGAAAACGAATGGCCTGCTCCAGTCCGTCATCGCCCGTTAATTCGTAACCAATTACGTCATGCGCGAATAACATGATGTAACAGCGCCGCCGATCGGCCAGCGCAATCTTGAGAAGGGCCAGGCAAAAGGCTTTTGCACATCGCTCATTGAAACCGCCCATCGAGCCGGACGTATCGACACAAACGATAAAGGGGCCACGTGGCTGTTCTTCATGCTGCTGGTGGCTGACCGGACGCTGAGTGATCTTTTCGTGCCAGGCGTCACCCTGAAGTTTGTAAGTAAGTAATCGCTTCTCTACCAGGCGTCGGTAAAACTCAAGTTCCAGTTCACTGACGCTTAATGCCGCAAGCTCGGGCGGTAATAAACGCAGCACATCATCGCTCTGATGAATACCGCTGACTTCTTCCGGCACGGCATCCGGTTCGCGTACCAGATGATGGAATGTTTCCAGCGGGGCATCCTGTGAAGGCACCGACTTTGCTTCCCGGCTGCGGCCCAGTTGCTGAGCCAGCTTCATTAATTCAGGCTGCTGCGCAAGAAAATCCCCGTATTGCAGCATCAACTGGTAATCGCCGTGCTGGAGCGGGGCCTTGCCCATATCCCACAAGCGTCCGGCTGCGGCCTCGTCATCATCCGCCAGTACCGGCGCCAGCTGCCCGCTCAGTGCCATACGTTGCTGCAATTCTGCCATCAGACGTTCACGCTGCTGCTCAAGGAGTTGTTCATTAAGCGTGAGCGTTTGCAGTGTGAGGCTGAGCCGCCAGCGTTGCAGGAATAAGGTATGTTGTGCGGTGCTGAGATTACCGGGATCGTTATGCAGCAGCAGCCGTCGAGCTTTCTCTAAGAAAGGGGACGTCAGGCGTTCGAGGTGAGCAAGCGTTTCATCAAGCTGCTGGCTAAATTCACGATCGCTGAGTAACTGAATACGCTGAAACAGCTGAAATTCTTCCGCCAGCATGTCGGGAACGGGCGTGGCTTTGAGTTCGGCGTCAATCTCGGCTTTCCAGCGAGGGACGTCACGTAGCAGCGCCTTCTTCATACCGGGGAATTTTTCAAAGAAAAGCGCCAGCTGTGGAGACGCGAGTAAGGCCAGAATAAGCTCTTCAATCAGGTCCGTTTCGCCGATTGACAGCAATGTACTCAGCGTCTCCAGTGAGATCATTTACGCGCCTGTTTGAGCTGTTCCGCCACATCCTGCAGGCTGGTTTCGACGCGTGCCAGACAGTCATCGCTGATAAACAGGCAACGTTGCTGCTGGCTGAAAAGGTGACGCTGTTGACGCAACTGGCCGTCAAGTTCATCCAGCGCGTCGCTGATTTCCTGCGGCAAGGCATCGGCGCTGCTGGCACCCGGCAATGTCAGCCTGGCGGTTTGCAAACTGACGTCGCGTATCGCCAGGCAGTGCTGCGCATCCACCAGCAAATCCAGCGTCTGCGCAAAACCGATGCCATTTAATTTACCGCGCACATCACCACCTTTTTGCAGCCAGTGATCCAGCGCTTCGCGCTCGATCACCAAATGCGTCACCTGCATGTCGTGCAGCACCAGGGGTTTCTGCAACATCAGGGTTAACTGTGCCTCGGTAAAGCTTTCGGGCAAATCGTAATGGGGTTTACGGCTAAACATACCGCTGTGTTTTTCCAGCGTGATTGCAGCAGCGACGCTTTGCTGCTGTTGCAACGCCAGCCGGCGCGCTTTGAGCTGCTGGAGTTTCAGCAGGATCGTTTGCTGTTGCCAGGCGTGCTGCGTCATCAACTGATCGATTTCACTGTCCAGAATTTTCATCGACGCGACGTCGTGCCACAGGCAGTCCTTAAGCAGGATCAGATCGAGGGGCGCTATCGCATTGCGGCCACTGTAAAAAGCGCTGGCCTGCAACAGGTGAATGGCTTTTTTCCAGCGGCGATCGGAAATGTAGGGTGCCTCTGGTAGCTTCTCCAGGTGCTGACGTAGCTGGTAAATCAGTTCAAAGACATTATCCGGCAACGCAACCTGACTGATGCCTTGCTGCCATTGCACATATTCTTCGTCACTGATGCGCAGCGACTTGGCTACCGGATTGTCATTTTCATCCTGCTGGTGGGTCAGCATGCTGCGGAAGTTTTGTTTTTCATGCACGTTGTCCAGCCACAGGCGGATCAACATACGGTCATACAGGGCTTCCAGTCCGCTGTCGGCTTCCGGTAACTCATTCGAGGCGGTGACCAGCAGGCGCATCGGAATTTTTTCTTCGCTATCGCCATTACGAAAGCGGCGTTCGTTGATGGCGGTGAGCAGCGTATTCAGGATGGCCGGGCCGGCTTTCCAGATCTCATCCAGAAAAACGATTTCAGCGTCCGGTAAATAACCTTTGGTCAGCCTCTGATAGCGGCCTTCATCTTTCAATGCCTGGATGGAAAGGGGACCAAAGACTTCTTCCGGTGTGGAGAAGCGGGTCATCAAATATTCAAAGGCACGGGCATGTTGAAAGGCGCATTTCAGTCGGCGGGCAATCAGGCTTTTTGCAATACCTGGCGGGCCAAGTAAAAAAACGCTTTCGCCGCTAAGTGCGGCCAGCAAACAAAGGCGAATGGCATGATGTCGCTCATACAAACCTTTTTCTAACGCATTGCTGAGACGAGAAATTCTTTCTGCCAAAAGATGGGGTTGAGCCATAATCACATCTATGTCCTTAAGATCGTCGAGCCGCAGCGTTTTAGCGAACGCAATACTCTATAGGGTATGATGCGCGAAAGCGTTAATCGATGTCAGCTTTTTTGTTTCATAAGGTTCGATAGCGCGGCTTTTAATGTTAATAAGAACGCAAGAAATCAGGGGATGACCGCCTGTAACCCTGACGGCGGAGTATAAATTTTCGTGAATACGTGCATACTGTGCGCTTTTTGATGGCTTGAGCGCCTCTCAGAATCTAACAAAAGATCATTTTATGAGCTCTGATAATAAGCACTCACTAGGCGGATTAACTCTGGCGGCTATTGGGGTCGTCTATGGCGATATCGGTACCAGCCCGCTTTATACCTTACGAGAATGTCTTTCGGGACAGTTTGGTTTTGGCGTTGAACGGGATGCCGTCTTTGGCTTTCTTTCGCTGATTTTCTGGCTGCTGGTGCTGGTGGTCTCGTTGAAATACATCAGCTACGTTATGCGTGCTGATAATGCCGGAGAAGGCGGTATTCTGACGCTGATGTCGTTGGCGGGCCGACATACGGGCGGGCGCATAACGGCAACGCTGGTAATTATGGGACTGATTGGCGGCAGCTTCTTCTATGGCGAAGTGGTGATTACGCCAGCCGTCTCCGTGCTGTCAGCGATTGAAGGGCTGGAAATCGCCGCGCCCAACCTGGACAGCTATATTGTTCCGCTGGCGATCACCGTGCTTACGCTGCTGTTTATTATCCAGAAACACGGTACAGGGATTGTCGGTAAACTGTTTGCGCCGGTCATGCTGCTGTGGTTTATCGTGCTGGCAATACTGGGCGCACGAAGCATTGCCAACAATCCTGAGGTACTCCAGGCGTTGAATCCTTACTGGGCGCTGCACTTCTTTGTGGAATATAAATCGGTGTCCTTCTTTGCGCTTGGCGCCGTTGTGCTGGCGATTACGGGCGTTGAAGCGCTGTATGCAGACATGGGGCACTTCGGTAAGTTTCCTATTCGCCTGGCGTGGTTTGTGGTGGTGCTGCCGTCGCTGGTGCTCAACTATTTTGGTCAGGGCGCGCTGTTGCTGAAACACCCGGAAGCGATCAAAAACCCGTTTTTCCTGCTGGCACCCGACTGGGCGCTTGTCCCCATGTTGATTCTGGCAACGTTAGCCACCGTCATCGCCTCGCAGGCGGTTATTTCCGGCGTATTCTCGTTAACCCGCCAGGCCGTGCGTCTCGGCTATCTGCCGCCCATGCGCATTGTTCATACCTCAGAAAAAGAGTCAGGCCAGATCTATATCCCAATCATTAACTGGCTGCTCTATTTCTCTGTGGTGATTGTGATTATTGGTTTTGAGCATTCGAGTAATCTCGCTGCGGCATACGGGATTGCGGTCACGGGCACAATGGTGCTGACCTCTGTGCTTTGCGCGACCGTCGCGATAATGAACTGGCACTGGAATCGCTATCTGGTTGGACTGATTTTGATTGCCATGCTGTGCATTGACGTATCCCTGTTCTCGGCCAACCTGATCAAGATTTTCTCCGGTGGCTGGCTGCCGCTGACTCTGGCATTGATGATGTTTATCGTGATGACGACATGGAAGAGTGAACGCTTCCGTTTGCTGCGTCGTATGCATGAACACGGCAACTCTCTGGAGGCAATGATTGCTTCTCTGGAAAAATCGCCGCCTGTGCGCGTGCCCGGAACGGCGGTTTATATGTCACGCGCACTAAATGTGATCCCTTTTGCCATGCTGCATAACCTCAAGCACAATAAGGTGCTGCACGAACGCGTGGTGTTATTAACACTGCGCACAGAAGACGCGCCCTATGTGCATAACGTCAGACGCGTGACTATCGAACAGTTGTCGCCGACCTTCTGGCGTGTGGTAGCCAGTTACGGCTGGCGTGAAACGCCAAACGTAGAGGAGATTTTCCATCGTTGTGGGTTGGAGGGACTGAACTGCCGCATGATGGAGACCTCATTCTTTATGTCTCATGAGTCGCTGATCATCGGCAAACGGCCATGGTATCTGCGACTGCGCGGCAAGCTGTTCATGACGCTACAGCGCAATGCGCTACGTGCGCCAGACCAGTTTGAGATTCCGCCCAACCGGGTGATTGAACTGGGTACCCAGGTCGAGATTTAACAGCGTGCGCCTGCCTGTCAGGCGCTTTTTTTTTACCAGCTCAGGCTGACGCACAGCCCGCCTTCCGGAAGCTGACTGAAGTGCAGCGTCATGCCATGTAACTGGGCAATATTGCGCACAATGGATAAACCTAATCCACTGCCGCTTTTCTCCTGCCCTAGCGGACGCCAGAAACGCTCACCCAGTCGTTGTAGCGCGTCGGGTGATAAACGGCTGCCGTTATCTTCCACTCGCAATCTTCCTGACTGAAGAATCAGATCTACGTTGCTGCCTGGCGGTGTATAACGAATGGCGTTATCAAGCAGATTCCTTATCAGCAAAGACAGCAGCAAGGGATGTCCCGAAATGACCGGATCGGCTTCAGCATTGAAGCGCAACCGGATATCACTTTTCTCTGCCAGCGGCAGCTGTGAGGCCAGGGTTTCCTGCGCCACTTTCTTCAGCATGACAGGCTGGAACGCGTTACGGGCATCCTCTGCTTCAATACGCGACAGCGTCAGTAACTGATCCACCAGACGTGTCGCCCGGACAATGCCCGCATCCAACTGCTGAAGTGCATGCGTGCGCATTGCCTCGTCATCGGCGGCCAGTTGGATGACCTCGCTTTGTACCTGCAGGGCCGCCAGCGGACTGCGTAATTCGTGCGCCGCATCGGACGTGAAGCGGCGTTCCCGCTGCACCATCGTATGAATTCGACCAAACAGCCCATTCAGCGCGTCAATGACCGGGCGCACCTTTTTCGGCACGCGGTCAGCCTGTAAAGGCGCATCATCATCAGGTGCGCGTTGAGCCAGTTGCTGGCTGAGCTTTTTTAGCGGGCGGAGTTCATACCAGACCAGGCCCGTTAACATCAGCAGCATAAAGGGGAGTGAAATCAGCCAGGGCAGCGTGCTGGTCTTCACGATATCGTTGGCCATGTCATCCCGGTATTCCCATTCCTGACCCACCACTACGCGGTAGCGTTGATCGGGCGTGGTCAGCCAGACTAACCGCCAGGGATCGTCATCGTCCCTGAGCTGACCATTCAGAAAGCCCTGATGATCGGCATTAAAGAGAAGATCTTTGCCGTTATCGCCATCGTTGAGGACCGGTTTTCCATCACGCGTAAAGACGGCAAAGGCCAGCGCATCATCATCCTGCCCCGGTTATGGGGCAGTATTTTTTTACTCCTGGGAAGCGAGGTTTCGTTCACTGAGGTGAAATTCAGCGTCAGCAGGCGCTTTGCAAGTAACAGTTGCTGCGTATCAAACAGCTCATTGATCGTTTCGCGCGTCTGGTAGCGAGCGCTCAGCGTGGCCGCTCCCCAGCAGATGCCGAGTATCAACATCAGGCCAATGCCCAGACGCAGGAATAAGCTCATCGATCGCATTCGCTTTCCCCCAGCGTATAGCCCACGCCGTGAATCGTGCGAATAAAGCGTTGGCCTAATTTCCTGCGCAGATGATGAATATGCACCTCCACCGCATTACTCGAAACCTCGGTATCCCAGGTGTAAAGTTTTTCTTCTAACTGGCTGCGCGTCAGCACGCGCCCCGGGTTACGCATAAACAGTTCCAGCAGCGCCATCTCGCGGCTTTTTAGTTCAACGCTGGCCCCGTTTTGTACCACGCTGAGGTTACCGGGGATCAATACGACATCGCCGTGACGCAGTTCGGGTTGCAGTTGCCCGTGGCGTCGTCGAATCAGTGCCTGTAAACGCGCGGCGACTTCGGTCAGCGCAAAGGGTTTGCACAGATAATCGTCCGCGCCCATCTGTAATCCTTCAACCCGTTGGTCGAGTGCATCGCGCGCCGTCAGAATGAGTACCGGGACATCGTAGCCCTGCTGACGCCACTGACGCAGAATGTCCAGCCCGTCACGCTCCGGCAGGGACAAATCAAGCACAACCGCATCCCACGGGGCGGCATTCAGGGCCTGAAATCCGGCCTCGCCTGAGACAAACCAGTCGACGCTAAACCCCAGCTTGCTGAGTCCAGCCTTAATGCCGTCGCCGATCAGGCGATCGTCCTCAATCAGTAAAATGCGCATCGTCTCTCCCTTTTAATAAGCGATTTATACGAAGCGAAATGGCGGTTGTACAGCGAGTCTGGCTAAAAAAAGAGGATATTTTCCCCTTAAGATCCTGTTAAGAACTGTGTGGTTTACTGCTTTCACTGAAAGAACGGATTCACAGACAAGAGGTGACGAAATGAAAAAGTATGCTGCACTTATCGCTGTAACACTGTTAGCGTCTGCGCCTGTACTGGCGGCACAACAAGGCGGTTTTGTTGACCCGAATGCGCCTGCACCGGCAGCACACACGCAGCAGGGTGGTTTTCACGCCGATCACACCAGCGTCGTGACGGTGAAGCAGGCTGAAGCGATGAAAGATGACAGCTGGATTACCGTAAGGGGTCAGCTTGAAAAACAAACGGGTAACGAAGATTATTTGTTCCGCGATGAAAGCGGCACAATGACGGTCGAGATCGACCATAAACGCTGGAATGGCGTCACGGTTTCGCCGAAAGATCGGGTTGAGCTGACAGGTGAACTGGATAAAGACTTCAACAGCATTGAACTGGATGTGAAACAGGTTAAGAAGCTTCCTTAATCTCCCGTGACCGGACCGTATTGACGGTCCGGTTTTCCTTTCAGAACAGTGCCTAACTCAAATTCCCTCCGGCAATATCGAAACGTTTCGATAGCGATCACAAATTTCTTCTCCAGTGGTTGAATTGTAACCTTCTTTTTATACACTCCAGAAAGCGAAACGTTTCGCTCTGGAGTGGAAAAATGAAAAAAGGTCGCCTGTTAAACGCTGAACTCTCTTACGTTATCGCCCGCCTGGGCCATACAGATACGTTGACGATCGCTGATGCGGGGTTGCCCATTCCGGCAGAAACGCAGCGTATCGATCTGGCACTGATACCGGGTACGCCAGGCTTCATGCAGGTGGTGGAAGCGGTAACGCATGAGATGCAGGTGGAAAGCGCCTTTATCGCGGAAGAAATTAAGCAACACAATCCGCAGCTCCATAGCGAACTGATCGCCGTGCTCGACGCATTGCAACAGCACCAGGGAAATCGCATTACCATCCGCTACATCAGTCATGAACAGTTTAAACAACAAACACAACGTAGCCAGGCGGTCATTCGCAGCGGAGAGTGCTCTCCGTATGCGAATGTCATCCTGAGTGCCGGTGTGACCTTCTGAGGCCGTTATGCAACCGTTACTGCAGCTCAAAGGCATCGAAAAAGCGTTTCCGGGCGTGAAAGCATTAAATGGCGCGTCGCTGTCCGTCTGGGCAGGGCGCGTTATGGCATTAGTCGGTGAGAATGGCGCCGGCAAGTCCACCATGATGAAGGTGCTGACCGGGATTTATACCCGTGATGCCGGATCACTGCAGTGGCTGGGCGAAGAAACCACCTTCAGTGGACCGAAAGCCTCGCAGGAAGCCGGTATCGGCATTATCCATCAGGAGCTCAACCTGATCCCGCAGTTGACTGTGGCAGAAAACATCTTTCTTGGGCGTGAATTCATTAATGGTTTTGGTCGCATTAACTGGAAGCGGATGTATGCCGAGGCGGATGCGCTCCTGAAACGCCTGAATCTGCGTTTTAGCAGTCACAAGCTGGTGGGCGATTTATCCATCGGCGATCAACAAATGGTCGAAATTGCCAAGGTTCTGAGCTTTGAATCGAAAGTCATCATTATGGATGAGCCCACGGATGCGCTGACGGATACCGAAACATTGTCCTTGTTCCGGGTGATCAATGAACTGAAGGCGCAAGGATGCGGCATCGTTTATATCTCTCATCGCATGAAAGAAATTTTTGAGATTTGTGATGACGTGACGGTCTTCCGTGACGGGCAATTTATTGCAGAGCGTCCGGTCGCCGAGATGAGCGAAGAGAGCCTGATCGAAATGATGGTGGGACGCAAATTAGAAGATCAGTATCCCCATCTGGATGAGGCGCCCGGCGAAATTCGTCTTAAGGTTCAGAACCTCAGCGGCCCTGGCGTGGATGACGTCAGCTTTACCTTACGTAAAGGCGAAATTCTCGGCGTATCGGGCCTGATGGGCGCAGGCCGGACAGAGTTAATGAAAATTTTGTATGGTGCCTTGCCCCGTACCGGGGGGCAGGTCTGGCTGAGTGGACGTGAAGTCGTGATCCGTTCTCCTCAGGATGGCCTGGCTAACGGCATCGTTTATATCTCCGAAGATCGCAAGCGCGATGGCCTGGTGTTAGGCATGTCAGTCAAAGAAAACATGTCGCTTACCGCCTTACGCTATTTCAGTCACCCGGCTGGCAGACTGCGCCATGCGGAAGAGCAGCTCGCTGTAAAAGATTTCATTCGCTTATTTAACGTGAAAACGCCGTCGATGGAGCAGCCGATTGGCCTGTTATCGGGCGGGAATCAGCAGAAGGTGGCGATAGCCCGTGGATTGATGACGCGCCCTAACGTGTTGATTCTTGACGAACCGACGCGCGGCGTGGACGTCGGGGCCAAAAAAGAGATCTATCAGCTGATTAATCAGTTCAAAGCTGAAGGGCTGAGCATCATCCTGGTGTCGTCAGAAATGCCAGAGGTGCTGGGCATGAGTGACCGTATTGTCGTGATGCATGAAGGCCGTTTAAGCGGCGAATTTAGCCGTGAAGAAGCTACCCAGGAAAGCCTGATGGCAGCAGCCGTCGGTAAGCAACACAGTGAGGATTTAGTTGTATGACCACCCAAACCGTTCCATCTAACCGTCGCTGGTTCAGCAAAGCCTGGCTACTTGAGCAAAAATCGCTGATTGCGCTGATTGTGTTGATTGCTGTGGTGGCGAGCCAGAGCCCCAATTTCTTTACTGTGGCCAACCTGTTCAACATTCTTCAGCAGACATCGGTCAATGCCATCATGGCTGTGGGAATGACCCTGGTCATTTTAACGTCCGGCATCGATCTTTCCGTCGGCTCGCTGCTGGCGCTGACGGGCGCGGTGGCCGCCTCGCTGGTAGGCATGGAGGTGAATGCCTTTGTTGCCGTTGCAGCCTCCCTGGTGCTGGGCGCGGCGATTGGTGCGGTCACGGGAACCATCGTGGCGCGGGGCAAGGTGCAGGCGTTTATCGCTACGCTGGTCATGATGTTACTGCTGCGCGGCGTCACCATGGTTTATACCAACGGCAGTCCGGTCAATACCGGTTTTAACGATAATGCCGATCTGTTTGGCTGGATTGGTATTGGTCGTCCGCTGGGTATTCCAACCCCGGTCTGGCTGATGGCGCTGGTGTTTGTCGCCGCCTGGTACATGCTGCATCACACGCGCCTGGGTCGCTATATTTATGCGTTGGGCGGTAATGAGGCGGCCACGCGTCTCTCCGGCATCAACGTTAACCGTGTGAAAGTTATTGTTTACTCACTGTCTGGCATGCTGGCCGCGCTGGCGGGATCGATTGAAGTGGCGCGTCTGTCTTCTGCCCAGCCAACAGCGGGTACAGGCTATGAACTGGACGCTATCGCGGCTGTCGTGCTGGGCGGAACGAGTCTGGCAGGCGGTAAAGGCCGCGTCGTTGGCACCTTAATTGGCGCATTAATCCTTGGCTTTTTAAACAATGGATTAAATCTGATGGGTGTATCTTCCTACTACCAGATGATCGTCAAAGCAGTCGTTATTCTGCTGGCGGTGCTGGTGGATAATAAAAGCAGCAAATAACTCAGACTCTTATACAGGATAAAATGATGAAAAAGTTAACTGCACTCGCTGTCATTCTTGGCGCAACCCTCAGCGCCAGCGCAATGGCGAAAGATACCATTGCCCTTGTTATCTCTACGCTGAATAACCCGTTCTTTGTGTCCCTGAAAGACGGCGCGCAAAAAGAAGCGGACAAACTGGGTTACAACCTGGTCGTGCTGGATTCACAGAACAACCCTGCGAAAGAACTGGCTAACGTGCAGGATCTGACGGTTCGCGGCACCAAAGCACTGCTGATCAACCCAACCGATTCTGACTCTGTAGGCAATGCCATCAAGCTGGCTAACCAGGCAAAAATCCCTGTTATCACGCTGGATCGCGTGGCGGCTCAGGGTACCGTGGTAAGCCATGTTGCATCTGATAACCGCTTCGGCGGAAAAATGGCAGGTGACTTTATTGCCCGTAAACTGGGTGATGGCGCGAAAATCATCGAATTAGAAGGGATCGCGGGAACTTCAGCAGCCCGTGAACGTGGCGAAGGCTTCCAGAAAGCTGTTGATGCACACAAGTTCAAGGTTCTGGCCAGCCAGCCTGCTGACTTTGACCGTACTAAAGGCCTGAACGTGATGCAGAACCTGTTGCAGGCGCATCCAGATGTGCAGGCGGTATTTGCCCAGAACGACGAAATGGCACTGGGTGCCCTGCGTGCACTGCAGACTGCTGGTAAGACCGATGTGCTGGTGGTGGGCTTTGACGGCACGCCAGATGGTGTGAAAGCCGTTGAAGGCGGTAAGCTGGCGGCGACCGTTGCTCAGATGCCAGAGAAAATTGGCATGATCGGCGTTCAGACTGCTGATAAAGTGCTGAAAGGCGAAAAAGTGCAGGCAGTTTATCCAGTTGATTTGAAACTGGTTACTAAATAAATCAAAGAAAAGCAGGGCACTGCGCCACCCATCGGTGGCGCACTTATTTCGGACTCTCCCAATGAGCAAACACGCAAAACTGGCCGTTCTCGGCAGCATCAATGCTGACCATATCCTTAACCTGGCACACTTTCCCCGTCCCGGCGAAACGGTGATCGGGCAGAAATATCAGATTGCGTTTGGTGGTAAAGGCGCCAATCAGGCGGTTGCGGCCGGCCGTGCGGGCGCGGATATTGCCTTTATTGCTTGTGTCGGTGCTGATGACATTGGTGAACGTGTCTGTCAGCAACTCGCGCAGGATAAGATTGATACCCAGCCGGTAGAGGTCATTGAGGGTGAATCGACGGGCGTTGCGATGATCTTCGTCAATGGCGAAGGCGAAAATAATATAGGCATCTATTCCGGTGCTAATGCCGCGTTAACGCCAGCCTACGTCGCGCGTCACCAGCAGGTTATCGCCGGGGCTGACGCATTACTGATGCAGCTTGAATCGCCACTGGACAGCGTGGTAGCGGCGGCAACTCTTGCCCGACAGCATCAGACGCAGGTCATTTTGAATCCTGCGCCAGCAACGGCTCTGCCGGACAGTCTGTTAGCGTTGGTTGACGTGATTACGCCAAACGAGACTGAGGCTGAAATCCTGACAGGAATTGCCGTCAGAAATGATGAGGACGCTGCGCGTGCGGCGGCTGCGTTACATAATAAAGGCATCCCCACTGTCTTGATCACCCTGGGACGCCGTGGCGTCTGGCTGAGTGAAAAGGGCCAGGGGCAACGTGTTGCGGGCTTTGACGTGAAAGCCGTAGATACGATTGCGGCGGGTGATACGTTTAACGGCGCGTTTATCACAGCACGTCTTGAAGGCAAGGCCATGCTGGATGCCGTTCGCTTTGCGCACGCTGCTGCGGCAATTGCGGTAACCCGTTCGGGAGCACAGCCCTCTGTACCCTGGCGTGCCGAGATCGACGACTTTTTACAGCAACAGGGTTAAGCGCTTGGCTACGATGAAAGATGTCGCCCGGCTGGCGGGCGTCTCCACCTCAACGGTTTCACACGTCATCAACAAGAATCGTTTTGTGAGCGATGGTGTGCGTGAAAAAATCGAACAGGCGATTCGCGATCTGAACTATGCGCCGTCGGCACTAGCTCGTAGCCTCAAGCTTAACCAAACCCATACGATCGGCATGCTACTGACCGCCAGCAGTAACCCCTTTTATGCCGAAGTGGTACGTGGTGTTGAAGACAGCTGTTATGAGCGTGGATACAGCCTGATCCTGTGCAATACCGCCGGGGACGAAGACCGTATGAATCGTAGCCTGGAAACCTTGCTGCAAAAGCGGGTCGATGGTTTGCTGATTATGTGCACGGAAAGTCATTTACCGTCGGCGGAAATCCTGAATCGTTATCCTTCTATTCCTATGGTGATGATGGACTGGGCGCCTTTCGAAGGGCGGGGCGATATCATTCAGGATAACGCGCTGTTGGGGGGTGAACTGGCGACACAGCATCTGATTGACAGCGGATATTCGCGTATCGCCTGTATTTCCGGGCCGCTTGATAAAACCCCGGCGCGCATGCGCCTTGAAGGTTTTCATCAGGCAATGCAGAAAAACGGTCTGGAGGTCCCGCCAGACTATGTCGTGAGCGGTGACTTTGAGTTTGCGGGCGGTTATAACGCTATGTTCGAACTGTTGGCGCTGGATACCCCACCGCATGCCGTTTTTACCAGCAACGACGCGATGGCGGTTGGGGTTTACCATGCACTACATCAGGCCGGCTTGCAGATTCCGCAGGATATGGCGGTGATGGGATATGATGACGTGGAACTGGCGCGCTATATGTCGCCGCCGCTGAGCACCATTCATCAACCGAAAGATGAGCTGGGTGAACTGGCTATTGATACGTTGATTTATCGTCTGAGTAATCCCGACGTCAGCCAGCAGACGCTGGTACTGACGCCGGAACTGGTTCCGCGGGGATCGGTTTAAGCTTTCTTCTTTTTATCGCGATTTTTAATCAGGTTGCGTCCGTCGCCATTGCGCAGCATCGTAAACGTCAGCGCTGACAGGACGGTGACGATGCCCATCGTCAGGAAGGTAGAATGGAACTGTTCTACTGTCGTGCTATCAAATTCCTGATAAAAGCGCAGGACGGCCGCACTGACGGCCACCCCAAAGCTGATCGCGAGCTGCTGTGTCACCGCGAGTACACTGTTGCCGCCACTGGCATTGTCGTCATCCAAATCAGCCAGGGTAATGGTGTTCATTGCCGTAAACTGGGTGGACATCGCCATACCTAACAGAAAGAGCGGAATTAATAAGAACGCAATATCCTCAGAAGGTGACTGCAGCGAGAAGCTGGCGATCATCACGCCAATGATCATCGTAATACTGACTAACAGGCGGCGATAGCCAAACCAGCGCAGTAATTGCGTCACGCTTTGTTTAGCCAGAATGGAGCCAATGGCTGTGGGGGCCATCATGCAGCCAGCCAGAATCGCAGAATAGCCAAATCCTACCTGAAGCATCAGCGGCATCAAAAACGGCACGCAACCAGTGCCCAGCCGCGAAGCGATGTTACCAATGATGCCTACCGAGAATGTGCGTGTCTTAAACATGGGCAGATTGATCAACGGCGAGGGATGACGCCGGGCATGGGCTATATAGAGGAGCAACAAGACAACGCCGCCAGTCAGAACGCCTGCCGCAAGCCAGGGTGAGACAATACGCTCACCAAACAGCTCTATGCCGGTAGAGATCATCACTAATCCAATGCCGAACAATAAAAATCCCAGAAAGTCGAAGCGGCGCTTTGGTGTCGTGAAGTCAGGCATGAATTTACGTGCATAGACGATGCCGAGCAGACCTATCGGAATGTTTATCAGGAAGATCCAGTGCCAGGTGGCATAGGTCACCATGATTCCCCCCAGCAACGGCCCCAGTATCGGTCCGACTAATCCCGGCATGGTGACAAAGTTGAGAATAGGTAAGAGTTCACTACGGGGATAGGCACGCAGAAGTGCCAGCCGCGCGACGGGCATCATCATCGCGCCACCCACGCCCTGAATAACGCGCGATGTGACCAGTATTGATAAGGAGGGCGATAAGGCACAGGCAAGTGAACCCAGCGTAAACAGCGAAACGGCAATAATAAAGATCTTGCGTGTGCCAAAGCGGTCTGCAAGCCATCCACTAACCGGAATAAGCATGGCAACAGTTAAGGTGTAGCTGATAACGGCGGACTGCATGGCTAGCGGGGAACGTTCAAGGCTGGTAGCGATCGCGGGCAGCGCGGTATTGAGTATCGTGGCATCCAGTGACTGCATAAAGAAGGCCATAGCGGCAATCCATGGCAGACCGGCCATACTGCGCGCGGATTTAATCATTGAGCGTCCTTCGTAATGTCTTCGGCAAAGAATATAAAAAGAATAGCATTGGCAGAAATGCACAATACGCCTCTTTCAACCGATATGTGGTGATTTCCGTGCGTTATTTACGCAGGATGTGTCGCTTTTTACCCCGTTCGTTTAAAAATGAATCGCTCAGTCATTTTTTTATAATTAATGCTTGTCACCCAGAAAGAACGCCCTATAATGCGCCTCCACTGACACGGCACAACGGCTTACGTAACGCGGTGTTCAGCAGAGAGCTCCCCGGAGTTTTCGCCGGAGTAAAACTTCTGAAAAAGAGGTTGACTCTGAAGGAGGAAAGCGTAATATACGCCACCTCGCAACAGAGGGTTAACCCGCTGGTTGCACTGCTCTTTAACAATTTATCAGACAATCTGTGTGGGCACTCGCAGGATTGATATCCGCGTCTCCGGACGCAAAAAAAATATCAAGTCTTAAGAGTGAACACGTATTGAAATTCATTACGACGTTTTCCTTGAGCATCGCTGCACTGGTTGCAGCAAATCAAACTTTAAATTGAAGAGTTTGATCATGGC
>NZ_VZPF01000042.1 GCF_008801695.1 Pantoea stewartii subsp. stewartii
CCCATCAGGGAAAAAATGGAATCAATAAAGCCCTGTGCGGCTCGCAGGGTCAGCCGGAATACGCGTTTAATCATCAGGACAGTCGTGATGGCAAGGTCTGAATAGCGCTGAGGCCGTCCGCGTGATGGGGGCGTTGGTGACTCATACCAGGCCTGAATCGCCTCATCATCCAGCCAGAAAGTGATGGAGCCACGATTAATCAGGGCCTTGTTGTAGTTGCACCAGTTGGTGATTTTGAATTTCTGCTTAGCCACGTAACTGCCTGCATTATCAGGATTATGCGTGATCTGATCCTGCAACTCAGCAAAAGTTCGATTTATTCAACAAAGCCGCGCAGCGGCTGAAAATGCGGATCGCTGAACAGACGTCCGCCCCCCAGGCACGACCAGGCCATTGGGCGCAAACGCTGCTGCTGGCAGTGATCCAGCGATCCATCAAGCAGAACATGTTGCTGAACGGGTGAGATCTCAAGCTGGTTGGTCACGAGGCCAAACGGCAAACGAGACTGCAGCAGGGCAAACTGCGAGGGGGTAAAATTGGACACGCCAAAATGCAACACTTTGCCTGCCTGATGCAGGTGCAGAAAGGCTTCGGCAACCTCATCGGCCGCCATGAGCGGGTCGGGGCGATGAATCAACAGCAGATCAAGGCGATCGGTATTGAAATGTCCCAGCGAGCGTTCGGCACTGGCCACAATATGCGCTTTTTCCGTAATGTAATGGCCAATCTGGTGTTCAGGTTTTGCGCGGGTCGCGATACCGCACTTGGTGACGATCTGCAGCCGATCACGTAATCCCGGGGCCTGTCTGAGCGCCTCACCAAATGCGGCCTCACAGCGGTAATCACCATAAATGTCGGCATGATCGACCGTCGAAATGCCCAGTGAAAGATGGTGCTCAATAAACCCCACCAGCTGCTGTGGTGTCATGCCCCATTCCATCAAACGCCAATAGCCCATAATCAGCGGTGAAAAGTCGGGGCCCTGTGGCGCGATGGCTTGCGGTTGTAGCATGGTGTTCTCCCTGTGGCCTTGAGGCTGGATGTGTGTCAGGGAGTATAACGGAAATCACCATGCGGTCAGAATAAGGTGGGTTGCTGCGGTTCCTGCGGTTCTTCTTTGTGCTGCTGACGTAACAGGCGCAAACGGCGCTGGTGACAGAGGCGGAGCACCTCACGCTTTTGACTGTCGCTGTATTGCAGCCAGTTAAAACGTTCCTCACGGCTACGCAGGCAGCCTTTGCAGTAGCCACGTGAATCGGTTTCGCAAATACGCCGGCATGGACTGGGTACCGGAAAAAACTCAAGCTGCTCTGCCACAACGGCCTCTACTGAAACGGTGATACGTCTATTGAAGCCAGAGTCCGGCATTTGTGCAAGAAATAATCATAACTTGAACAATTTATTCACTCTAAATCGCCTTCAATTTAACACTGCGTGCCTGGCGCGCGATAAAAGTTTGCATTAGACCGATTGGTCTACCAGGATGACCCCCATGAATAAGATGCCGCAACGTAATGAAACCCGGGAACACCTGCTGACGACAGGCGAATCGCTTTGCCTGCAACGGGGCTTTACCGGTATGGGCCTGAGCCAGCTACTGAATCAGGCGCAGATCCCTAAGGGATCGTTTTATTACTATTTTCCCTCTAAAGAAGCCTTTGGCGTGGCGTTGCTTGAGCGGTACTTTGTCCGTTACCTGCAGAACCTTGAGCAGCAGCTCTTCCAGCCTGCGGGATCGGCGGGTGAGCGATTATTGGCCCATTTTCGCCATGCGCTCGATCTGTTTGAACGGCAGGGCAATATTGTGGGCTGCCTGAGCGTAAAATTATCAGCCGAAGTCTGCGACCTGTCAGAGCCTATGCGCATAGCCTTGCAGCAGGGAGCCAGCCACGTTATCGCCGCCTATGCTAAGGCGCTGACGCAGGCACAGCACGAAGAGGATTTATCTCTGCCCTCGCCTCCGGAGCAACTGGCTGAACTGCTGTATGTTCTCTGGCTGGGTGCAAGTTTACAGAGCAAGCTATCCCGTAATGCACAGCCCATGCGGCTGGCCTTAATTACCATCGAACAGTGGCTAACAAAACCGCTGGTTTAAAAAAACCACCATTTGTAGACGACCGGTCTACTTGAAAGGAGTTGTTATGGCGAGTACTCAGTTGTTTCGTCCGTTAAAAGTGGGCGCAATTACCGTTCCTCATCGTGTCTTTATGGCCCCACTGACGCGTTTACGTAGCATCGAACCGGGCGATATCCCGACGCCGTTGATGGCCGAATACTATCGCCAACGTGCGGGTGCGGGGTTAATTATCACTGAAGCGACTCAGGTCTCCTTCCAGGCGAAAGGTTATGCGGGCGCGCCAGGTCTGCACACGCAGGAACAAATTGCCGCGTGGAAAGTCATCAATGAAGGCATTCATCAGGCAGGCGGCCACAGCGCAGTCCAGCTTTGGCACACCGGCCGCATTTCACATAACAGCGTTCAGCCTGAAGGTAAGGCACCGGTTGCACCGTCCGCCATTCCGGCAGGAACCCGCACCTCATTGCGTGCTGAAGACGGCAGCGTGTATCGCGAAGATACCTCGATGCCGCGCGAGCTGAGCGTCAGTGAAATCCAGCAGATTGTGGCGGATTTTGGTCAGGCAGCCGCCAATGCGCGTGAAGCTGATTTCGACCTGCTGGAACTGCACTCTGCTCATGGTTATCTGATGCATCAGTTCCTGTCGCCGTCGTCTAACCATCGTACCGATGCCTACGGCGGCAGCGTGGAAAACCGTGGCCGTTTTGCGCTGGAGGTCGTCGATGCCGCCATTGCTAACTGGTCCGCAGACCGCGTAGGTATTCGCGTGTCGCCCGTTGGCAGTTTCCAGAACCTGGATAACGGTCCGAACGAAGAAGAAGATGCGCTGTGGTTTATCGCTGAGCTGGCGAAACGCAACATCGCTTATCTGCACATGTCCGAACCGGACTGGGCAGGCGGCACGCCTTACAGCGATGCGTTTTGCCAGAAAGTGCGGGATACCTTCCCGGGCGTCATCATTGGTGCCGGCGCCTACACCGTCGAAAAAGCCGATGACCTGATCAGCCGTGGCCTGATCGATGCCGTTGCGTTTGGTCGTGACTACATCGCCAACCCGGATCTGGCGCAGCGTTTACAAAAAGATGCTCCGCTTAACCCACAACGTCCCGAATCGTTCTACGGCGGTGGCGCAGAGGGCTATACTGATTATCCTGCGCTGTAAAACAGCAGGCAGCCGTGAGAAGGTGTCACGGCTGCGGTTATTGTTTGGCGATGATCGTCGCTATACTGCGTATTTATGTCATCCGGGGATGACGTTTTTTTAAAGAGGAAACTATGCGTTTACTTCATACCATGCTGCGCGTTGGCGATTTACAACGCTCGATCGATTTTTACACCCTTGTGCTGGGCATGCGTCTGCTGCGTCAAAGCGAAAATGCTGAATATAAATATACGCTTGCGTTCGTCGGCTACACCGAAGAGAGCGAAGGCGCGGTGATTGAACTGACCTATAACTGGGGCGTAGACAGCTACGACCTGGGGAATGCTTATGGCCACATTGCGCTGGGCGTTGATGATGTCGCGGCAACCTGTGAACGTATCCGTAACGACGGCGGCAACGTGACCCGTGAAGCGGGCCCGGTGAAAGGCGGCTCCACCATCATCGCCTTCGTTGAAGATCCTGACGGTTATAAGATCGAGCTGATCGAAAACAAACATGCCGGTCACGGCCTCGGTAACTAACCGTTACCGCCCATCAGCCTGCCGCCTGCAGGCTGATTCTTACTTCCCTCGCCCACATCTGCTGCAGAGAGTGCGCTTTTTTGGCATACTACGCGCTGCCCTTTTTCTGCAATGAGATCCTGATGTCTGAATCGTCTTCCCCCAACGCACTCAATCAACGCTTTCGTGGTTTTTATCCTGTCGTGATCGATGTTGAAACGGCGGGCTTTAATGCGCAAACCGATGCGTTGCTGGAAGTTGCTGCCATCACCCTGAAAATGGATGATGAGGGTTGGCTTCATCACGACGAGACGCTGCATTTTCATGTGGAACCCTTTGTCGGTTCGCTCCTGCACCCTGAAGCGCTGGCGTTTACGGGCATCGATCCCACGAATCCTTTGCGCGGCGCAGTCAGCGAATATGAGGCCCTGCATGCCATTTTTAAAATGGTGCGAAAAGGCATCAAAGAGACCGGATGCAACCGCGCCATCATGGTCGCTCACAACGCCACGTTTGATCTGAACTTTATGAATGCGGCGGCGGAACGTGCGGGCCTGAAACGCAATCCCTTTCATCCCTTTGCGACCTTCGACACGGCCGCGCTGAGCGGACTGGTGCTGGGCCAGACCGTGTTGGCGAAAGCCTGCAAAGCCGCAGGAATGGCGTTCGACAGCAGTCAGGCGCACTCCGCGCTCTATGATACACAGCAAACGGCGACCTTATTTTGCGAGCTGGTTAACCGCTGGAAACGGCTGGGTGGCTGGCCGTTAGCTGTAACGGAAGCGTCGGCGACGGGTGGAGAAACAACCGAGTAACGCGCGTAAAAAAGGCCGACGAGGTCGGCCTTTTTCAGTTATTCCGCTTCTTTAAACTTCTCAGCGGTTTCTTTGATTAACGGCTGCAACTCGCCGCGCTGGAACATTTCAACAATAATGTCGCAGCCGCCGACCAGTTCGCCATCAACCCATAACTGCGGGAACGTGGGCCAGTTGGCGTATTTTGGCAGCTCTGCGCGAATATCCGGGTTCTGCAGAATATCCACGTAAGCAAAGCGCTCACCACAGGCAGACAACGCCTGGACCGCCTGCGCAGAGAAACCGCAGCTTGGCAGTTTCGGCGAACCTTTCATGTACAGCAGGATCGGGTTTTCTGCGATCTGGCGCTGAATTTTTTCTACAGTACTCATTATTGCCTTCCTTAATTCGTCACTTCGTGTTTCTTTATTGTAGCGACTTCACGCCAGGACTGAAAACGAGATTTTGGCTCGTCCGACGTTAAATCGCCATGTTTGCTAAGTAGGCTGGTCAGGCATTCGCAGGAAACTGTGACAAAGACTATGAATGTATTCATAATTTGCAATGAATTTGCTGTTATAAGAGACTGAAATTCCTGATTTATGCCTGATTTTTATCCAGGCCATCAATTAATAAAAAAAGGACTTACTCTTTTAAAAAAAACTGGACTAGAATGACTTCGGCGCTGATCGGTGATCAGATTTTTCTTAACTTTGTCAGAGACCTGTTTGATCTGACAGCTTAACCAGTAAACGGACTATGCGTTCAATCATTACGCTTCTTATTCTGGCTTTTGCGCAACTCTTCTTTAACATCGCTGCTGCCTCCCCGCATGCGACGGTTAAGGCCAGCTTGCATAAGGTAGAGAAAAAAAGTGCGCGCGACGATGATCGGCGCAAACGACGCGCGGTTAAAGCCTCATCTAAAAAAAGTCGCGCCTCCGCTGTTCAGAAAGTCAGTAAGACCACGAAAACCAGCAAAACGACCTCTCACACCACCACGCACAAAACGCTCGCTAAAACGACTTCCTCGCACAAGACGCTGAGCAAAAAAGTCGCCGTTAATGCCGCCAGCAAAAAACGGTATGGTCATCAACGTGCTGCGAAGGCGTTAACGGCAGACAATACCGAAACCGGCACCATTAAAATGAGTAAAGCGCATCGCCAGCGTTACCAGAAAGCGCGTGAAACGGCGATGGCAAAACTGATGGGGCAACTTGGCAAGCGTTATCAGTGGGGAGGCAAATCGCCCCATACGGGTTTTGATTGCAGTGGCCTCGTATGGTACGCCTACAAAGACGTCGTGAAGTTTAAGATCCCCCGTACCGCTAACGAAATGTACCATCTGCGGGATGCAGCACCGGTCAACCGCGAATCCCTTGAAAAAGGCGATCTGGTTTTCTTCCGCATCAACGGGCGTGGAACAGCAGATCATGTCGGGGTTTACCTGGGCAACGGTAAATTCATTCAGTCACCGCGTACCGGTAAAGATATTCAAATCAGTGCGTTGAGCGAAGATTACTGGCAGCGCCATTATATTGGTGCGCGTCGCGTTATGACGCCAAAGACCGTTCGCTAAACGTCCTTCATACAAAAAAGCCGGGTAAAGAAACTTTCCCGGCTTTTTTATTGCCCACATCGCCCCGATTGTGCAGCGGGGTGTTCCGGGCGAAAATGCCGCACCTGCCGGTGATACGGTCTGACAGACAGGACGTATCACCGGCAAGGCTGGACGCGCAGTCAGCCAGTCAGCCAGTCAGCCAGTCAGCCAGTCAGCCAGTCAGCCAGTCAGCCAGTATAGCGTCGCTGCAAACGAATGCGGCTAGTGCAGAATAGCGGTGAAGCTAAACGCGATGATCATTAACAGTGCGGCTGCCGTCGTCATTAATGACAGTTTTAAATCGGTACTCATCCCCTCTCCTTTAACCCTGACGTTTGTAAGGTGAAAGCATTTTCACATACGCGTGGGTAAAAATCTCGTTTTATCCGCACAGCCTTGTTAGAATCCCCCCTTTGTTGCGCAACAGCGCGCAATATCGGTTGCGTCCGCGCCCTTTTCAGACGTTATTTCCTGCCCTGATGACTCAATACCGGACAGAAAAGCGATGTTTTTCGCAGAAAAAACCGTCCGCTGACGCAAACGTTTAACAATATGCTTATCAATAATTTAGATAGGCCCGGGAGTTCGATTTACATGGCAACAATTAAAGATGTGGCGAAGCGTGCGGGCGTGTCCACCACGACCGTCTCACACGTCATCAATAAAACGCGCTTTGTCGCAGAAAATACCTGCGAAGCGGTGTGGGAAGCGATTCGGGAACTGCATTATTCTCCCAGCGCAGTCGCGCGTAGCCTGAAGGTGAATCACACCAAAACGCTGGGCCTGCTCGCCACGTCCAGTGAAGCGCCCTACTTTGCTGAAATTATCGAAGCCATTGAGAATCACTGCTTCGATAAAGGCTATACCCTGATTCTGGGCAACGCACATAATGACCTGCAAAAACAGCGCGCCTATCTGTCGATGATGGCGCAAAAGCGCGTTGACGGGCTTCTGGTGATGTGTTCAGAGTATCCGGATGATCTGCTGCAAATGCTGGAAGCGAACCGCAATATTCCGATGGTGGTGATGGACTGGGGCGAATCCCGTGCCGACTTTACCGATACCGTACTGGACAATGCTTTTCAGGGCGGTTATCTGGCGGGACGTTATTTGATTGAGCGTGGTCATCGCGATATTGGTGCCATTCCCGGCCAGATGGAGCGTAACACGGGAGGCGGTCGCCATGCCGGTTTCCTTAAGGCGCTGGAAGAAGCGGGTATTCAGCCACGTGCCGAATGGATTGTGCAGGGTGACTTTGAACCCGAATCTGGCTATCAGGCCATGCAGCAGATTCTGTCACAGAAGCAGCGCCCAAGCGCCGTATTCTGTGGGGGCGACATCATGGCGATGGGCGCAATCTGCGCGGCCGACGAAATGGGCCTGCGCGTGCCGCAGGATATCTCCGTCATTGGTTACGACAATGTGCGCAATGCGCGCTATTTCACTCCGGCACTGACCACGGTGCATCAACCTAAAGCCCAGTTGGGTGAGAAGGCGCTGGAGATGTTGTTAGATCGCATCACCAGTAAGCGGGAAGAGTCGCAGACGATTGAAGTCCACCCGACGCTTATTGAGCGACGCTCGGTGGGCTATGGTCCTTATCGCGATTATCGCCGTTAATCCTCGCTCAACCACTCCTGATTTAGCGTTTGCGCATCGCCCAGGTACTGGAGTAACCACCCCAGCGCCGGTGATGCGCGATCTTCCGCCCAGCTGACGCAGCAGGGACTTTCCGGAAACGCCTGCGGTAAGTTCAGCTCTGCCATCTCGCCGCTGTCCAGTAAGGGCCGCGCTAAATGGCCCGGTATCATCGCGACACACAAACCGGCGCGCACACAGTCCAGACCGGTTTGCCAGTCCGGGACCACCAGCCGGCGTTGGTTATCCAGCGCCCAGGTCATACGACGCGGTAACGCGCGCGACGTATCTTCCAGCACCAGAGAAGGCCAGTTGCGCAACGCCTCATCATCCAGCGTAGCAACCTGCGTCAGAGGATGCTGACGCGCCACCACGCAACGCCAGTTCAGGGTGCCCATATCGCGAAAGGCGAAACGCCCCCCCACCGGAATCGCCTGTGTCGCACCTATCGCCACATCCACTCGCCCGTCTGCCAGCGCATCCCAGACGCCGTTAAAGACCTCATAGCTGATGTGCAACTCCATGTCGGGAAAATGGCGGTAAAAATCCCTGACAAACTGTCGGGTCCGCTGCGGTTTGACGATGCAGTCCACGGCAATACCAATCTGACCGCGCCAGCCGTTGGCGAGCTGTTGACACTGACGTCGTGTGGCATCCATTTTTTTGATAACGCTGCGCCCTTCCCGCACAAAATGCTCGCCCGCCGGGGCGAGAATCACCTCCCGGTGCTGGCGTTCAAACAGCGGCACAGCCAGCCAGGTTTCCAGCTGGCGAACGGTATAGCTGATGGCAGAAGGCACACGGTGCAGTTCCTGGGCGGCCGCGCTAAAGCTGCCACCGCGTGCGACCGCATCCACCACTTCCAGCGCATATTCAGACCACATAATTTTCCTTCAAAATTTTTAACAGCAACAGGCAAATTTTACCGTTTCACAGCGTGAAGTACAGCTTTTACACTGCCCCGCGTTTATTCTGCAACTGATGAGAACCCGATGTCCGCTTCAAAAGGCTTTATTCCCTATCTTGCCGTGCTCAGTATGCTGGGCTTTCTGGCAACCGATATGTACCTGCCCGCCTTCGGCGCTATGCAGCAAAGTTTTAGCACGTCAGCCGGGATGATCAGCGCCAGCATGAGTCTGTTTCTGGCCGGTTTTGCCTGTGGTCAACTGGTCTGGGGCCCCTTATCTGATCGGTTGGGGCGTAAGCCGGTGCTGCTGGCAGGCCTCGCCCTGTTTGCTCTGGGCTGTGCGGGTATGTTGTGGGTAGATAATGTGATCCTGATGCTGGTACTGCGTTTTGTGCAGGCTATCGGCGTGTGCGCGGCGGCCGTCAGCTGGCAGGCGCTGGTCGTCGATCGCTATCCTCAGTCACAGGCCAATAAAGTCTTTGCTACCATTATGCCGCTCGTCGCGCTGTCTCCCGCCCTGGCACCGTTACTGGGCGCCTGGCTGATCGGCCATTTTCACTGGCGCGCCATTTTTGCGGTGCTGACGGGAATTGCTGTGGCGCTCATCCTGGTCACGCTGCGCCTGCCTTCGCCGCAAAAAAATCAACGTTCCTCTGCTCCGCAGCCTGGGTTTCTGACGCTGCTGCGCGCACGTGCCTACAGCGGTAACGTACTGATGTATTCCGCCTGCTCGGCCAGTTTTTTTGCATGGCTGACGGGTTCGCCGTTTATTCTGGCTGATATTGGTCTGTCTCCTGCGGATATCGGGCTCAGTTATATTCCCCAAACCATCGCCTTTTTAATCGGCGGGTTTGGCTGCCGTGCGCTGCTCAACCGGTTTTCTGGCGCAACACTGCTGCCGTGGTTGCTCGGCGTCTATAGCCTGAGTGTCGGGGCGCTGTTTGCCGTCGCGCTTTCGGGAAGCCCGTCACTCACGGCGTTACTGGTGCCGTTCTGCGGCATGGCGCTGGCAAATGGCGCGATTTATCCGATTGTGGTGTCCAGTGCGCTGCTGCCCTTCCCAAATGCCACCGGGAAAGCGGCGGCATTGCAGAACACGCTTCAGCTCGGACTCTGTTTTGCCGCCAGCCTTGCGGTGTCCGCAGGCTTGATCCAGGCTCTGTTTACGACCACGCTAATTATGATGGTGACGATTGGTCTGGCATTGATGGGCTATCAGCTACAGCGCCGCGCCGGCGCACAAACTGATATTGCCTCATCTGCACATCCCTGCCAGGATAATCACTGAGGCAACGATTTGCGTGTTACCCGTTTTCACTGACTGAATCAGGGTCTGCCAGTGTGCCTCCTCTGCCAGACCCACTCGCACTGTCATCATAATAAAAATGTTTCACACAGCCTTCAGGCTGTGACGGCATCTGTGTGAGCAACGCTGCATGGATACCGACGTTTTCTCTTCTCTGTATCCTTTTTGTTGTCTGGCGCAAGGCGTCATCTGTGACTTTTCTCATAATCCTGAGAAACAGCTCCTGCTTTTTCTCAGGTTCTGACGGTTCTGGTGATGGAGTGGCTATGAGTTCATCATGTGTAGAAGAAGTAGGCATCGAACGTAACCATTGGTATCGCATCGTTCAGGAGTTACTGCAAAAAGCCGATATTGAAATTAACGGTTCGCGGCCCTGGGATATTCAGGTTAAACACCCCGATTTTTTCAAACGCGTTCTGCAGAAAGGATCGCTGGGCCTGGGCGAGAGTTATATGGATGGCTGGTGGGAATGCGAGCGGCTGGATATGTTTTTTCATCGGGCGCTGAAGCATAAACTCGATGAGCAACTGCCGCATCATATTCAGGACATCCTGCGTATTGCGCTGGCGCGTCTGGTGAACCTGCAATCCAAAAAGCGGGCCTGGCAGGTGGGTAAAGCCTACTACGATTTAGGCAACGATCTCTTCAGCCTGATGCTGGATCCTTACATGCAGTATTCCTGCGCGTACTGGAAAGACGCCACCACGCTTGAGGCGGCGCAGGAAGCCAAACTCGATATGATTTGCCGCAAGCTGCAACTCAAACCGGGAATGCGCCTGCTGGATATCGGCTGCGGCTGGGGCGGCCTGGCGGCCTTTGCCGCCAGAAATTATGGCGTGAGCGTTCAGGGCGTAACCATCTCGGCAGAGCAACAAAAACTGGCTCAACAGCGCTGTTGAGGGGCTGGATGTCCAAATCCTGTTGCAGGACTACCGAGATCTCGATCAGCAGTTTGATCGCATTGTGTCCGTGGGCATGTTTGAACATGTCGGGTCTAAAAATTACCCCACCTATTTTGCTACGGTCGATCGCAACCTGAAGCCTGACGGGATTTTCCTGCTTCACACAATAGGCGCGATCAAAACGGATATGCACGTCGATCCCTGGATTGGCAAATATATCTTTCCGAACGGCTGCCTGCCCTCTTTGCGCCATATCGCCGACGTCAGCGAACCCCATTTTATTATGGAAGACTGGCATAACTTTGGCGCGGACTATGACACGACATTGATGGCCTGGCACGAACGCTTCTTACATGCCTGGCCGCACTTGCCGGGCGCTATGACGAACGCTTCCGCCGCATGTTCACGTACTATCTGAATGCCTGCGCGGGTGCGTTTCGCGCCCGCGAGATCCAGCTATGGCAGGTGGTGTTTAGCCGAGGCATAGAGGGGGGATTGCGCGTAGCACGGTAACAGGACGCGCTGCGGTTTGGCGCCGCGCATTGCCCGAACCGGCTCAGGTCGGTTGGCTGAGATGCCGGGGCGACGAAACGCGACGGCGCGTCAGCAGTTTCCCGATAAAAAAGCAGCCCTGATAACAGGGCTGCTTTTTTGCAATAACCGCGTGCGAATGACAACAAGATTGTTGCCAGGCGGGCCTTATTCGTGATCGGCTTCCGGCTGATCGGCCTGCTCCGCAAGCGCCTTCACGGCAGCGGCTTCACGCTGCGCCAGCACGCGCTCTACCGTATCCACAATGGCCTGTGTATGGGGATCGATTTCAATGTTGACCCGATCGCCAAAGGTTTTGGCTCCCAGGGTGGTGCGCTCCAGCGTTTCAGGAATCAAATGGACGCAGAACTTCGTTTTTGTCACATCCCCCACGGTCAGACTGATGCCATCGATGCCGACAAATCCTTTGTGCAGGATGTATTTCATCTGCAGAGGATCCTGAATCCTGAACCACACTTCGCGGTTGTTTTCAGAGCGGATAATTTTGCAAATTTCTGCCGTGGTCATGATATGGCCCGACATCAGGTGTCCGCCAATCTCATCACTGAATTTGGCCGCGCGTTCAATATTCACCACGTCGCCCTGGCGCAAGTCGCCCAGATTGGTCACGCGTAAGGTTTCTTTGATCAGGTCAAAACTCACCAAATCACCGTTAATCTCGGTAACGGTCAGGCAACAGCCGTTATGGGCCACGGATGCGCCAAGTGCCAGGCCTGGCAACAGTTCAGCGGGAAGGCGGACAACATGAGTACGGAATAAACCTTTATCTTCAATGGACACGATTTCTGCGGTGCCCTGCACAATACCGGTAAACATAATCTTTGCCTCTGTGAAGTTTGCCTCCAGTTTATCACAGGCGCGCTTAACTTTTAGATTTCAACGTGCTGAGAGATGCGCAACCGCAAAGCGTGACAAAGATTGGAGAAATCGGCTGCGGCAGTTACACTAGTCCCGACTTCGCCTGAAGTCGTCCTCATTTCCTTATTAATCACACAAGTCAGGTGCTTACGTGCAGAAGTATTTAACAGAAGCGCGTCAATTGCTGGCCCTCGCGATTCCCGTTATCCTGGCTCAGGTGGCGCAAACCGCGATGGGATTTGTAGATACCATTATGGCCGGCGCCGTCAGCGCCACGGATATGGCCGCCGTCGCTGTTGGCACGTCCATTTGGCTTCCCGCCATCCTGTTTGGTCATGGTGTTTTACTGGCATTGACGCCGACCATTGCGCAACTTAATGGTTCAGGTCGCCGCGAGCGCATCGCTGAACAGATCCGTCAGGGGTTTTGGCTGGCGTTTTTTCTCTCATTGCTCATCATGCTGGTCCTCTGGAACGCGGGCTATTTTATTCGCTCGATGCATGATATCGATCCGCTGCTGGCTGAAAAAGCGGAAGGTTATCTGCATGCCCTGCTGTTTGGCGCGCCGGGTTACCTGTTTTTTCAGGTGATGCGTAACCAGTGCGAAGGGCTGTCTAAAACCAAGCCCGGCATGGTGCTGGGCTTTCTGGGATTGATGCTCAACATTCCGCTCAACTATGTCTTTATCTATGGGCATTTTGGTATGCCCGCGTTGGGCGGTGTGGGCTGTGGCGTCGCCACCGCCTCCGTTTACTGGGCGATGTTTATCTGTATGCGCTTTTGGGTGCGGCGCATGCGCAGCATGCAGGATATCCGGCCTGAACAGCGCTGGTCATCGCCCTCGGCCGCCATTCTGAAACGTCTGGCCGGTCTGGGCCTGCCTGTCGCCCTGGCGCTGTTTTTTGAAGTTACCCTGTTTGCCGTGGTGGCGCTGTTAGTCTCCCCGCTGGGCATTGTGAATGTGGCTGGTCACCAGATTGCCCTGAACTTCAGCTCACTGATGTTCGTGCTGCCGCTGTCACTGGGCGTCGCGACAACCATTCGCGTGGGCTATCGCCTGGGTCAGGGATCAACCGAACAGGCGCGCGTGTCCGCCTGGACCGCGCAGGGCGTGGGCGTGAGTATGGCCGTGCTTACGGCGATCTTTACGGTGACCTTCCGCCATCACATTGCGCAGCTCTATAACGATAACCCCGACGTAGTGACGCTGGCTGCTCAACTGATGATGCTGGCCGCCATTTACCAGATTTCGGATTCCATTCAGGTGATTGGTAGCGGTATCCTGCGCGGTTACAAAGACACAAGGTCTATTTTCTTTATAACCTTTATCGCCTACTGGCTACTGGGGCTGCCTTCAGGGTATATCCTGGCGTTGACCGACTGGGTGGTGCCGCGCATGGGCCCGGCAGGATTCTGGTGTGGGTTTATTGTCGGCCTGACCTCAGCCGCCGTCATGATGCTGTGGCGGGTTCGGCGTTTGCAGCAACTCCCGGCCGCGTTAATCCTTTCGCGCGCATCGCGTTAAAAGCAGAACGGGCCGTAACAGGCCCGTTACGTTCAAAAAAACGACGCTTCGCACAGATGATGTTCATTCATTTGCAATTTTGCGTTTTTCCCCTTGCCAGCCTTCTGCGCTGTCGTTAATATTCGTCCCCGCTGTCGCCCTGACAGCATGTTGCGCTCTTAGCTCAGTTGGTTAGAGCACCACCTTGACATGGTGGGGGTCGATGGTTCGAGTCCATTAGAGCGCACCAAGTGCGTCCGTAGCTCAGTTGGTTAGAGCACCACCTTGACATGGTGGGGGTCGGTGGTTCGAGTCCACTCGGACGCACCAAATTTATTTTGCGCTCTTAGCTCAGTTGGTTAGAGCACCACCTTGACATGGTGGGGGTCCATGGTTCGAGTCCATTAGAGCGCACCACTCTTTTACTTCCTTTCTTCACTTGCGCAACAACCCATTTCTTGATTTACATTGCCTTTACGTACTGTTTTTCGATTGGTTTTCGCATACTTAGTGATTATACTGGCCGCGTTGTTTACTTGAAAGGTTTCAGCGACTACGTGCTTATGACGATAATTAAGATTGTTTGCGCAACAACGTCCCGGTGGTTAAGCCAACTAACCACGCAACTTCTCTGCACGCCTGGCCTTCGTCACCTATTCTTATCCTGTATCACCCTTTTCTCTTTCAACCAGCGTTTTCATTTCGGTGCGCTGTCATCGAAACCCTATTTATCATCCATCACAACTTACAGATAACCCGTCATGAAAAAGACTAAGATCGTTTGTACTATCGGCCCAAAAACCGAATCCGAAGAGATGTTGACCCAGCTGCTTGAAGCAGGCATGAACGTGATGCGTCTGAACTTCTCTCACGGCGACTATGCAGAACACGGTCAGCGCATCACCAATATGCGTGCTGTCACCCAAAAAACTGGCATTCCTGCCGCTATTCTGCTGGATACCAAAGGTCCGGAAATCCGCACCATGAAGCTGGAAGGTGGCAATGATGTGTCACTGAAAGCTGGCCAGACCTTTACTTTTACCACTGACCAGAGCGTGATTGGCAACAGCGAACGTGTTGCGGTGACGTATTCTGGCTTTGCCAACGATTTGAAAATCGGCAATACCATTCTGGTTGACGATGGTCTGATCGGCATGAAAGTGACTGAAGTCACCGAAAACAGCGTCATCTGTGAAGTCCTGAACAACGGTGATTTAGGTGAGAATAAAGGTGTTAACCTGCCAGGCGTTTCTATCCAGTTGCCTGCGCTGGCCGAGAAAGACAAACGCGACCTGATTTTTGGTTGTGAGCAAGGCGTTGATTTCGTTGCCGCGTCCTTTATCCGTAAGCGCTCTGACGTGCTGGAAATCCGTGAGCACCTGAAGCAGCACGGCGGCGAAAATATTCAGATCATCTCTAAAATTGAAAACCAGGAAGGCCTGAACAACTTCGACGAGATCCTGGATGCGTCTGACGGCATCATGGTCGCTCGTGGCGATTTGGGCGTTGAAATCCCGGTTGAAGAAGTGATCTTCGCGCAGAAGATGATGATCAAAAAATGTAATAAGGCGCGTAAGGTTGTTATCACCGCCACCCAGATGCTGGATTCCATGATCAAGAATCCACGCCCTACTCGCGCTGAAGCCGGCGACGTAGCGAACGCCATCCTGGACGGGACGGACGCCGTCATGCTGTCGGGCGAAAGTGCGAAAGGCCGTTATCCGCTGGAGTCGGTCACCATCATGGCGACCATCTGTGAGCGTACCGACCGCGTGATGAAGCCGCGCATTGATGAGCAGAATGACAACCGCAAACTGCGTATCACCGAAGCGGTGTGCCGTGGTGCCGTTGAAACCGCCGAGAAGCTCGAAGCGCCACTTATCGTTGTCGCAACAGAAGGCGGTAAATCAGCGAAGGCCGTGCGTAAGTACTTCCCTAACGCCACCATCCTGGCCTTAACCACCAATGCCACCACAGCGCGTCAGTTGATTCTGAGCAAAGGTATTGAGACGCGTATGGTCAGCGAAATTGCCTCAACCGACGATTTCTATCGTCTGGGTAAAGAAGCGGCGCTGGAAAGCGGTTTTGCTCAAAAAGGCGATGTTGTTGTGCTGGTTTCTGGCGCGCTGGTGCCAAGTGGAACCACGAATACCGCATCGGTACACGTGCTGTAATACGGGGTTTATGGCTTTATTATCGAAAGCGCCTTAAAAGGCGCTTTTTTTATGGGCTTTGTAATACAGATTCCTGAAAACGCCAGCCCAAAACAACAATAAAAATGCCCCTGAAATTAAGGTTAATCCGATTAAATCTCTCTGTTTTAGCTAAATTTTTTTATCTTCTTCTTTGATCCGCTGTTTCTTTGAGCGAACGATCATGTTTAAGCATGTTCTTATCAAAAAATTATTCTCAAGTTAAAAAGCTTTGTGTAATACTTGTAACGCTACATGGAGATTAACTCAATCTAGAGGGTATAAATAATGAATCGTACTAAACTGGTACTGGGCGCGGTAATCCTGGGTTCAACTCTGCTGGCTGGTTGCTCAAGCAACGCTAAAATCGACCAGCTGTCTTCAGACGTTCAGACTCTGAACGCTAAAGTTGACCAGCTGAGCAACGACGTGAACGCAGTGCGTTCTGACGTTCAGGCTGCTAAAGATGACGCAGCTCGCGCTAACCAGCGTCTGGACAACCAGGCTCACTCTTACCGTAAGTAAGAGTTCTGGTTTTAAAAATGGTGCCCTTGTGGCACCATTTTTTTGTCTGCTGATCCGCAACTAACGCCTTCTCTTTCACTGATGCCGCGTCGTTCGTCGACAGCACGTTTGCCCTGTCCTGCCTCGTTTACTGTCGCGACTGTCCGATAGCCCCATTCCGCATCGGTTATGTCCAGGCAGGCCTGTCGCCTCAATCTGCTTCGGTTAGTACACTGACAGGACTCGCGCCCTGTCCCGCATTAATTAGTGTGCCGTCAGGACGCTTGCCTCATCCCGCACCGGCTCACCGGCACTGACCAGCACCGGCATGCCCGAACGGCGCGTCAGCGTAGCGTTAATCAAGGCCTGGTCACTTTTCTCGCTCTTCATAAACGTCCTGAAGCCCGCACTTAAGGCCAGAGGCGCGGTTTGCGGATCGTCTTTCTCGCTGCGCGACAAGGGCTGATGGACTTCAACGTAACGTTTGCCATCGGGCTCAACGGTATATTTCACCGGTTGGTTAATCACCTGCACACGCGTTCCCACCGGCACCGCATTAAACAGTGCTTCAATATCGTCCGTGCGCAGGCGAATACAACCCGAACTCACGCGCATGCCGATACCAAAATTGGCATTGGTACCATGGATAAGGTATTGCCCGGTTCCCCGCGCCATACGCAACGCATGCAGCCCCATAGGGTTATCCGGGCCTGCGGGCACCACTGCAGGCAGTGGTAATGCCCTCTTTCGCGTAGCGCTTGCGAATATTCGCGGTAGGCGTCCAGGTGGGGTTAGGGATTTTCTGGCTGATGCTGGTCACCATCACGGGCGTCATGATCCCCATCTGACCGATACCAATCGGATACACGATGACCTTGTTTTCACCTTTTGGGTAATAGTACAACCGCAGTTCCGCCAGGTTTACCACAATGCCTTCGCGTGGCGTATCCGGCAGAATCATCTGTAGCGGAATGGTCAGCTGCGTACCCGGCTTGGGCAACCACGGATCGGTGCCTGGGTTCGCTTCCAGCATGCCCAGCAGGCCAACCTGATAACGCGCAGCGATATCTTCCAGCGGGCGTTTATTATCTGGCACCTGGGTAACAAGATTTTCACCTGTCAGGCGGCTGCCAGGCGGCGGCAAGGGATATTCGGTAGCAAAACCGGGTGCAGAGAGCCCAAAACAGGTCAGCAGCAATGCACCGGCTATATAAAAAGCAGGTTTCATGCGATGTTCTCATCAGACAGTAAAAAGACGCCGGATGGCGTCTTTGGAGTGTATCTTAGCTGAGGTTCTGAGCGGTATGGCGAATTGACTTAATCATCGCCTCCAGCCCCTGCGAGCGCGTCGGCGTGAGGTGCTGAACGAGGGCCAGTTCGCTGAACCAGTGGCGAACATCCAGTGCTACGATTTCAGCGGGTTGCAGGTTCTGATAAAGGCTAAATACGATAGCAATCAGTCCCTTAACGATAGCTGCATCACTGTCACCTTCAAAGGCGATCGTACCGTCTGCCTGCGGGGTCATCTTGATCCACACCTGACTCTGACAGCCGGTAATGGCATTTTCAGGCTGGTGCAGTGTTTCAGACGATTCCGGGAGTTTGGCACCTAATTCAATGATGTACAGATACTTCTCTTCCCAGTTAGCGCAACGATTAAAGTTGCGCACCAGTTTCTCTTTTTCTGGCAACGTGGCCATGAATCACTCCGTTTACGTTGTTCAGCCGCCCAGCAGGCGATGAATACGCGTCAGACCTGCCGCCAGCCGATCCACTTCGTCTTCACTGTTGTAGAACGTGAAAGAAGCGCGACACATCGCGGGGACCTGATAATGGCGCAGCAGCGGCATAGCGCAATGGTGGCCGGTACGAATCGCTATACCGTACTGATCAAGGAAGCTGCCGACATCAAAGGCGTGATGTTTGCCCAGGTTAAAGGCAATCACACCGGTACGCTGCTGCGAACCGTAGATCTGGATATCCGGCACGGAGGCGAGCTTATCAAGCGCATAATTCATCAGGATTGTTTCCCGCTGATGAATCGTATCCAGTCCCAGCGCCTCAACATACTCCAGCGCGGCGCCCAGACCAATGATGCCACCGGTATTCGGCGTTCCGGCTTCAAAACGCCACGGTGCCGTATTCCAGTTGGTGCCGGTGGGCAGCAGGACTTCACCAATCATCGATCCGCCCCCTTCCCAGGGCGGCATGATGTCCAGCAGCGCCTTGCGGCCATACAGCACGCCAATGCCCGTTGGGCCATAGAGCTTATGGCCGGAGAACACATAGAAGTCGCAGCCGATATCCTGTACATCGACGGCGCTGTGCATCACGGCCTGCGCCCCGTCGATCAGGGTAACCACACCTGCTGCCCTGGCCTGCGCGACGATGGCTTTGACCGGATTCACCGTACCAAGCACATTGGACACATGGGTGACCGCCAGCAGGCGCGTGCGGCTGTCAATCAGCCCCGCCAGTTGATCCAGCGCCAGCTCACCGTTGTCGGTCAGGGGCAGTACCCGAATTTCCGCACCACAGCGTTCAGCCACCATCTGCCAGGGCACGATATTCGCATGGTGCTCCATCTGCGTGATAATCAGGTTATCACCGGGTTGCAGTTGACTGCCCGCCCAGCTGTTGGCAACCAGGTTGATGCCTTCCGTCGTACCTTTAACAAAAACGATTTCTTCCGCAGAAGCCGCATTCAGAAAACGTGCCGCCTGTTCGCGAACGTTTTCCATATCGCTGGTTGCCTGCTGGCTGAGCGTGTGAATACCGCGGTGCACGGCGGCATAGCCGTGCTGGTAGAAATGGCTTTCGGCATTGATGACCGACAAAGGACGCTGTGCGCTGGCCGCGCTGTCAAGGTAAGCCAGCGGATGACCGTTGACCTCACGCTTCAGAACCGGAAAATCCGCTCTGATACGCTCGAGATCGAAGTTCATCATGAGTTGTCTCCTGGAAAACGCTGAGCAATGCGCTGGAGCACCGCCTGGCGAAGAACGGGGTTCTCCAGCGTTTCGGTTAACTCAGCCGCAAAGGCGTGAATGATCATGGTCTGCGCGGCGTCCTGCTCGATACCGCGCGAACGCAGGTAGAACATCTGCTCGTCATCAATACGGCCTACGGTCGCACCGTGGCTGCATTTAACGTCATCGGCATAAATTTCCAGCTGCGGCTTGGTATCCACTTCGGCCAAGCGGCCTAACAGCAGATTGTTGTTGGTCATCTGACCATCTGTCTTTAACGCATGCTGCGCCACTTTGATGTGGCCGTTAAACACCGCACGCCCTTTGTCACGCACGATGGTTTTGTGCATCTGACGGCTCAGGCAGTGGCCTTTGTTATGCTCAAGATAGGTGCGGGTATCCGCCACTTCCTGATTCACGGGCAGCACCAGACTGTTCAAAGACAGCTGGGTGTTTTCACCATTGAGCTGCGTACTGGTGTTATGACGGCTTAAACCCGCACCCAGTAAGAAGCTGGTGCTGGTCACCTGCGCATCACGGTTAATCACGATGTCATTATGGGCAAAGTGATAACTTTTAGTGCTTTCAAAGGCCAGCTTGGTGTGCTTCAGCGTAGCATTATCAGCGACAGCAAAGGTAAAGCGACCGCCGGTGAAGTGCGCGCTGTCGTTCAGCGTGACATAGTGCTCGATGACTTCCGCTTCTGCACTCTCTTCCAGTTGCAGATGATGACGGTAATGAACGGTGTTCATGCCATCATCTTTGCCGCTGGTGATGTGCAGCAGGTAAAGCGGACGTGAAGCCGCCTTACCGCGCGGCAGACGAATATGGGTCACTTCTTCAGCCAGGCTTTCCGTCAGATGCAGAAAGACTTCTGGCTGAACGGGCGCAGGCAGATCGCGACGCTCAGCGGCAACGCTGTGCTGAATCTCGAAAAAATCAGTCCCGGTCGCGCTCAGCGCAGACTGGAATTTGCCGTCGACAAACACCAGACGAATGGCATCCAGCGGCAAAGCGAGCGCTTCAACCTGTGAAGCACTCACGTCCTGAGACTCAGGCAACACAAAGTGCTGTGCCAGCAGGCCATCCAGCGGCGTGTATTTCCAGTTTTCATGCTTGCGCGTGGGCAAGCCCAGACGCATTAACTGCTGCCAGTGCTGCTGTGCCTGCATGGAGCGCAGTTCACCGCGCGATTCAAACAGGTGGTGCCACTGTTGCAGCGCAGTATCACTCTTCGTCGGTAAGCCAGCCATAACCCTGCTCCTCCAACTGTTTCACCAGCGAGAAGTCGCCAGATTTCACGATCTTGCCCTGATACAGCACATGCACAAAATCAGGTTTGATATAGTCCAGGATACGCTGATAGTGCGTGACGATGATGAACGCACGCTTCTCATCGCGCAGGCTGTTTACGCCGTTAGCCACGATTTTCAGGGCATCGATGTCGAGACCGGAGTCCGTTTCGTCCAGAATGCACAGATCGGGCTCAAGCGCGGCCATCTGCAGAATATCGTTACGCTTCTTCTCACCGCCGGAGAAACCGACGTTGACAGAACGGGTCAGCAGATCTTCAGGCATCTTGAGCAGATTAATTTTCTCTTCGATGAAATCCTGGAAATCAAAACGATCGAGCTCATCCTGCTGACGGTATTTGCGCACTGCGTTCACAGAGGTCTGCAGGAAAAACTGGTTGCTGACGCCAGGAATTTCAACCGGATACTGGAACGCCATGAAGATCCCTTCACCCGCGCGCTCTTCCGGCTCCAGCTCCAGCAGGTCTTTGCCTTTAAAGGTCACTGAACCGCCGGTGATTTCATAGTCTTCACGGCCAGCTAAGGTCGCAGACAGCGTACTTTTACCTGAACCATTCGGTCCCATGATGGCATGAACTTCGCCTGGTTTAATCTCAAGGTTCAGACCACGTAAGATCGCTTTGTCTTCAACGCTAACCTGTAAATCTTTAATACTTAACATACTTATTCCTTCACATTGCTTCCGGCAACGCGTGTGACGGCGTCAATCAGCCCACACTGTGCTCAAGGCTGATGGCTAACAGTTTTTGTGCTTCCACTGCAAATTCCAGCGGCAGCTCAGAGAATACGTCTTTACAGAAGCCGTTCACGATCATCGAGATAGCATCTTCTTCACTGATGCCACGTTGCAGACAGTAGAACATCTGATCTTCGCCGATACGTGAAGTGGTCGCTTCATGCTCCAGCTGGGCGGTGTTGTTGCGGGTTTCAACATACGGGAACGTATGTGCTCCACAATCTGGCCCAATCAGCATGGAATCACACTGGGTAAAGTTACGTGCGTTGGTGGCCGTCGGCATGATTTTCACCAGGCCACGGTAAGTGTTCTGGCTTTTACCGGCAGAAATACCTTTGGAGATAATGGTCGACCGGGTGTTTTTACCAATGTGAATCATCTTGGTACCGGTGTCCGCCTGCTGGCGTCCGCTGGTTAAGGCGACGGAGTAGAACTCGCCCACGGAGTGATCGCCACGCAGGATACAGCTCGGGTATTTCCACGTAATGGCCGACCCGGTTTCCGACTGCGTCCAGGACATTTTACTGCGGTCGCCTTCACACAGCGCACGCTTGGTCACGAAGTTAAGGATACCGCCCTCGCCTTCACCGCCCGGGAACCAGTTCTGCACGGTGGAGTATTTCACTTCCGCATTCTTGTGGATGATCACCTCGACCACCGCTGCGTGCAGCTGATAGCTGTCACGGACCGGTGCAGAACAGCCTTCAATATAGCTGACATAGCTGTCTTCATCAGCAATCAGGATGGTGCGTTCAAACTGACCGGTTTTCGCCGCGTTAATACGGAAGTAGGTCGACAGCTCCATCGGACAACGCACCCCTTTCGGGATGTAAACAAAGGTACCGTCTGACGCAACCGCTGAATTCAGGGCAGCGAAGAAGTTGTCATTGGGTGGCACTACCGTGCCCAGATATTTCTTCACCAGCTCCGGATGATCGTGAATGGCTTCACCGAACGAGCAGAAGATAATGCCCTGTTCCGCCAGCTTGCTACGATAGGTGGTGGACACCGACACCGAGTCAAAAATGGCGTCAACCGCCACTTCCTTGCCTTCACGCACCGGTACACCCAGTTGGTTGAAGGCGTTTTCCACTTCCTGCGTCAGGTAATCGTTGGCAGGCGTCGCGCCTGAAGCCTGCGTGGCTCCCGGCTCCGACGCACAGGTATCGTCACAATTGCCGCACGACGGCGCGGAATAGTAACTGTAATCCTGATAGTCGAGCTTTTCGTAGTGCGCTTTCAGCCAGTGTGGCTCTTCCATTTCCAGCCAGGCACGAAAAGCTTTAAGCCGAAACTCCAGCATCCACTCTGGCTCGTTACGCTTAGCCGAAATTGCGCGCACGACATCTTCATTGATGCCGTTGGCAAATTCTTCGGTTTGCAACTGGGTAAAGAAGCCCTCTTTATAATTGAGCTTGCCTTCCCACATTTGTACATCGTCAGATGTTTCGCTGTGTCGTGACATATTTCACTTACTCGACGCCAAAGCTTTCACCGCACCCGCAGGCGTGTTGAGCTTTAGGGTTATTGAATTTAAAAATTTGATTCAGGCCTTCACGGACGTAATCCACTTCAGTGCCATCGATAAATGGCATCGCCTGAAGCGGTACAAACAATGTTGCGCCGTAGTAGGTAAACTGCAGGTCGTCATCTTCTGGTTGCTTCACCAGATCCATGACATAACCAAAGCCGGCACAACCGGATTGTTTAATCGCTAAACGCAGGCCCTTGACTTCTGGGTTTTCTGCGGCCAGATTTAGAATTTGTTTCGCTGCGGTTTCGGTCAGCGTTAACCCTTTCCACACATATTCGTCAGGTGAGAAAGAGTCTGCATTCACGGATGACATGTTGCTACCTCTTGTGAGTCCGGACCTTTTCAGGCTATCCCCCTATGGTAGTGATCTCACTGATCACTTCAACCTCTTGTTTTGCAGGGATAATCATTAGGTGCTGTTTTTAACAGCGCATTTATTAAGCATAGCGTCTTCAGCCAGGCTTGCATTCGCAAAACAGGCAGGAAGTATGACCTCGTAACCTGTTAATAACTGGTGAATTTTAAAATCATCACTTTATGATAAACCCTTTATTGATAGGTTACGCCTTTCTGTGTTGTAAACAGATTGTTATTTCCGATTATACCGACAGGTGAAATAAATCGGAAAAAAATTCTCATTTGCCAATTGCAATCGCTGCTCAGTTGAATATAATAATTATTATCATTCAGCATCAGAATGCGTTATGTCGTTATCGGTTTCCGCCTGGCTTCAGCACAAACTTGATGAATACCGTTTTTCGGTTCGCGATCTCACTGTCGATTTTTACCTGGCGCAGGCCAGACTTGACCGGGCTGAGTGTACCGTTCAGCAGTTACGTCAGTTCAATGATACCTGTCTGGATATGGCAGAACTTTGCCAACTGAACGGTGACGACCAGAGTTATTTGCATGCCATGGGTAAGCTTCATCACCGACTGGTCGTAGAAATGCAAAATCCCGACCGGGATCGGCTGTTTCGCATTCAGGCTTACCAGCTTGCAAGACTGTCACTGACCCGGCTATGCCACCAGCTGGCCATTACAGGTGAATGGGAACAGGCGACGGTGCTCCAGAGTAACTTTGTCAAACATGCAGGCTGGATATTCTAATCCAGCCTGCGGTTGACGTCTCCTGCCTTTTTACACCAGCTCAAGCAGAGCCTGAAGCGGATGGCGCATGCCATTGCCTTCAACACGTTTAACCTGGCTCCGGCAGGAAAAACCGGTTGCCAGACAGCGTTGACGCGGCAGCTTTTGCAACTGCGGATGCCATGAGAGCGCATATATGCCCAGCGAATTGTCCAGATTTTTGCTCTCGTGTCCGTAAGTGCCCGCCATGCCACAGCAGCCCACGTTGATGTTTTCCAGCTTTGCACCAAAACGTAAAAAAATCGCCTGCCACTGACCGGGTGTTGCAGGCAAGGCGGTGACTTCGGTGCAGTGCGCAAACAGATACCAGGCTTCGCCGCTGGCAATCTGGACGTCACGTTCCTGCACCGCATTCTGCAACCATTCATGCACCAACAGCACATTGAAATCGCCCCGCGCCTCCCCCAGCGTCTGGCGATATTCATCGCGATAACACAGGACCGTTGCGGGATCGATGCCAACCATTGGCATGCCCAGCCGGGCGACGCGATTGAGAAAATCGGCGGTTTTACTGGCCGTGCGGGCAAAGCGTTGTAAAAAGCCTTTAACGTGTTGTGCCTTACCGTTTGGCGAGAAGGGCAACAGAACAGGTTGATAGCCGAGTTTCTCAATCAGCCTGATAAAGTCGCTGACCAGCCGGGCCTCATAGAAGCTGGTAAAGGGATCCTGCACCACCAGCACCGTTTTCGCCCGCTGCGCCTCCGTCAGCCCTTCAAGCTGTTCCAGCGTCATCTGCATTGCCGGATGGCCGCTCAGCTGCTGTTTGAGAGTGGGTGAGGAAAGCAAGGGCAAATCCACCATGCCAATGTGCGTTTTGCTGAACGATGCGGCCCAGGGCTGTTTAAGGAAGAAGTTAAAGACCGTAGGCGCTTTTGCCATCACGGGCGCATAGCTTTCCACCGCGGCCACCAGATGATCGCTCAGGGGACGAAGATAGCGCGTATGATAAAGCTGCAAAAAACGCGAGCGGAAAGCCGGCACGTCAATTTTAATCGGGCACTGGGTTGAACAGGCCTTACAGGCCAGGCAGCCTGACATGGCGTCCTTCACTTCATGCGAAAAATCATATTCCCCTTTATTCGCATACCAGGTGTTCCGCATGCGGCCAACCAGCCCCCGCAACGACAACGTCTTCTCCGGCAGTTTTTTCTCCAGCATCACCGGATCCACGCCCTGCTCTGCCAGCAAGCGCAGCCATTCGCGTGTTAAGGTGGCGCGCCCTTTAGGTGAATGAATGCGGTTGCGCGTGATTTTCATCGAGGGGCACATCGGGCTGCGCACGTCGAAATTGAAGCACAAGCCATTACCGTTACATTCCATCGCGCCACGCCAGGTGTCACGCACCTGTACAGGAATCTGGCGGTCATAGCTGCCGCGTTTGGTGGCATCCACCTGCATCATCGCCGCATCGCTGTTGTAAGGCGTACAGATCTTGCCGGGGTTCAGCCGGTTATCGGGATCGAACGCCGCTTTGATACGGCGCAGTTCGTTGAAGAGGGTGTCCCCGAAGAAGGCCGGACTGTATTGCGCGCGAAAGCCCTTGCCATGTTCGCCCCACAGCAGACCGCCATAGCGCGCGGTCAGTTCGACCACCTCATCAGAAATCTGCTTCATCATCATTTCCTGATGCGGATCGCACATATCCAGCGCCGGACGGACATGGAGCACGCCCGCGTCCACATGGCCAAACATGCCGTAACTCAGGCCATGGCTGTCAAGAAGCGCACGGAACTCGACGATGTAGTCGGCAAGGTGTTCCGGCGGCACGGCCGTATCTTCGACAAACGGAATCGGCTTCGCCCGCCCTTTCGCATTGCCCAATAATCCCACCGCTTTTTTACGCATGTTATAAATGCGTTCGATGCTGTCCAGGTCGTTACAGCGTTGATAGCCAATGACGCCGCCTTCCTGCTGCGCGATCAGCGCATCAAGTCGGCTGCACAGTTGCGTCAGTTGCTGCTCAATTTTCGCTTCGTCATCCCCGGCAAACTCCACAATATTCAGCCCTGACATCGTTTTGTCGGGAACATCGGTGATCAGCGCTTTCACGGAGTGCCAGACGATGTCCTCCCGTGCCAGATTGAGCACTTTCGAGTCCACCGTTTCGACGGACAGAGCCTGCGCCTGTACCATCAGAGGCGCATTGCGCAAAGCAGAATCAAAGGAGTCGTATTTGATATTCACCACGCGCCGCACTTTAGGCAGGGGCGTAATGTCCAGCCGGGCTTCACTGATAAAGGCCAGCGTGCCTTCTGCGCCGCACAGCAGGCGCGTCAGGTCAAACGTTTGCATATCGTCGCTAAAGACATGACGCAAATCGTAGCCGGTCAGGAAGCGGTTCAGTTTGGGAAATTTTTCCAGAATCAGGTCACGCTGTTCGCTACATCGCCTCAGAACCTGCTGATAGATGCGGCCCTCTGGCGTGGGCGTTTGCGCCAGGCTTTCGGCCAGCGCCGTGGGCATGGGCCGGGTATCCAGAATATCGCCCCCCAGCAGGACCGCCCGCAACCCAAGAACATGATCAGAGGTTTTACCATACACCAGCGATCCCTGGCCGGAGGCATCGGTATTGATCATGCCGCCCAGCGTAGCACGGTTACTGGTCGACAACTCTGGCGAGAAAAAGTAACCAAACGGTTTCAGATACGCGTTAAGTTGATCTTTAACCACGCCCGCTTCTACACGCACCCATCCCTGTTCGGTGTTAACCTCCAGGATACGGTTCATGTAGCGGGACATATCCACAATAATGCCCTGATTCAGTGACTGGCCGTTAGTGCCGGTCCCGCCACCGCGCGGGGTGAAAACCAGACTCGAGAACGCCGGGTCCCCCGCTACGCGGGCAATCAGCGCGACATCAGCCGTCGAGCGCGGAAACAGCACCGCATCGGGCAGCAGCTGATAGATGCTGTTGTCGGTTGAGAGAGAAAGCCTGTCGGCATAACTGGTGGCGGTATCGCCGGTGAAGCCCTGTTCTTTGAGGGTTTCAAGGAATGTCAGCACCCGCTGGATAAGACCCGGTGCCTGAGAAATCTGTGGGATCATGATTCTGTGACCAAAGATGTTGTGTAGGTTTGCGTCTGTCGCGTGCGTTAATCTCCTGTTTTATCACATTTCTGTCAGCCCTGTCGTTTTTTCAGGAAAGGCTGAAACCATTTCTTTACAAGCCTGTTTAAACGCCCTCAAATAGCTCATGATGACGGGTCACTGTCATCCCCTGCGTTGACGGATCTCAAAGAGGTAATGCTTAAGATGAAAAGCCTGGAACGGCAGATAGACCTTCCCCAAATGTTGTTCACTCTGATATTCATTTTGCTGTTGATTGCCGCCTGCTTATGGGTGGTGCAACCTTTTATCCTCGGCTTCGCCTGGGCCAGCATGGTAGTGATTGCAACCTGGCCGTTGATGCTGAGAATTCAGCGACTGCTCTGGGGCCGGCGTTCTCTGGCCGTCATTGTGATGACCATTCTGCTTCTGCTGCTGTTTATTATTCCGGTTGCCCTGCTGGTGAACAGCCTGATTGATAACAGTGCTCCGGTAATTGCCTGGGCGACGCAGGGCCATATGCTGCCGACGCTGAGCTGGCTGAATGACATTCCTGTGGTCGGGGAAAAACTGTATGCCAGCTACCAGAAACTGGTGGCCGGCGGCGGTGCGGCCATCATGGCCAAGCTTCAGCCTTACGTCGGTCGTACAACAGGCTTCTTTGTTGCGCAGGCCGGACACTTTGGCCGGTTTATGATTCATCTGGCCGTGATGCTGCTGTTTAGCGTGCTGCTCTACTGGCGCGGTGAACAGGCGGCGCTGGGAATTCGCCATTTCGCTGTGCGCATGGCGGGCCGTCGCGGTGATGCCGCCGTTTTGCTGGCCGGGCAAGCCGTACGCGCGGTGGCGCTGGGCGTGGTGGTGACTGCGCTGGTACAGGGCGTGCTGGGCGGTATCGGGCTGGCCATCTCCGGCATTCCTTATGCGACCTTGCTGACCGTCCTGATGATCCTCTGCTGTCTGGTCCAGATTGGTCCCCTGCTGGTGCTGGTGCCCGCCATCGTTTATCTTTACTGGAGCGGCGATACGACCTGGGGCACGGTGCTGCTGGTGTGGAGCTGCGTCGTCGGAACACTGGACAATATTTTGCGTCCCGTGCTGATTCGTATGGGTGCCGACCTGCCGCTGATTCTGATTTTATCCGGTGTCATTGGCGGACTCATCGCGTTTGGCATGATCGGACTGTTTATCGGCCCCGTCGTGCTGGCCGTCTCCTATCGCCTGGTGTCCGTCTGGATGAATGAAGTGCCCAGACCACCGGTCGATCCGCTCAAAGCCCTGGACGAAAAGACGGATCAATAGGCCCTGTTCTGCATTTCATATGATTAGTAGTGGTTAAGTAGGCTGGCTGATTAAGATATCACCAGCCTTTTTTCCATTAGTAGTTTTTAAGATAAAACGCATATTTAGCGCTTTAAGCCCATTTTTCGGCCTGAAATGATTATTTTTCATACATAATAACTCTCCTCAACGCTCTTAATGATGGTCAAAATATTATTTCCTTTAAACTAATAAGAGGATTCTTAAAGACGCCAGCAAGCGGTATGAATAACATATTTAACAAGTTTGAAATCAACTCACTGATTTCTAAACACCCTTATTTCCCCTGAGTAGCGTAAAGAATTGCTGTGTGTAGTCTTTGCCCACCCCCTGTGATGGGCTTTTTTTTGCCTGTCGAAAAGGGGTTGCGCCCTCTTTTTACCGGTCAAGGCCGAAGAGCAACCTCGCCCCATATACGCTTTCCGCGCAAGTGATATCTCGACAACCGGAGCGGGTCAGCACTGATCAACCCCGTCTGTTTTTCCGCCGGGAATAAAAAAGCCAGCTTGCGCTGGCCTTAAAGTAACAGTGTAAACGTCGCGTCAGGCAGACTTATTCAGGGCCGCCAGGCTCAGCCACGTTTCCACGACGGTATCCGGGTTAAGTGACAAACTGTCGATGCCCTGCTCCATCAACCAGGCCGCAAAATCCTGATGATCCGAAGGCCCTTGTCCACAGATACCGACGTATTTACCCTGTTTTTTCGCCGCCTTGATCGCCATGGACAGTAAGGCTTTCACCGCCTCATTGCGTTCATCAAACAGGGCAGACACGACGCCGGAATCACGATCGAGCCCCAGCGCCAGCTGCGTCATGTCGTTCGAGCCAATGGAGAAGCCGTCAAAGTGCTGTAAAAACTGCTCCGCCAGCAGAGCATTTGACGGGATTTCACACATCATAATGACCTTCAGTCCGTTCTCACCCCGCTTCAGGCCCTGACGACCTAACTCTTCGACCACCGCCTGCGCCTGGTCCACCGTACGTACAAACGGCACCATGATCTCGACATTGGTCAGTCCCATGTCATTTCGCACCCGCTTCACCGCTTCACACTCAAGCGCAAAACAGTCGCGGAAGCTTTCTGACACGTAACGGCCAGCGCCGCGGAAGCCCAGCATGGGGTTCTCTTCTTCCGGTTCGTATCGTTCTCCGCCGACCAGATTGGCGTATTCATTGGTTTTGAAGTCGGACAATCGCACAATCACCCGTTTGGGTGCGAATGCCGCGCCAAGGGTAGCGATACCTTCAGTCAGGCGCGCAATGTAGAACTCGACGGGATCGTCAAAGCCTTTCATCAGCTGACGAATGTGTTGCTGCAACGCCGGCGGTTGTTGGTCAAACTCAAGCAGCGCTTTAGGATGCACACCGATCATGCGGTTGATGATGAACTCCAGGCGCGCCAGCCCAACCCCTTCATTGGGTAAGCAGGCAAAATCAAAGGCGCGATCCGGGTTACCCACGTTCATCATCACCTTCAGCGGCAGGTCCGGCATGGTATCGACCTGCGAACTGGTCACGTCAAAATCGAGCAGTTCGTCGTAAACATAGCCGGTATCGCCTTCCGCACAGGACACGGTCACGGTATGACCTTCTTTCAGGCGCTCGGTGGCATCGCCGCACCCGACCACCGCCGGAATTCCCAATTCACGCGCTATAATCGCGGCATGACAGGTACGCCCCCCGCGATTGGTGACAATAGCGGAGGCCTTTTTCATGATCGGTTCCCAGTCAGGATCGGTCATATCGGTCACCAGCACGTCACCTTTTTCGATACGGTTCATTTCGCTGATGTCATGAATCACCTTAACCGGCCCGGCACCAATGCGATGGCCAATTGCACGGCCTTCAATGACCACATTTCCCTGGCCTTGCAGGGTGTAACGCTCCATCACCTGACCATTTGAGCGCACGGTTTCCGGTCGCGCCTGCACGATGAACAGCTTGCCGGTATGCCCGTCTTTTGCCCATTCAATATCCATCGGGCGCTTATAGTGCTGCTCGATCAGTACCGCCTGCTGTGCCAGCGCCTGAACTTCGCTGTCGTTCAGGCAGAAGCGGTCGCGTTCCGTTTCCGGCACATCCTCGATTCGCACCTGCTCGCCGTGCTCACGTGAATCGGCATACACCATCCGCACTTTTTTCGAGCCCATGTTGCGGCGCACGATTGCCGGACGCTTCGCGGCCAGTGTGGGTTTATGCACGTAAAACTCATCCGGGTTGACAGCGCCCTGCACCACCATTTCGCCCAGCCCCAGCGCCGCCGTGATAAACACCACCTGATCAAAGCCAGATTCCGTATCAATGGTAAACATCACGCCTGATGCGGCCAGATCGGAACGGACCATACGCTGTATGCCTGCCGACAGGGCAACACCCCGGTGATCGTAGCCCTGATGAACACGGTAAGAGATGGCACGATCGTTAAACAGGGATGCGTAAACATGTTTCACCGCTACCATCACAGCTTCGATGCCCTGCACGTTCAGAAAGGTTTCCTGTTGTCCGGCAAAGGAGGCATCGGGCATATCTTCTGCGGTGGCCGAGGAGCGTACGGCAAAAGAGGCCTCGGCATCGTCTGCTGAGAGCTGTTCGTAGGCCGACAAAATGGCGGCTTCAAGTTCAGGCTGGAAGGGCGTTTCGACGACCCACTGACGAATCTGCTTACCTGCTTTCGCCAGTTGATCAACATCATCAATATTGGTGTCATCCAGCAATGCATAAATACGCTGGTTCAGACCGCTCTGCTCAAGAAACTGATTAAAGGCCCAGGAGGTGGTCGCGAAACCATTGGGTACCGAAACCCCCAGAGAGGACAAATTGGTAATCATCTCACCCAGAGACGCATTTTTGCCTCCTACCCGATCAACATCATGCATGCCAAGCTGGTTGTACCAGAGTACTAACGGCTGTTCGCCTTTATTGGACATTGAACTGATCCTTTATTAATGAATGGGCACATGGAAAATCCTGCTATTAACACAATCAGCCTGGCATAACGTTTTGGCAAACACGATCTGTTGAATCGTTAAAGCAGATTCTGCACGGCAGTTTCAGACTATAACCCGCTTTTTTAAGACGTTGCGCAAAGGATATTTTTTTATCACAACCTACTCATTTAAAAGTGTTTTTCATTTCAATGCCGCCTGAAGCGTCGTTTTTGTTGCGCAACAAGGCGGGTGGAAAAGGCAGCTTCAGGCGCGCTTTTCATGGCAAATCTGTGGCGGAGAAAAGGAATATTTTCTGTCGGTTATGCTAAAACTGTACGACAAATGGTTAAGCCAGACTTCACATGCCCCCGCTGGGATTCGCGCGCCTGAACTTAACCCTGCTCCGTCTTTTCACGACTTCCTTGCACGAGGCATGCTCCATGACCACCGACAGAAGCGTTTTTTATATCTCCGACGGCACTGCGATTACAGCCGAAGTGTTAGGCCACGCTGTGCTATCGCAGTTTCCCGTAAACACCAACAGTGTCACCCTGCCGTTCGTTGAGAATGTTCAGCGCGCGCAGGCGGTTAAAGCGCAGATCAATGCCCTTTTTCAGCAAAGCGGCGTGCGTCCACTGGTCTTTTTTTCTATCGTCACGCCGGAAGTGCGCGACATCATTCTGCAAAGTGACGGGTTTTGTCAGGACATTGTTCAGGCGCTGGTCGCTCCGCTTCAGCAGGAGCTTGGCCTCGCACCGGCACCGGTCGCACACCGAACGCACGGACTGGATGCCAGCAATCTGGGTAAATACGATGCGCGTATTGCGGCGATTGATTACACCCTGGCACATGATGACGGCATTTCACTGCGCGGCCTGGAAGACGCGCAGGTCATTCTGTTAGGCGTTTCCCGTTGTGGTAAAACCCCCACCAGCCTCTATCTGGCGATGCAGTTTGGTATTCGTGCCGCGAACTATCCGTTTATTGCCGATGATATGGATAACCTGAAACTGCCGCCCGCTCTGCGCCAGCATCAGCATAAACTGTTTGGCCTGACAATTGACCCGGAACGCCTGGCGGCCATACGTCAGGAACGCGCGGAAAATACCCGCTATGCTTCCCTGCGTCAGTGTCGACTGGAGGTGGGCGAAGTGGAAGCGCTGTTCCGTACCCACCAGATTCGCTATCTCAACAGTACCAACTATTCCGTGGAAGAGATCGCCACCAAGATCCTCGATATTATGGGCCTGACGCGCCGCATGTACTGATCCGCCGCCGGCAGCGCCCTGTAACGTGGCGCTGCCGTAATTTTGCCTGCCATTGTCACGTTGATGCTTGAATTCACAAGCTAATGGTTTATTGTGACCCTCATCACTTCCCGGTATTCCACCGCTGCGAAGAACACATTTAGAGAACACCATGAATAAAACTGACGAACTGCGCACGGCGCGCATTGGCAGCCTGATCTCTCCTGCCAGTCTGGCAGCTGAATATCCGCTTTCCTCCGACATGGCCGATAATATCACCGCAGCACGCAAGCGCATTGCGCGCATCCTCACGGGCGACGATCCCCGTCTGCTGGTCGTGATTGGTCCCTGCTCCCTGCATGACCCGGTGGCGGCTTTAGACTATGCCCGGCGTTTAAATGCGCTGCGCGAGCAGTATCAGGACCGGCTGGAAATCGTGATGCGGGCCTATTTTGAAAAGCCACGTACGGTGGTCGGCTGGAAAGGCCTGATCTCCGATCCGGATCTGGACGGTAGCTTTGATGTGAACCGCGGCATCGGCATTGCCCGTAAACTACTGATTGATATCAACGCACTCGGCTTACCCACAGCAACGGAATTTCTGGATATGGTGATCGGGCAGTTTATTGCCGATCTGATCAGTTGGGGGGCCATTGGAGCCCGCACCACTGAAAGCCAGATCCATCGTGAAATGGCCTCTGCGCTCTCCTGTCCTGTCGGCTTCAAAAACGGCACCGATGGCAATGTGCGTATTGCTGTGGATGCCATTCGCGCTGCCCGAACCAGCCATATGTTCCTGTCGCCGGATAAACAGGGGCAGATGACCATTTACCAGACCAGCGGCAACCCGCACGGCCATGTGATTTTACGTGGCGGTAAACAGCCCAATTATCATGCCACCGATGTCGCCGAGGCGACTGCCTGCCTGAATGAATTCGGCTTAGCGCCACAGCTGGTGATTGATTTCAGCCACGGCAACTGCCTGAAACAGCATCGTCGTCAGCGCGACGTTGCTGCTGATGTGGCTGAACAGATCAAAGGAGGTTCACGCGCGGTAGCGGGCGTGATGATCGAAAGTTTTATCGAAGAAGGCAATCAGAAAGTGGTGAGCGGTGAGCCCCTGACGTACGGTCAGTCCATCACCGATCCCTGCCTCAACTGGCAAGACAGCGAAGCTGTACTGGCCCTGTTAGCTGAGGCAGTTTCTCACCGTTTATAACTTAGCTGGAACAACTGACTTCCAGTGATTTGCCCCAGTCCGGCGGCCGTTGACGATACTCAGCGGCCGTCGCGTCACTGAAGGGCTGCTGAAGCGCCTGATGTAAACGGGCCAGCGCCCCGCTCTCACCCTGCTCCGCCGCCTCGATCGCCTGCTGTGCCAGATAATTTCGCAAGACCAGCGCCGGATTGGCCGCTTTCATCACCTGTTGGCGCGTCGCATCGCTGACCTGCTCCTGCAACAAACGGGTGCGGTAATCCTGATACCAGCGATCAAAGGCAGCGCGATCGATAAATTCATCCCGTAACGGCGATCGCTGTTCTGACTGCTGCGTTTCACTGAGCAGGCGGAACGTCAGCGTATAATCGCGCCGTTCCTGACTCATTAAGCTGAGCAGACCGGTCAGAATCGCGTTATCCCCTGCCTCTTCGGTCAGAAAGCCCAGTTTCGCCCGCATCCGCTGGCCCCAGACGCGCATCAGTTCGTTTTCATAACCGCTCAGCGCCTGCTTTAGCTGCTCTGTACTGAGTAATCCTGAGAGGGCATGCGCCAGACGATTAAGATTCCACAGACCGATCATCGGCTGATTCTCGAAGCTGTAGCGCCCCTGGTAATCACTGTGATTACAGATAAAGTCCGGCTGGTAGTCATCCAGAAAACCGTAAGGACCGTAATCCATCGTCAGGCCAAGGATCGACATGTTGTCGGTATTCATCACACCATGCGCAAAGCCCACGCTCTGCCACTGCGCAATCAGGCGTGCTGTGCGCAGGACGATATCGGCGAACCACAGATAATAACGGTCGGCGTCCTCCGTCAGATGCGGCCAGTGATGACGAATGGCATACTCCGCCAGCTGTTTGACCTTGTCAGGCTGCTGGCTGTAAAAGAAGTGTTCGAAATGGCCAAAGCGCAGATGACTCGGCGCGATCCGCATCAGCATTGCACCGCGCTCAGCGGTTTCACGGTAAACCGGCTCATCGCTGATGGCTATCGTTAACGCGCGCGTGGTCGGGATCCCCAGATGGTGCAGCGCCTCCGAGGCCAGAAACTCACGCACCGTCGAGCGCACCACAGCACGACCATCGCCCATGCGCGAATACGGCGTCAGCCCTGCTCCTTTTAAATGCCAGTCGAGACGGCTGCCGTCTTGCTGGCGCTGCTCACCCAGCAGAATGCCGCGCCCGTCACCCAGCTGACCTGCCCAGACGCCGAACTGATGGCCACTGTATACCTGCGCCAGCGGTTGCATACCCGGCAACAGGCTTTGTTGAATAAATGGATTTTATGCTGTGGTACTATGAAAACGGTTGTTTCAGATAACATAAAATCAATGCGTTACATGCTTGCGTATGACGGTGTTCTGTCTGGCATCAGCGTTTTCTACCAAAACAGTGCAGACAAAACAGAATGATTACCTATTATTCAACAAAGCCCCGGCAACAGTGACGCACCGTACCAGACACCGTGCCCCTGCCCGGTAAACAGATCGCTCTCCAGCGCCATTTCGTGCGCCAGCGGACCGTTGTGATATAACAGTCTGCCACCGGCAAGCGGGGTGAGATGTAAGGCGGTATAAGTACCCGAAAGCTCTCGAAACCAGCTGTTGTCAAAGACCATGTCTACTCCCAAACGACACCGGGTATCGTATGATAAAACCCACAGTGTAGCGTTGATAGCCGGGATTAAACAGGCGACAGTCGTGCAAATATCAGGGAGAGTGCAGGAATTGCTCGGAGTAGATCAAGGACTCAAACGCATCAGATTTCACCACCGGGAACAAGGCCCCCTGCAGATGCACATTACTTAGATGGCTAACTTTATCCAGTAAAATTTCGTCATCTACGCCACAAATAATCATCCGATCGCAATGGCTACGGAAATTATCAATGATGCTTTGCATAAATGGTAAAAAAGAAGCACGTTTAGCAAGCGACTGAATAAAGTGTTTATCCAGCCTGATACAGCTAAACAGATTATCGTAAACGGCAGTCGTCGACGATTTCCCCGCGCCAAAATGCGACAGAGACAATTTAAACTCACCATATAACGCCGCGAGAAGCGGATTATTTTTTCCCAAATGGAGCGAGAGAAACGTTTCGCTGATATCCAACCTTAAAAAGGGCAGTTGTTTTATTTTACGCGTCAGAAACTCACTTTCTAGCAGGGTGCTTGCCATGCCCTCGTCTGTGGGCATAAAGGCCAGCAGATTGTGCGTTTCGAAAAAGGTCTGATGCTTTTCCAGTAACGAAACCTGCCGCTGCAGCAGGCGCAGGCGCTGTGTCTCATCAAGCTGCGGCAACAGAACATCCTGCGGCAACGTGATAGGCGCACTTTCGTGGACGAACTGGGTAGCCAGCTCAATAGCGGTTAAGTGCCCTTCCTGGGAACAGGCGGCATAAAACCAAATTTCCGACTCATAGTCGGCCGACAGATGAATTTTCATTTTACAGCCAGTATATGTGGCGATAGTGCATCGTATATGATTAAAAACTTTCTGGCAATAGTAGCAAAGGACTGATGAGATAGATATTTTTAGGCCATTACTGGCTTTAGTTTTAAGAAAATAAACTTTAAGCCAAATAATTTTTGGGACAATTCTGTAAAGTATGAAAAAGATTCCCGCTCCCAATGTTATAAATAAAATGAGTTGGTTAAAGCCAAATTAGGAATATTTTTTAGATCCGGTCATTTTCTGAATTAATCCGCACTAACCGGGCGGGCTTAGGTTGACAAATTATATGCGTCGCGCCTGCCAAAACACTTTCCGCCAGTAGACATTATCCAGCGAGGACCGAATGACGCCCTGACTGGTTGAAGCATGGATGAAGGCGTTATCCGTGTCGTAAATGCCCACATGTAAGCCATTTTCGCCACTGCCGGTCCTGAAGAACACCAGGTCGCCGGGCAAAAGGTCCTCTTTGCTGATGCGCGTGCCGATATCACTCTGGGCGGCGGTACTGCGTGGGAGCTGCAAATCAAACTTATCCCGAAATGTCAGATAGACAAAACCCGAGCAGTCAACGACCTTGCGGCTCATGCCACCATAGCGATACGGTGTTCCCCGCCAGCTCCCCAGTTGATCGTTGAGCTGCGCGATAACGGTAATGGAGTCAGAGAGGCGACCATTGACGGGCGGTGCACGATGGCTACAGCCCACCAACAGTAACACCACGAACAGCAACCCCATGCGCATCACAGCTCATCCTTAATCAGTTATAACGGGGTAAATGTAGCGGCAAAGCCCGCTACGTGGCAAGTCTCAGGGTAAAACCGTTAGCAGCGGACGGCCTTCCAGGGTGAGTTGTCGGAAAGGGATACCGTAGAGTGGCGTGAGCTGTTCCGGGCGCAGGACCTCACAGGGTTTGCCCTGTGCCACAACCGCGCCCTGATGCAACAGCCAGACCCGATCGGCATGCCACAGGCTGTGGTTAAGGTCATGGCTGCTGGCAATCACACAAACCCCTGCACGACAGAGTTCCTGAATCAGATTATCGACAGCGTGTTGCTGCGCCACATCCAGCGCCGTCATGGGTTCGTCAAGAATCAGCAGTTTACCGTCCGCATTAATCTGCGGATCGATTTGTGCCATGACCGCACAGAGCCGGACGCGCTGCCATTCGCCCCCGGAAAGCTGATTCAGCGGTCGGGAGAGTTTTTCTGCCAACTGCAGCCGGGCGAGTAAGCTCATTAACCGCGCATCATTGTGTGGCCCTGAAGACGCCAGATGCAAACGAAGATAGTGATAAACCGGCATCATGCCGGGTGGCAGCTGCTGTTGAGGCAGCCAGCCGCGCACCCGGGCCAGCGCCGGTCCGGGCCAGTCAGCCAGCGCTTTATCCTGTAAAGTCATCTGACCGGTTATCGGCTCCAGACCGGCCAGCGCGGACAACAAGGTGCTTTTGCCCGCGCCATTCGGCCCCACCAGATGGATCAGATGCCCGGCATGAAGCGCACCGCTCACCGGTTGCAGCCGTCCGGCAACGGCGACCGCTTGCAGGCTGAGTAACACCTATTTCGCCAGCGCGACCTTAATCGTTTCCAGAATAATCGGGTCTTCTGGCGACATATCGGGCGAGAAACGCTGGATCACGCTGCCGTCACGTCCAATCAGGAATTTTTCAAAATTCCACAAAATATCCCCTGGCGCTTTTGGTGCCCGGCCTTTACTGACCATACGCTCATAAAAGCCACTTTCTTCCGGCCGAACGGCATCCGGTTTTGCGGCCACCAGCTGCGCATAAAGCGGATGACGATGTTCACCATTCACCTCACATTTTTCGAACAGAGGAAAGGTCACACCGTAGGTGGTGCTGCAAAACGTCTTGATTTCTTCGCTGGTGCCGGGTTCCTGCTCCAGGAACTGATTGCACGGAAAACCCAGTACACTGAAGCCCTATGGATATTTTCCAGTGCTTCGTATTGCGGCGTTAAACCACATTTCGAGGCCACGTTCACCACCAGCAGGACGTTGCCCTGCCAGGCAGACAGCGTGGTTTTCTCACCATCCAGCGTAACCAGTTCAGTTTGATAAATGCTCATACGGGGTTCCTGTGGTTAAGACTTGTTTGTCAGCGCAGGCTGACGTGTCGATTTGACTAACAGAACGATAAACAATGGCTCACCCAGCGTGGCCGTGACCACGCCAACAGGCAACTCAGCCGAGGCCAGTGCCAGACGGGCAATAATATCTGCCCCCAACAGTACGCTGGCCCCTGCCAGCGCGGAGGCCGGCAGCAACGCACGATGATCGTGCAATCCCACCAGGCGTAACAGATGAGGAATGACCAGCCCGACAAATCCTATCGCCCCGGCCAGCGCAACGCTTACCCCGACCAGCCAGCCCATGGCCAGCACCAGCAGATTACGCCAGCAGACCAGAGACAGTCCCAACTGGCGCGCGGAGGTCTCACCGAGGGCCAACAGATTGAGCGCGCGGGCCGCCGTCATGCTGGCCAGAATCACCGGCAATAACGCCAGCATCATCCAGCCATAACGCCGGTCGATGCCGCTGAATCCGCCCATCATCCAGTACATCAGTTGGCGCAAATCGAGGCTGCTGCTGAAATACACCGCCCATGTCATCATCGCGCTGCAAATCATGCCCAACGCTACGCCGGTGAGCAACAAACGGCTGACGGATAAATGGCGGTGGGCAAAGTGCAACAGAATCAGCGTAATCACCAACGCGCCCGCTATCGCCGAAAGCGAGAGGCTCCATAATGCGCCACCGCTGAACAGCACGCCCGCCACCAGGCCAATGCCTGCCCCGCTGGACACCCCCAGCAGGCCGGGCTCGGCCAGCGGATTGGTAAACAGCGCCTGCATCATCACCCCGCTCAACGCCAGCGCCGCCCCCACCAGCATCACCGCGACGGTACGGGGTAAACGTAACTGGCCGACAAACAGCCTGCCGCTCTCACTCCACCATGCGGCAGGCCCTATCCAGCGCTCGCCTGCACACAGGCTGACCGTAAAAAGCGCCAGCAGCAGCAGACTCAGGCCCATCAGCCATTTTTGATTTTGCCGTGTGCTGTGCCGTGCAAGTTGTTCAAGCTGGAACATAAGCGGAATTGATCTGGGTAACAGAGAATTGATTGTAAAAGGATTGCGAAAAAAAGAAATGAAAAAGGCCGCTTGCGCGGCCTTTTTAAAACACTGGGATCAGTCACTGTCTTTGGGTGTGGCGTTCTCAACGCGACTTTTAAGCTTCTGCCCTGGACGGAAGGTGACTACGCGACGTGCAGTAATCGGAATATCCTCTCCCGTTTTTGGGTTTCTGCCCGGACGTTGGTTTTTGTCACGCAGATCAAAATTACCAAACCCCGACAGTTTAACCTGTTCTCCATTTTCCAAAGCGCGGCGAACCTCTTCGAAAAACAGCTCCACTAACTCTTTTGCATCACGTTTGCTCAGCCCGAGTTTCTCAAACAGGTATTCTGACATCTCAGCTTTTGTAAGCGCCATAGGTTCAATCCCTCAAGGTTGCCTGGAATCGCTCTTTTAATGCCGCAACGCATTTGGCAACCGTCGCGGCAATCTCCTCTTCTTCGAGTGTCCGGCTGGTATCCTGCAAAATCAGGCTGATTGCGAGGCTCTTATAGCCCTCGGAAACACCCTTACCTCGGTACACGTCAAACAAGTTTACGCCAACTACCTGATTTACGCCAACTTTCTTACACTCTGCGATGATATCTGCTGCGGGCACGTTTTCCGCCACAACAACGGCGATATCTCGGCGGTTTGCCGGGAAGCGCGAAATCTCTTGCGCATCAGGCAGGACGCGGTCTGCGACCTTATTCCAAAGCAGTTCAAAGACTAAGGTGCGACCGTTGAGATCCAGCTTACGTTCAAGTTCGGGATGAACCACTCCGATAAATCCGATTCGTTCATCATGCAAATAAATTGCCGCACTTTGTCCCGGATGTAACGCCGGATTCGCTTCTGCACGGAAAGTGATGGCGTCGAGCTTACCGGTTAAATCCAGTAATGACTCTAAATCGCCTTTCAAATCATAGAAGTCAACCGCCTGGCGCGCCAGATCCCAGTGCTCTTCGAAGCGATTGCCACTCAGTACGCCGGCCAGCATCAAATCCTGACGGATACCTAAATCTGCCTGTGTATCAGGCACAAAACGCAGACCGCTCTCAAACAGGCGCACGCGGCTCTGCTGACGATTCTGGTTATAGACCACGGCGCTCAGCAAACCGGTCCACAGCGACAGACGCATGGTGGACATATCGCTGGAAATCGGGCTTGGCAGCAGCAATGCCTCTTCGCCGGGATGCAGCAACTGCTGGACTTTTGGATCCACGAAGCTGTAGGTAATGGCCTCCTGATAGCCTTTATCCACCAGCAGCATCTTCGCGCGTTTCAGCGACAGGTTGGCTTCACGGTGCTTCGTCATTACCAGCCCGGCCTGCACCGGCACGTTCGGGATATTGTTGTAACCGTAGATGCGCGCAATCTCTTCCACCAGGTCTTCTTCGATAGCCATATCGAAGCGCCAGGTCGGTGCGACCGCCTGCCATTCCTGACTGCCTACGCTCACCTCACAACCGAGGCGGGTCAGAATGTCGGTCACCTGGGCATCGCTGACCACATGACCGATTAAGCGATCCAGCTTCTCACGACGTAAGGTGATAGTGGCAGGCACCGGCAACGCGGCCTCTACCGTCTGATCGATAACCGGACCGGCTTCGCCGCCACAGATGCTCAGCAGCAGCTGAGTCGCCCGCGCGATCGCCTTGTGCTGCAGCGCCGAATCCACGCCACGCTCGTAACGATGTGAAGCATCCGTATGCAAACCATGACGACGCGCCCGGCCGGTAATCGCCAGCGGCTCAAACCAGGCGCATTCCAGTAAAATATTTTGCGTTTCGGTGTTTACGCCGGAATGCTCACCGCCAAAAATGCCGCCCATCGCCAGCGCTTTCTGGTGGTCAGCAATGACCAGCGTATCGCTGCTGAGTCTGGCTTCTGTACCGTCCAGCAGCGTGAGTGCTTCGCCCTCTTCTGCCATGCGCACCACGATCCCGCCGTCAAGACGATCCAGATCGAAGGCGTGCATCGGCTGACCCAGCTCCAGCAGCACGTAGTTGGTGATATCCACGACCGGATCGATAGAGCGAATACCGCAGCGGCGCAGTTTCTCTCTCATCCACAGCGGCGTTGCTGCGGCAACGTTCACGCCTTTGACCACCCGGCCTAAATAGCGAGGACAGGCATCGGTCGCGTCAACGCGAATCGGGAAGGTATCGGGAATCGTGGCAGTGACCGGCTCGATGGCGGGCGCATTTAGCGGCAGGCCGTTCAGGACCGCAACATCCCGAGCGATGCCCATGATGCCCAGACAGTCAGCGCGGTTAGGCGTCACGCTGATTTCGATGGTGTTGTCATCTAACTGCAGATAGTCACGGATATCGGTGCCCACAGGCGCATCGGCAGGCAGTTCAATAATGCCATTGTGATCATCGGAAATACCCAGCTCCGAGAACGAGCACAGCATGCCTTCCGAGGGTTCACCACGCAGCTTTGCGGCTTTGATTTTGAAATCGCCAGGCAGAACGGCACCCACGGTGGCGACGGCTACTTTCAGGCCCTGACGACAGTTCGGCGCACCGCACACGATGTCCAGCAGACGATCGCCCCCGGTGTTGATTTTGGTCACACGCAGCTTGTCGGCATTCGGGTGTTGACCGCACTCTACGACCTCACCGACCACCACGCCATGAAACGCGCCAGCCACTGGCTCAACGCCATCCACTTCCAGACCCGCCATGGTGATTTGTTCTGACAGCGCTGCGCTGTCAAGGGCTGGATTTACCCATTCGCGTAACCAGAGTTCACTGAATTTCATTGGATAACCTGCCCTTACTTAAATTGTTTGAGGAAACGTAAATCATTTTCGAAGAATGCGCGTAAATCGGTCACGCCGTAACGCAGCATGGTCAGACGCTCCATGCCCATACCAAAGGCGAAGCCCGAGTAGACTTCCGGATCGATACCGACGTTGCGCAGCACGTTAGGATGCACCATGCCGCAGCCCAGCACTTCCAGCCACTTGCCGTTTTTCCCCATCACATCCACTTCCGCAGACGGTTCGGTGAACGGGAAGTAAGACGGACGGAAACGGATCTGCAAATCTTCCTCAAAGAAGTTGTTCAGGAAATCGTGCAGCGTGCCTTTCAGGTTGGTGAAGTTGATGTTCTTATCGACGATCAGGCCTTCCATCTGGTGGAACATCGGCGTGTGCGTCTGATCGTAGTCGTTACGGTACACGCGGCCCGGGGCGATAATGCGCAGCGGCGGCTGCTGGTTTTTCATCGTGCGGATCTGTACGCCGGATGTCTGCGTACGCAGCAGGCGAGTGGCATCGAACCAGAAGGTGTCGTGATCGGCACGTGCCGGGTGATGGCCGGGGATATTCAGCGCGTCAAAGTTATGGTAATCGTCTTCAATTTCCGGGCCGGTCACCACCGCAAAGCCCAGTTCACCAAAGAAGGTTTCGATGCGATCGATAGTACGGGTAACCGGATGCAGTCCACCGTTTTCGATACGGCGTCCCGGCAGCGAGACATCGATGGTTTCCGCCGCCAGACGGGCGTTGAGCGCCGCCGACTCCATCGCTTCTTTGCGGGCATTCAGACGATCTGTCACCTGCTGTTTGGCTTCGTTAATCACGGCACCGGCTTCTGGACGCTCTTCTGCTGGCAGCTCACGCAACGTGGTCATCTGCAAAGTCAGATGCCCTTTTTTCCCCAGATATTCGACGCGCACCGCGTCAAGGGCGGCGATATCGGTCGCCCCGTCGATGGCCGCCGTGGCGTTCGCCACCAGTTCTGCTAGTTGGGACATGTTTTCCTCTTTTTCCAGTCAGGCTGGTTAGTACTTGTTGGGACCTGCCGGTCCAATATGCCAGCGCCAAAAATAAAAAAGCCTCCACGTGGGAGGCTTTCAGCGCGATTTTTCGTTTCTTTTCTTATGCGCAAAAGCCCCTGATTGTCAGGCGCTAAAGTAAAAAAAGAAACGGAAAATAGCAGCATTCATGCTTGCGTTACCTTGTCGTGATACTCAACGGCACTATTGAAAAGCGCAGAGGCGAAAAAGTCAATCTTTTTCTCAGGTTACAGGTAATAAAAAAGGGAGCAAGCTCCTGACGAATCCCCACAAAAATGAGACAGACATAGCAAGATGTGATCTACTGATTCTTCCACAAATTCAATGGGATCACCGCTATGCCTGCCCGTAAAGTATGTCAGAATTTTTTTCAGGATGCTCT
>NZ_VZPF01000043.1 GCF_008801695.1 Pantoea stewartii subsp. stewartii
ACGTGGTTGCGTTACGTCATCGGTCATATACAGGACTGGCCGGTGAACCGGGTCCGCGATCTGCTGCCATGGAAGGTCGAGCTTCCCTCTGCCTGAACGTCAATACGGTCTGAATGCGACGCTTACCGTTATGACATCGGCGAGCAGAAACAGGGCAAAAAAACAGGTGCCGGAGCACCTGTGTTGAAACCTGTTTAGAGGAGTTGCGCGAGGCGATTGATATCAGACTGTATCACGCCTGCCGTGACGTCACGACCCGCGCCAGGTCCGCGAATCACCAGAGGATTATCGCGGTACCAGCGGCTGTCGATGGCAAACACATTATCGCAGGGCAGTAAGGCTGCCAGAGGATGCTCAGGACGAACGGCTTCCACACCCACACGTGCTTTGCCATTGGCATCAAACCGTGCCACGTAACGCAGGACCAGCCCCATTTCCTGAGCGGCTTCAAACCGTTGCAGCATCTGCTCGTTAAGTTCGTCACCGTTCTCGAAGAAATGGTCGACGGATTCATCACAGTTCTGGGGCACCAGTGACTCGACGCGTACCTGATCGGGTTCAATGTTATAGCCCGCTTCACGGGCCAAAATGACCAGCTTACGCATCACATCCTCGCCAGACAGATCAACACGCGGATCCGGCTCGGTTAAGCCCTGCTGCCATGCCTGATCCACCAGTTCGGTAAAGGGCACCGACCCGTCAAACTGCAGGAACAGCCAGGACAATGTGCCAGAGAAAATACCGCTAATCGACAGAATGGTATCGCCACTTTCACGCAGATCCCGCACCGTATGGTTGATGGGTAAACCTGCGCCTACGGTGGCGTTATATAACCAGTGACGCCCGGTTTTTTCGAAGGCATCGCGAATCTCACGCCAGGTTTGCGTATCGGACGCGCCCGCAATCTTATTAGCGCTAATCACGTGGAAGCCATGACTGGCAAAATCCAGATACTGCTGTGCCAGTGGTTTACTGGCGGTGACGTCCAGCACCACAAGATCATCGTAAGGATGCGCCCGCATCCACAGAAACAGCGATTCTTCATCACGTGTTTCCGCTTCATCGTCAAAGAAGGCCAGCGCGCGGCTGGCATCAAGCCCGTCATAGTTCAGCAGGCTGCGTTGACTGTCGACCACACCCGCCAGCACAAATTCAAAACCGGTTCGTGCTGACAAGGTTTCCTGCTCACGCGCAAACAGTTCCAGCCAGCGTGAGCCGATATTGCCTTTGCCAAACAGCATCAGGCCAATTCGCTTTTCGGCACGAAACAGGGAGCTGTGTAAGCCCTGAATTAAATGCTGCGTCGGCCCCACGCGCAGGACCGCCACCACGCTGATATGTTCTGGCGACTGACAAACAAACTCAACCGGCTGATCTTTCAACTGCTGCCAGAAACGGTGCGTATGCAACGGATTACGAGTTACGCCTGCTCCGACCAGCGCCACCAGCGCTAAGCCATCACGTAACTGTAAATGCCCGGGTAAGCCTGCGTCCTGTAACAATGTGAAGGCGCTGTTAACCACTTCAGAGGTGTAACAGAGTTGCAGCAGCTGACGATCAGGATGAACGCCCATTGCCAGTGGGCGCATCTGCGCGCGCGTGAGCAACTGATCGATCTCTTTGCGCAGGAGCGTAAAATCGTGCTGCCCGGGAAGCTGGATTTCGACCAGACACACATCATCGTGACTGGTCACAATGCGTGCGCCCGTTCCGGAAGCGAGGACGCGCTCAATACGGGTTGAGCCCTGTTCTGGCTGATAGCTACAGCGCAACTGCAAATCGATGTCGCTGCCGGAAACGGGCTGTAAGGTGCGGGTATGCAGCACCGGTGCGGCGAGACGCGCCAGTTCACTGGCCTCATCAAGACGCAACAGCGGCAGCAGACAGGCATCAGAAACTTTACGTGGATCGGCACTGTAAACACCCGCCACATCACTCCAGATAGTGACGCGTCCCACACCGGCCAGCGCACCAATTTGTGTGGCGGAGTAATCAGAGCCATTACGCCCCAGCAACACGGTTTCACCCGCATCGTTGGCGCAGATAAAGCCCGTCACCACGATACGTTTATGGGGATGCTGGGCCAGCAGCGTTTGTAACAACGGCCAGGATTTTCCTTCATCAACCTGAGGCTGCGCGGCACGTTCTGCACGCAGAAAATCGCGCGCATCCAGCCAGCAGGCCTGCAGGTCGTGTTGATTCAGCACAGCGGACATTAAACGTGCCGACCAGACTTCACCATGGCCCACGACTTCCGCATAAACCGCGTCGGTAACGGTACCATCGAGTAATCCGGCAAGCTTCTCAAGATCGCGAATAAAGGCCGATATTAAAGGTTCGGCGATTTCGGCAGGCAACAGGGCACTGATGAGCTCACTCTGATAACGACGTAATGTCTGCTGCACCTGATGCGCGGACAAGCGGTCACTCTGGCTCAGTTTCAGCCAGCTAATCAGCTGATTGGTCGTTGAACCTGCGGCTGAGACCACCATCATGTCGCCTGGCTGGCTGTAATCCGCCATGATGCTGGCAACACGCTGGTAGCAGCGTGCATCGGCAAGGCTGCTGCCACCAAACTTGTGGAGCTGTCTGTTGTTTGGCGTTCCTGCGCCTGCTGAAATCGTCATGGTTAATCCTCTGCTGCGATCCGGAATGCATTATCCAAATCGGCAATTAAATCTTCGTGGTCTTCAATCCCCACAGAAATACGGAGCAATGTTTCAGAAATACCTGCTGCGGCACGGGCTTCTGCAGACATGCCAGCGTGCGTCATGGTCGCGGTATGCGAGATTAAGCTCTCAACGCCACCCAGTGATTCAGCCAGCGTAAACAGTTCAAGCGCTTTCAGGAAACGACGCAAACGCGCTTCATCGCCATCGAGTTCGAAACTGAGCATGGCGCCAAACCCACGCTGCTGACGCGCAGCGACTTCATGCCCGGCATTTTCTGGCAGAGAAGGATGATACAACTTTTTCACCAGGGGCTGCTGCTTCAGATAAGCAACAATTTCTAACGCATTACGCTGAGCAGCGGCCATACGCGGCCCCAGCGTACGCATACCACGTAACAGCAGGTAGCTGTCAAAAGCGGAACCGGTCACGCCAATATTATTCGCCCACCACGCCAGATCGGTCGCGACCTGAGGATCTTTGGCAATGACAGCGCCAGCCACGACATCGGAGTGCCCGTTTAAATATTTGGTACAGGAGTGAATAACCAGATCTGCGCCCAGCGCCAGCGGGTTTTGCAGCGTCGGACTCATAAAGGTGTTGTCCACAACGCTTACTGCGCCTACTTTGCGCGCGGCGTCGCAGATGGCCGCGATATCGACGACACGCAGCAGCGGGTTACTGGGGCTTTCTACTAATACGAGCTGAGGTTTCTCGTCCAGCGCAGCCTGTAGCGCGGCACTGTCGCCTTGATCGACAAACTTCACCCGATAAGCACCGCGCTTGCTTAAACTATCGAACAGACGGTAGCTGCCGCCATAGCAGTCGTGCGGTGCCACCAGCAAATCGCCAGGCTTCAGGAAAACCGTTGTGACCAGATGAATGGCGGACATGCCGGTATTAGTCAATACCGCGCCCGCCCCGCCTTCCAGCTCTGCCAGCGCGCGTTGCACAACGTCGCGCGTAGGATTACCACGACGAGAATAATCGTGGGCTCGCGGCTCATTGAAATCATGGAAGTTATAGGTGCTGGAAAGGTGGATGGGCGGGACAACGCATCCATATTGCTCGTCGTCATTCAAACCGCTGCGCACTGCGATGGTTGCCTGTTTACGCGTCATAGGGCTAACTGTTCCTGAAGTGAGAAATAAACTGACCACAGGATATCAGCTTACATTTAGACGTCAATACATCTGGACATCCAAATGTCTTTGCGTATAGATTGAGCATGGCCGCAATAACCGCTAAAATTATGCGCCCATGCTGGCGTTCAACCCATTTTCTTCCTGTGTTGGACGAAGAAACCCGCCAGAGAAGGGGTCCGGTAGAAGAAAATCAGGCATAATCGGCTGATTTCGTAACTTTTAACTTTTATTGATTAAGGTATCCCATGGCTGAATGGAACGGCGAATATATCAGCCCGTACGCTGAGCACGGCAAGAAGAGCGAACAGGTTAAAAAAATCACGGTTTCTATTCCGTTGAGCGTGTTAAAGATTTTGACTGACGAACGGACACGTCGTCAGGTGAATAACCTGCGCCATGCGACCAACAGTGAGCTCCTGTGCGAAGCCTTCTTGCATGCTTTTACCGGACAACCGTTACCAAATGATGTCGATTTGCGTAAAGAACGTAACGACGAAATCCCGGAAGAAGCGAAGAAAATTATGCGCGAGATGGGCATTGACCCGGACACCTGGGAATACTGAGTCAGCCAGACATAAAAAAACCCAGCCTGAGCTGGGTTTTTCTTGCCGCCGAACAAATGTTCGAATGCCGTTTCTTATTTTTTGGTGCCTGGCACGCTGAAACGCTTGTTGAAGCGGTCAACGCGGCCACCAGTGGCAACTTCACGCTGCTTACCGGTGTAGAACGGGTGGCACTTACCACAAACGTCCAGGTTCAGTTCGTGAGTCAGCGTAGAGCGAGTGTGAATCACGTTACCGCAAGTACAGTTGATGGTAACTGCTTCGTATTTAGGGTGAATACCTTGTTTCATGGGAAACCTCATAGAAGGCCGTGTCGCTCTCCGCGCTAGGACGAAACCTGCGCAGCACCACACGCGATTGAACATTAATGGTGTACTCCGGTAAGGTCTTTCCTACCGAAGGCGGCATATTATACAGGCTAATGTTTGCTGCTGCAAATGTCGCCTGAGATATCCGTCCTGTGCGCCAGCGTGTACACTAATCGCCCTGTCAGATGAACCGGAAAGAGAAAGTTATGCCCGTTGTTCAGGTTGCCCTGCCCGTTCCCCTTCCCCGCCTTTTTGACTATCTGCCGCCTGAGGGTGTGCAGCCGGTGACTGGCGGTCGCGTGATCGTGCCGTTTGGTAACCGGAAAATGATCGGCATTGTGGTGGCGTTCTCTGACAGCAGCGATCTGGCGACCTCACAGCTTAAACAGGTGCTTACCGTCCTGGACAGGGAATCCCTGTTTCCGTCCTCTCTGTGGCGCATTCTTCACTGGGCAGCCGACTATTATCACTCTCCGCTGGGTGAGGTGCTCAGCCATGCCATTCCGGTACTCCTCAGACAAGGTAAACCGGCTCAGGATGATCCCCTGTGGCGCTGGGAAATCACGGAACAGGGCCGCGCGACGTCCCCGGAAAGTCTTAAACGCGCGCCCAGGCAGCAGCAAGGTCTGGCGGTGCTGCGCCAGCAACCGCTCTATCGTCATGAAGTCAGTGAACATGACCTGACCGAGGCGGCTATGCAGGCGTTGCGCGCGAAAGGGCTTTGCGAATTGCACGAACACCAGCCGCAAATGCATGACTGGCGAACCGCGTTTGCGGTAAAGGGTGAGCGTCTGCGCCTGAACACCGATCAGGCGACTGCGGTGGGCGCCATTCGGGGAGAAGATGAGCACTACGCCGCCTGGCTGCTGGCAGGAATTACAGGTTCCGGTAAAACCGAGGTGTATCTCAGCGTACTGGAAAATGTGCTGGCGCGGGGGAAACAGGCACTGGTGCTGGTACCGGAAATTGGCCTGACGCCACAAACTATTGCCCGTTTCCGTGAACGTTTTGACGCGCCGGTGGATGTCCTGCATTCGGGACTTAATGACAGCGAGCGTCTGTCCGTGTGGCTGCGGGCGCGACGGGGGGAAAACGCCATCATTATTGGTACGCGTTCCGCGCTCTTTACCCCCATGGCGCGACCGGGCGTGATCATTATTGATGAAGAGCACGACAGTTCCTATAAGCAACAGGAAGGCTGGCGCTATCAGGCACGGGATCTGGCTGTCTTCCGCGCGCATGAAGAAGACATTCCTGTTGTCATGGGATCCGCAACGCCGGCACTGGAAACTCTGCATAACGTGCGTAACGGTAAATATCGCCAGCTTGATCTGATGAAGCGTGCCGGCAATGCTAAACCGGCACTGCAGCAGTTGATCGACCTGAAAGGGGCACAACTTACTGGTGGCCTGGCACCCGCCCTGATCTTCAAAATGCGTCAGCACCTGAAAGCCGATAACCAGGTTCTGCTGTTTCTGAACCGCCGCGGTTTTTCGCCGGCTCTGCTCTGTCACGATTGCGGCTGGATCGCCGAATGCCAGCGCTGCGACCGTTATTACACGCTGCATCAGCATCACCGCCAGTTGCGTTGCCACCACTGTGACAGTCAACGACCGTTGCCGCATCAGTGCCCGCAATGTGGTTCAACACATTTACTGCCGGTCGGTGTGGGCACGGAACAGCTGGAGCAACAGCTCGGCACCCTTTTTCCCGGCGTCCCTGTCTCACGCATTGACCGTGATACCACCAGCCGAAAAGGCGCTCTTGAACAGCACCTCGCCGACGTTCATCGCGGGGGCGCGCGTATTCTGGTTGGCACGCAGATGCTGGCAAAAGGTCATCATTTCCCAGATGTCACCTTAGTGTCGCTGCTGGATGTAGACGGTGCCTTGTTCTCAGCCGATTTCCGTGCTGCGGAGCGCTTTGCTCAACTGTATACCCAGGTGGCCGGACGTGCCGGACGTGCCGGTAAGCAAGGTGAGGTTTTACTGCAAACCCATCATCCTGATCATCCCCTGCTGCAAACGCTGCTGCATCAGGGCTACTTCGCTTTCGCACAACAAACGTTGCTGGAACGCCAGTCGGTCTTTTTACCTCCCTGGACGCACCATGCCTTATTCCGGGCAGAAGACATGGATAATCATCAGGCTGCAGAATTTCTGCAACAGCTACGCAATATGCTGGAAGCCAGCCCGCATAACGATGCGTCAATGTGGTTTATGGGCCCGTTACCTGCCTTGCAGCCCAAACGCAGTGGCCGCTGGCGCTGGCAGTTACTGGTTCAGCATCCCTCGCGTAAACGCCTGCAACAGTTGCTGAGCAGTTCGTTACCGCTGGTCACAACCTTGCCTGCCTCACGAAAGGTGAAGTGGACGCTGGATGTCGATCCTACCGAAAGTTAAGGCCGGCCAGGTTGCGAGCGGGATCGAAATACGTCGCATAAGTCACAATTTTTATGCAAATTAAGTAACAGCCTTGTTGGCCAATCGATAACAATAGTGCCCGGCTTGTTTTTATACCCGTCGATACGAACGTTGAATGCGCGATTACGCATCAGGAGCATGTGTTGGATCAGAATCAACCGCCGGCCGCCGCCACCATGAAAGACGTCGCAGAAAAAGCCGGCGTCTCCACTGCTACCGTGTCGCGTGCGCTGATGAATCCCGAAAAAGTCTCTTCGGCCACCCGTCAAAAGGTGGAACAGGCCGTCGCGGCCGTAGGCTATGCGTCGCAAAGCATGACACGACATTCCCGGCGCAACGACACACAAACGATTTTGTTGATCGTCCCCAATATCTGCGATCCCTTTTTCAGCGACATTATTCGCGGCGTTGAAGTCGCCGCCTCAGAAGCCGGTTATCTCGTGCTTATCGGCGATTGTGCGCATCAGAAACCGCAGGCGTGGACATTTCTCAACCTGATACTGACACGTCAGATTGATGGCATGGTGCTGCTGGGCGCGCAGTTGCCTTTTGACGTCAGCCCGGACGAACAACGTAATCTTCCGCCCATGGTGATGGCGATTGAGTTCGATCCCGAGATGTCGTTGCCGACGGTGAATATCGACAATCTTACCGCCTCATTTGTTGCCGTTAACCATCTGCTGGAGTTAGGCCATAAACGCATCGCCTGCCTGGCCGGTCCGGAAGATGTCGCCCTGTGTCAGTATCGTCTGCAGGGCTACGTACAGGCGTTACGACGCAGCGGGATTAGCGTCGATCCGACCTGTATTGTTCGGGGAGATTTCACTTTCGAATCAGGTGTGGCCGCGATCAATCAGCTCATGACCTTAGCCGAGCCCCCGCAGGCCCTGTTTTGTCACAGCGATATCATGGCCATCGGTGCCATCAGTCAGGCAAAAAAACTGGGCTTACGTGTGCCGGAAGACCTGTCCGTGGTGGGATTCGATGACATCGAGCTGTCGCGCTACTGCGAACCGCCGCTGACCACGGTGAAACAACCCTGTTTTGACATTGGCCGGGAAGCGGTGCTGCTACTGCTGAACGAACTTCAGGGGAAAGGCACGCGGAGCGGGTCAAAGTTACTCGACGCAGAATTAGTGATACGCGGTAGCACAACATTGGCAAAAATGGGGCGTTGATACAGAAAATGTTCCGCTATTTTCAGGAGATTCTTAGGGCTATCATTGCTGGTCAAAGTTCCAGCCCTTAAGTAACATGGCGGGCTCCTTGCCGGGCGTGTGGTAACAACGGATTCGCCCACATGGCATCATATTTTGAAGGGTATCAGGACGAGAGTGGCACAAAAAGATTATGTAGGCCGCGGGCGTTCAACAGGGACGCGTCGCAAGAAAAGCCCCAGCCGTGGTAAAAAAACGAAAAGCGGTTCAGGCACCTCTAAACTTATGATTGTACTGGCGGTGGCTGTATTAGTGACCTTTGCCGGTGGTTTATGGTTCCTTGCGCATCATAAGAAGGAAGATGTGCCGGTCATTACGGATCATAAAGCCAACGGTAATGGCTTGCCGCCCAAGCCTGAAGAACGCTGGAAATACATAAAAGAGCTTGAAAATCGTCAGGTTACCGTTCCAACGCCCAGCGAACCAACCTCGGGTGGCGAAGTCCAGTCACATACCCAGTTGACGGATGAGCAACGTCAGTTGCTGGAACAAATGCAGGCAGATATGCGCCAACAGCCTACCCAGTTGAACGAAGTCCCGTGGAACGAGCAAACCCCGGCACAGCGGCAGCAAACGCTGCAACATCAACAACAGGTTCAGCAATACCAGCATCAACAACAGGTGCAACAATTCCAGCGTCAGCAACAGCAGGTGCAGCAACGTCAGCAACAGGTACAACAGCCGCGTCAGCAGATTCAGGAACAACATACGCAGCGCCAGCAACAGCAGAATACCCAGCAGCAGTCACAACCTGCGCCGGTGACACGCGAACCTACCGCCCAGCCTAAGACACAGGATACGGCAAAAACGAAACCTGCTGAAAAAGCGGCATCGCAACGCTGGATGGTGCAGTGCGGTTCGTTCAAGGGAACAGAACAGGCTGAATCCGTGCGTGCTGCCCTGGCGTTCGAAGGTTTTGAAAGTCGCCTCACCTCCGGCGGCGGCTGGAACCGTGTGGTGGTCGGGCCCTTTAAAGATCGGGCCAGTGCCGACAGTACGCTGAAACGTCTGCGTGCGTCAGGCCATTCCGGCTGCATTCCGCTCGCCATTGGGGGTTGAAACCCGTCAAACCCGCCCCATATCTGTCTGCATGATCCTCCGCGCCTTGTGCGCGGAGCTTTTTTCCGACAGTAAAAGGGGTCTGCCCGTGACAACAATAGTAAGTGTTCGACGCAACGGCCAGGTAGTGATTGGCGGTGATGGCCAGGCTACGCTCGGTAATACCGTAATGAAAGGCAACGTTAAAAAAGTGCGTCGTCTTTACAACGATAAAGTCATTGCTGGCTTCGCTGGCGGTACCGCCGATGCCTTTACCCTGTTTGAACTCTTCGAACGTAAACTTGAAATGCATCAGGGCCATCTGGTGAAAGCGGCCGTTGAGCTGGCGAAAGACTGGCGCACCGATCGGATGTTGCGCCGTCTTGAAGCGCTACTGGCGGTGGCCGATGAATCCGCCTCGCTGATTATCAGTGGTAATGGTGACGTCATTCAGCCTGAAAACGATCTTATTGCCATCGGTTCAGGCGGTCCCTTCGCTCAGGCGGCGGCGCGCGCACTCCTAGAGAATACAGAGCTGGGCGCACGTGACATCGTTGAGAAATCGCTGAATATCGCTGGCGATATTTGTATCTACACTAACCACAACGTTAATTTTGAAGAATTAACGTCTAAGTCGTAAGGATTTAACCATGTCTGAAATGACTCCACGCGAAATCGTCAGCGAACTGAACCGCTTTATCATTGGTCAGGACAGCGCCAAGCGCGCCGTGGCCATCGCGCTGCGTAATCGCTGGCGCCGTATGCAGCTTGATGAAGAGTTGCGTCACGAAGTGACACCGAAAAACATTCTCATGATCGGCCCGACCGGTGTAGGTAAAACGGAAATTGCTCGCCGACTGGCAAAACTGGCTAACGCCCCCTTCATCAAGGTGGAAGCCACCAAGTTCACCGAAGTGGGTTATGTCGGTAAAGAAGTCGACTCCATCATTCGCGACCTGACGGACTCCGCGATTAAAATGGTGCGCAGCCAGGCCATTGAGAAGAACAAATACCGCGCAGAAGAAATGGCGGAAGAGCGCATCCTGGATGTCCTCATCCCGCCGGCAAAAAATAACTGGGGACAGGCTGAACACACCAGTGAGCCCTCATCTGCGCGTCAGTCTTTCCGTAAGAAGCTGCGTGAAGGCCAGCTTGATGATAAAGAAATCGAGATCGACTTAGCCGTAACAGGGCCGGGTGTAGAAATCATGGCACCGCCGGGCATGGAAGAGATGACCAGCCAGCTACAGTCCATGTTCCAGAATCTGGGTGGTCAAAAGCAAAAGCCACGCAAACTCAAAATCAAAGAAGCGATGAAGCTGTTGATTGAAGAGGAAGCGGCTAAGCTGGTTAACCCGGAAGAACTGAAACAGGATGCCATCGACGCGGTTGAACAGCACGGCATCGTCTTCATCGATGAGATCGATAAGATCTGTAAACGCGGCGGCCAGAACGCCGGTGGCCCCGATGTTTCGCGCGAAGGTGTCCAGCGCGACCTGCTGCCACTGGTAGAGGGCTGTACCGTGTCGACAAAGCATGGCATGGTTAAAACTGACCATATCCTGTTTATCGCCTCGGGCGCATTCCAGGTGGCCAGCCCGTCTGATTTGATTCCTGAGCTACAGGGCCGTTTACCGATTCGCGTTGAACTGCAGGCGCTGACGGTCAATGATTTCGAGCGCATTCTGACTGAACCGAATGCCTCCGTCACCGTACAGTACAAAGCGCTGATGAATACCGAAGGCGTGAACATTCACTTCACCGACGATGGTATTCGCCGTATCGCGGAAGCGGCCTGGCAGGTCAACGAAACGACCGAAAACATCGGTGCGCGTCGTCTGCATACCGTGCTGGAGCGCCTGATGGAAGATATTTCTTACGATGCCAGCGATCGCAGTGGAGAGTCCGTAACCATTGATGCTGATTACGTCGGCAAGCATCTGGATGAACTGGTTGCAGATGAAGATTTAAGCCGCTTTATTCTGTAACACTCCGCGTCCATGCGTTGTATCAAAGCCCAGACATTACGTCTGGGCTTTTTTCTGCATGCGCTTGATGCAGGACCGTTTTTTTACGGTTGATGATTTTGCCAACAATTAGCATAAAGCGATATACTTAGCGCTCCTGTGGCAAACAGACGAAACCCTTATGAAATACGATACTTCTGAACTCTGCGACATCTACCACGAAGAAGTGAATGTTGTTGAACCGCTTTTCTCAAATTTCGGTGGGCGGACCTCATTCGGCGGTCAGATAACCACAGTGAAATGCTTTGAAGATAACGGCCTGCTTTACGATCTGTTGGAAGAGAATGGCCGGGGTCGCGTACTGTTAATTGATGGCGGCGGTTCAGTGCGCCGTGCGTTAGTGGATGCACAACTTGCGCGTCTGGCAGCACAGAATGAGTGGGAAGGCATCGTCGTTTACGGTTCAGTTCGTCAGGTTGACGAACTGGAAGAGCTGGAAATTGGTATCCAGGCCATTGCAGCCATTCCGGTGGGCGCAGCGGGCGAAGGGATTGGTGAAAGCGATGTGCGCGTGAATTTTGGTGGCGTCACTTTTTTCTCAGGCGATCACCTGTATGCAGACAACACCGGTATGATTTTGTCGGAAGACCCGCTTGATATTGAATAATGTCTGCAAACGAAAACGGGTGCCAGTGGCACCCGTTTTTGTATCAGCAGAGGCTTAAACCTCTTCCATTTTTCCCAACAAGGCACGCAGGCGTTCTTGCCAGACATGCTGCTCCTCTTTCAGATGCTGATTTTCACGCATCAGAGCTTCGTGGTTGCCGGCTGCGTTCTGCGCCTCATTGCGCAGGTTGTTGTTCTGCTCTTTCAGCTCTTCAATTTCCATTTGCAGCAAGGTGATAGTATCAATCGCCTGCTGTACTTTCGCTTCCAGTTTCTCAAACACTTCAAATGACATCTTTCTGACCTCTCCTAAAATCCTGCAAGGCGTTGATGATGCCAGCTTTCGCACACAAGGCGTTTACCAGCAACGTTGTCCCGATTGTATGTAGCCTCATCCCGCAAGTCCAGCAACGCAGGCCTGCAGTCCACTGTCAGTACCACTTTTCAGCCTATCCCTAAAAACCACTTTTTGCTGCGCGCATTACTGTCAGAGCCTGAAGAAAGCCCGCAGAAAGGCACTCAATGGCGCTTAAAGAAAACTGAAACACGCGAAAACGCGCATTTTTTTTGACGCGCCACACAAAAATCAATTTCGCTATTTCTCGTTTATGCTCGTTAACGATAAATTAACATCAGCCCTACAACGAAGATGGGTGACTCACGGACTGAGAACAAAAACTGATAAAATTTAACCTCGCTTCAGGAACAACTATCATGAGTCAGACTACAACCACACTCAAAGGTCAGTGTATTGCCGAATTTCTGGGTACCGGTTTGATCCTGTTTTTCGGCGCGGGTTGTGTTGCCGCGCTTAAGCTGGCTGGCGCCTCTTTTGGCCAATGGGAAATCTGTATCGTCTGGGGTTTAGCCGTTTCAATGGCGGTCTACCTCAGTGCTGGCGTATCAGGCGCCCACCTCAATCCAGCCGTTACGATTGCACTTTGTCTTTTCGCTAATTTTGAAGGCCGTAAAGTCGTGCCTTATATCCTGTCTCAGGTCGCAGGCGCATTCTGTGGCGCAGCGCTGGTATATGGTCTTTACTACAGCTTGTTTATCAATTTCGAACAAAGTCATAACATAGTGCGCGGTTCAGTTGAAAGCCTGAGTCTGGCCGGCATTTTCTCTACCTATCCAAATCCACAGATTTCCGTGGGCCAGGCGTTCCTGGTAGAAATGGTCATCACCGCGGTATTGATGTCTGTGATTATGGCGCTGACGGATGACGGCAACGGCGTTCCACGTGGTCCAATGGCACCCCTGTTGATTGGCCTGCTGGTAGCGGTGATTGGCGGTTCAATGGGTCCACTGACCGGTTTTGCGCTGAACCCGGCTCGTGATTTCGGACCTAAAGTTTTCGAATGGCTGGCTGGCTGGGGCTCCGTTGCCTTTACGGGCGGCTATCAGATCCCTTATTTCCTTGTGCCAATTTTTGGTCCACTGGTCGGTGCTTGCCTGGGTGCCTTTGGTTATCGCGCCCTGATTGGTCGCCATTTACCCGGCGCGGTGATTGCCTCACCCAGCACTGACAAACCGATTGCGTCCGCGCATGAACGTAAAGCGTAAGTTCCACTTTTATCATCAGGAATGAATTTATGACTACCACCGATAAAAAATACATCGTCGCTCTGGATCAGGGCACAACCAGTTCACGCGCTGTTGTGCTGGATCATGACGCTAACATTGTGGCGGTATCGCAACGCGAATTTACTCAAATCTATCCCAAAGCGGGCTGGGTAGAACATGACCCTATGGATATTTGGGCGTCCCAGAGTTCAACGCTCGTAGAAGTGCTGGCCCATGCTGATATTCGTTCTGATGAAATCGCCGCTATCGGCATTACGAACCAGCGTGAAACGACCATCGTCTGGGATAAAGAAACGGGCAAACCGGTTTATAATGCCATTGTCTGGCAGGATCCCCGTACCGCTGACTACTGTCACAAGCTGAAGAGTGAGGGGCTGGAAGAATACATTCAGCACACCACGGGTCTGGTGATTAACCCCTACTTCTCCGGCACCAAAGTGAAATGGATTCTTGATAACGTTGAAGGTGCGCGTGAGCGTGCAAAACGTGGCGAATTGCTGTTCGGTACTGTGGATACCTGGCTGGTCTGGAAAATGACTCAGGGACGTGTGCATATCTCCGATTACACGAATGCCTCACGTACCATGTTGTTCAACATCCACACACTTGAGTGGGATCAACGCCTGTTGGATGTTCTTGATATCCCGCGTGAAATGTTACCAGAAGTGAAATCTTCGTCTGAAGTATACGGACAGACTAACATCGGTGGTAAAGGCGGTACGCGTATTCCTATCGCCGGTATTGCAGGCGACCAGCAGGCTGCGCTTTACGGTCAAATGTGCGTGCAGCCGGGAATGGCGAAAAACACCTACGGCACCGGCTGCTTTATGCTGATGAACACCGGTACCGAAGCGGTGACTTCAACGCACGGTCTGCTGACGACTATTGCCTGCGGCCCGCGTGGAGAAGTGAACTACGCGCTGGAAGGTGCCATCTTTATCGGTGGCGCAGCCATTCAGTGGTTACGCGATGAGATGAAGTTGATTAGCGATGCGGCTGACTCTGAATACTTCGCGATGAAAGTGAAAGATTCTAACGGCGTATATATGGTGCCAGCCTTTACCGGTCTGGGCGCACCTTACTGGGATCCCTATGCGCGTGGTGCGCTGTTCGGTCTGACACGTGGTGCGAATGCAAACCACATCATCCGTGCAACGCTGGAGTCCATCGCTTACCAGACGCGTGACGTCCTGGAAGCCATGCAAAACGATGCTAACACACGTCTTCAGTCACTCCGTGTCGACGGTGGTGCGGTTGCCAATAACTTCCTGATGCAGTTCCAGTCTGACATTCTGGGTACGCGCGTTGAGCGTCCTGAAGTGCGCGAAGTCACAGCACTAGGTGCCGCGTATCTGGCGGGTCTGGCCGTTGGCTTCTGGAAAGACCTGGATGAAGTCCGTGCTAAGGCTGTCGTTGAGCGCGAATTCCGTCCAACGCTTGAAACCACAGAGCGTAACTTCCGCTACGCCGGCTGGAAAAAAGCCGTTGCGCGCGCGCAAGCGTGGGAAGAAAAAGAGTAATCTGCCCTATGCCCGTGACCTCGGCTGTCACGGGCCTTTTCCCCGCCTTCTCCCTCCGCTACACTGCCTGCCTGTTTTTTGTCAGGTGCCTACAATGAAACGAGAACTTGCCATTGAATTTTCCCGCGTAACCGAAGCTGCCGCGCTGGCAGGCTATAAATGGTTAGGACGCGGCGACAAAAACGCGGCCGACGGTGCGGCGGTCCATGCCATGCGTCACGTCTTAAATACCATCCAGATCGATGGCCAGATTGTGATTGGCGAAGGGGAAATCGACGAAGCCCCGATGCTTTATATCGGCGAGAAAGTGGGAACCGGCCAGGGTGACGCGGTAGATATTGCGGTCGATCCCATTGAAGGCACACGCATGACGGCGATGGGACAAGCCAATGCGCTTGCCGTCATGGCCGTAGGCGATAAAGGCACCTTTCTTCATGCGCCTGACATGTATATGGAGAAGCTTATCGTGGGTCCGGCGGCGCGCGGCCATATAAATCTGGACCAACCGCTTGAGCTTAACCTGCGTAATATCGCGATCGCCATGAATAAACCGTTGTCAGAGCTCACCGTATCGATTCTGGCCAAGCCGCGCCATGACGCTGTCATCCAACAGCTTAAAGCGCTGGGCGTACGCATTTTTGCCTTTCCCGATGGCGACGTTGCGGCATCCATACTGACCTGTATGCCGGACAGTGAAGTTGACGTGATGTACGGGATTGGCGGCGCGCCTGAAGGCGTGGTTTCAGCCGCCGTTATCCGTGCGCTGGATGGTGATATGCAAGGCAGATTACTGGCACGTCACCATGTGAAAGGTGACACGGAGGAAAACCGCCGCATTGGCGAATATGAGCTTAAACGGTGTGCTGGTATGGGAATCGAAGCAGGAAAGGTCCTGCCACTTCAGACGATGGCGCGCAATGATAATGTCGTTTTTGCGGCTACCGGCATCACCAGCGGCGACCTGCTGAAAGGTATTACTCGTCAGGGCAATATGGCCACCAGCGAAACGCTGTTAATACGCGGCAAATCGCGCACGATTCGCCGCATTCAGTCTGTACATTATCTCGACCGTAAAGATCCAGCTCTGCACCCTTTTATCCTGTAACCGCCTGATTGTCACCTGCTGGCTGGCGCGAAAGCGGTAGCCAGCAGAGCAGCATCACCAGCGCCGTGACGAACATCAGCATGCCAAGACTGAACTGATCGCGCTGTGGCATCAACGCCGACAAAGAAGCGACCAGCCCGGACCCCAGGTTCTGCATACCACCAATCAATGCACCCGCGCTTCCTGCCAGCCAGGCATAGGGTTCCATGGCACCCGATGTCGCCAGGGGAAACAGCATCCCCGCGCCAAAGAAGAACAGCGATGCCGGTATCAATAACGTCCAGATAGTCATGATGCCAAACCAGGCAGGCACCCACATCAGCACTGCTGCCAGCAGGCAACTGTTGACGCCAAACCACATCAGGCTGTGCCAGGAACGCTGCTCACGCCCGGCAAACCATGCCCCAAAGAAGGCGGCCGGGATGGGCAGAATGAACAAGATACTGACGGTAAAACTGTTCAGATCCAGTACGCCGCCCAGCAGCACACCACAGCTGGCCTCAAAGACGGCAATACCTGACAGCGCACCAATCAGCAGTACCAGATAGCGGACAAAATTCGCATCGCGTAACAAACGAATGTAACGTTTAAGGAACGGCGTTACTTCGGCGCTGACCGGGCGTGTTTCCGGCAACCAGCACGCCATAGTCACCGTCACGATCATGCATAACAGCAGTAAAAAAGCGAAACAGGCATGCCAGCCAAACAGTTGTGTCAACGCTGCGCCAATCACTGGCGCGACTAACGGGCTGGCAAGCACGCCCATGTTGAGCCAGCTGTTCGCCTGACGTAACGCATGGCCATTATAGAGGTCGCGCGGCATGGTCCGTGCCATCACCCCGGCCACGCCAGTGCCCGCGCCCTGAATCGCACTGCCAATGACCAGCATATCCAGTGATGAGGCCAGTAAGGCAATTATTGATCCGATCATAAAGATCGCCATGCCCGCCAGGATCACCGGACGGCGTCCTACGCTGTCAGACAACGGGCCATAGATCAGCTGCGATCCACCATAGGTCATTAAATAGGCCGCCATGACATGTTGCATCATGCCGTTACGCACCTGCAGTGCGTCCGCCATTGCCGCCATTGCCGGCACATAAATGGTCTGAGCCATCTGCCCTACTGCGACCAATGCGATGAGCATGATCAACAACGGGCGATTTTCTATCTTCTTCATCATCATTGAACAAAAATTCTGTATGAAAAGGAACGTTTAAACAGCACAACTAACGGCTGAAACAGGTTGTGGCAGGAAAATATCAGGATTACGTGACAAAGCGAGTGATTCACACAAAGTGGGTGCGCCATTCACGTCAATAAATGCAACCAGGATGTAAACTTAATATTACAGTTTGTCGATTAGAGCCTTTGCCCCGTTACCGACTGGTAATCTGTCAGAGCAGTAGCGAAGATGTTTATCCGCCTGACTATCAACGCTTAAGGAGTCACTATGGCCGAGTGGATCAATGCGCAAGTGAAGGAAGTGAAAAACTGGACCGATGCGCTGTTTAGCCTGCGGGTTAAGGCACCGATTGCCCCCTTCCATGCCGGACAGTACGCAAAACTGGCACTCGAAATTGAGGGCGAACGTGTGCAGCGAGCTTACTCTTACGTCAATGCACCCAATGACGACCTGCTTGAGTTCTACTTAGTCACCGTACCCGACGGCAAATTAAGCCCGCATCTGCAGGCGCTGCGCCCCGGTGAGCAGGTGATGATCACCAAAGATGCGGCGGGCTTTTTTATTCTGGATGAAGTCCCTGAGTGTCAAACATTATGGATGCTGGCGACCGGTACCGCCGTGGGTCCTTACCTGTCGATCCTGCAACAGGGCGAAGGCCTGGATCGCTTCGATAATATCGTCCTGGTCCATGCCGCCCGTTATGCCGCCGACCTGAGCTTTTTACCGCTGATGCAGCAACTCCAGCAAATCTATAACGGTAAGTTGCAGATCATCACGGTTGTCAGCCGTGAGGAAAGTCTGGGGTCGCTGACGGGACGCATTCCGGCCCTGATTGAGAATGGCAAGCTGGAGCAGGCAGCAGGGTTAGCCATTGACGCAGAGACCAGCCATGTCATGGTTTGTGGTAATCCACAGATGGTACGTGATACGCAGCAGTTACTGAAAGAGACGCGCGGTATGCGTAAGCACCTTAAGCGCAAACCCGGCCATATCACCAGCGAAAACTACTGGTAAGGGGCGCGTTTCAGACGCAAGGGCACCGGCGCGGCACCAAAGCGGTTGTCGCCGACGGTGCCACGAAACACCCCCAGATCCAGAATCAATCCGGCCAGGATAATAAAGGGCAGTACGCGCCCGATGAGCCACTGTAACACTTCTCCCGTCATGCTCCAGTTGCCTGCCATCAGTAGCCAGGCGGCAATCAGCAGCAGAGCCCAGTAGCCCCGGCGATCGCGATCGTGCAGGCGTTTAACCACAATCGCGCTGGCAGGCCACAATAAGCAGACGATGCCAAACGCAGCCATCTGTGTGTCCAGCAGATCGTTACCTGCCAGGAAAAACAGCAGGCTGGTTAGCAGTACCCAGATTGCCTGCCAGAGCCAAAAATCCCGACGCCCTACGCGCCCGCGAAAAGAGAAAAACCATTGCTGGATTATCATGCACTTTCCTTAGACAAAATTTTACGCTGCACACTTTTGACCTTGAAGATAAAAACCGTTCTAATTTGGCATCGAGTTTATTGGTCAGAGCCGACAAAATGAAGAATTTGCCAGGCGTACTGTTGCTGAGCGTCGCGCTGACGGTTCCGGTATTTGCCGCCGATCCGCAACCCCTCGACAAGGCTGAACACATGCCAACCGCACCCTATCTGTTACCGGGCGCACCCACGCTGGACATGACCATCGGCCAGTTTCGTGAAAAATACAATCTGGCCAATCCCCAATTGCCGCTCAGGGAATACAGTGCCATTGATACGCGCGATGAAAAGAGCGATCTGACACGCGCCGCCACCAAAATTAATGAAACCCTTTATTCTTCTACGGCGCTTGAGCCGGGCACGGGCAAAATCAAAACGTTGCAGATCACATGGCTGCCGATTCCGGGGCCTGACCAGAGCGCCTCGCAGGCTAAGGCGCTTGATTATATGACCGCCATGTTACGTTTTTTTGTGCCGGGACTCACGCAGGAAGAAGGGCGAAAAAAGCTGGAAACGCTGCTTAAAGCCGGTAAAGGCTCACGATACTATGAGCACGTTGAAGGCGCACTGCGTTTCGTGGTTTCAGATAACGGGGATAAAGGACTCACCTTTGCCATTGAGCCGGTAAAACTGGCGCTGGCTACGCCCTGATGGACGGGGCAAAAATGACGAAAAGCAAAGCCATGGCATTATTTGATCTCTATACTGTCTGGCAGACAACGTTGCCCCAGGGCAGCGCCATTTCATGTATCGCGTTATGCGGAGGATAGAATGCGACATCCACTGGTTATGGGTAACTGGAAGTTGAATGGCAGCAAGCATATGACAGCCGAACTGATCGACGGTCTGCGCAAAGAACTGTCGGGCGTGGAAGGCTGTGGCGTTGCTATTGCCCCCCCTGCGCTCTATCTTGATCAGGCTAAACATGCTGTCTCCGGTAGCCATATTGCACTGGGTGCTCAAAACGTTGATGTAAACCTGTCTGGCGCATTTACCGGCGAGATTTCCGCTGAGATGCTGAAAGATATTGGCGCGAAGTACATCATCATTGGTCACTCAGAACGCCGCACTTACCATAAAGAAAGCGATGAATTCATTGCGAAAAAATTTGCCGTCTTAAAAGCAGCGGGTCTGGTGCCGGTTCTGTGCATCGGCGAAACCGAAGCCGAAAATGAAGCAGGCAAAACCGAAGAAGTGTGTGCACGTCAGCTTGATGCTGTACTGACCACTCAGGGTGCCGAAGCATTTAAAGATGCGGTTATCGCCTACGAACCCGTCTGGGCGATTGGCACGGGTAAATCAGCCACCCCAGCGCAGGCGCAGGCCGTTCACAAATTCATTCGTGACCATATCGCGAAAAAAGATGCTGCTGTCGCTGAGCAAGCGATTATTCAGTACGGTGGTTCAGTCAACGATAAAAATGCAGCCGAGCTGTTTACGCAGCCGGACATTGACGGTGCCCTGGTTGGCGGTGCGTCACTGAAAGCCGATGCATTTGCGGTCATCGTTAAAGCAGCCGCGGCAGCCAAACAAGGCTGACCTGGCGCTTAGTCCATTCTGAGCGGCCAAATCAGGCCGCTTTTTTTATGGGTTGCAGTAACGCGCAGTCGTGATCCTGCACTTCCTCAGCGGAACCTTTATTTAACAACAGCCAGTTGCGCTCCACTGCCATCAGTATCAACCGCCCATCAGACAAGCGCGCTAACGCGAGTCCGTAGCGGCCCATCTGATCGCGTGCATGCGGTATCTCAGCGGCCAGACGGATAAATACGCTTTGCTCTGCCAGCTCGGCTTCACTCAGCGTACGCACGTGATAAGGATGACTGAGAAAGGTGACGGCTTTCCATTCCGGTGTGAACGTGGGTGTCAGCGCATCCAGTTGCTTTCTCACATCAGGCCGAAGGCATGAAAGATGAATATGAAGCTGATTCTGGGTACGGCCGTACTGGGAATTGATGGCCAGTGACAGCACACTGTCTTTGATGGGCTTGCCATATTTTTGCGCCACGACGCCTCTGTCCTGCCAGGCCAGGCCAGGCCAGGCCAGGCCAGGCCAGGCCAGGCCAGGCCAGGTCAAAATAATTCGGCGTGTCTGAACGGAGCAACTGTGGGCTTTCGATTCCGGTGATTTTATCAATGGGGATGAGCAGATACTGAAGGGGGCCGTTTCGGTCTTTCAACAGCGCGTAGCGGTGCTGCAGATCAACGCGCTGACACGGCGCGGGTTGACCATGCGTGAGCTGATCGGGCAGACACTTTTCACTGACGATTTGCCAAAGCGCATCCGCATTCGTTTTAACATGCGTAGCCGCAACCAGGATCCCTGCGCCGATCAATACCAGCAGAAGCGCAATGATGATGAAGGCCCGACGATTTGCCTGCATTGTTATCTTCCCCTGACTGTTTTCATTCGCATCCTCACGTGACAGCGCGTAAATGTCACGCATAAAAAAACCAGCGTTTCCGCTGGTTTCAAGAATAACCGGTAAGGATTACGGCTTCATGATCTGATCATAGGTGCCGCCATCAGCGAAGTGCGTTTTTTGCGCCTTCGCCCAGCCGCCAAACTTGTCGTCGATGGTAAACAGTTTTACCGGCGCAAACGTACTGGCGAACTTCTTCGCGACCTCTTCATTGCGCGGACGATAATAGTTTTCAGCCACAATAGTCTGCCCTTCCGTCGAGTAGAGATATTTCAGATAGGCTTCCGCCACCTGACGCGTTCCCTTCTCATCGACCACCTTATCCACGACGGACACAGTTGGCTCCGCGAGAATCGATTCACTTGGCGTCACAATTTCAAATTTGTCTTTACCCAGTTTATTGACCGCCAGGTAGGCTTCGTTTTCCCAGGCGATCAGGACATCACCAATACCACGCTCTACAAAGGTATTGGTTGCGCCGCGCGCACCGGAATCCTGCACTTCAACATGCTTAAACAGATCTTTCACGTAACGCTGTGCTTTTGCCTGATCGCCGTTGTTATGATCCAGTGCCCAGCCCCAGGCAGCCAGGTAATTCCAGCGAGCGCCGCCTGACGTTTTAGGATTTGGAGTAATCACCGAAACGCCGGGCTTGATAAGATCGCTCCAGTCATGGATGCCTTTAGGATTGCCTTTACGCACCAAAAAGACAATCGTGGAGGTATAAGGCGCGGAGTTGTCGGGCAGACGTTTAATCCAGTCTTTATCAATGCGACCGCGATCAGCAATTGCATCAACGTCCGACTGCAGCGCCAGCGTCACCACATCAGCACGAATACCGTTGATGACAGAAGTCGCCTGTTTACCTGAACCGCCGTGCGACTGGCGGATGACCACGTTGTCGCCCGTTTCCTGTTTGTAGTGCGCGCTAAAGGCCTTGTTGTACTGCTCGTAGAGTTCCCGGGTAGGATCATAAGAAACGTTTAGCAGCTGAATATCCTTCGCCAGAACACTGCCAGATGCCAGTAACAATCCTAAACCCACGGCCCATTTATTCATTGCGCACTCTCCCCATTCATGATGAGACAAGCGTGACATAAACGTGATTATAGCTAAAAGAATTAAAAATAAGCGGTTATAACTTTGGGGAATATGAGGAAGGCATAAGGGCATGCCGTTAAGCATGCCCGGTAATACTTAGTACAGCTGCTTAGCCGTATCCATCCAGTCACGCTTAAATGGACGTTTCATATTTTCAATGGCATCAATGATATCGTGATGGACCATCTTGTCATTCTGGATACCTACACACCGGCCACCGTAGCCCTGCATCAGCAACTCAATCGAATAGGCACCCATGCGCGACGCAAGAATGCGGTCATAAGCGCAGGGCGCGCCGCCGCGCTGAATGTGACCAAGTACCGTGGCGCGCGTTTCGCGTTTGGTTTCTGTTTCGATGAAACGCGCCAGGTCGTCGATATCACAGATGTGCTCCGTAATAGCTACGATCGCGTGCTTTTTACCTTTCGCAATACCGGCTTTAATCTCTGCCACCAGCTCCTCACGAGTGTAAGGAATCTCAGGTAACACGATAAATTCACATCCCCCGGCAATAGCCGCAGCCAGCGTCAGGTCGCCACAGTAACGGCCCATGACTTCAACAATCGAGATGCGCTGATGCGATGACGACGTATCACGCAGGCGGTCAATGGCTTCGACGACCGTTTCCAGCGCCGTAAAGTAGCCGATGGTGTAATCTGTCCCGGCCACGTCGTTGTCAATCGTGCCTGGCAGACCGATACACGGAAAGCCCATTTCGGTGAGCCGCTTGGCCCCCATATACGAACCGTCGCCACCGATCACTACTAAGGCATCAATGCCCCGCTTTTTCAGGTTCTCGATTGCTACCTGGCGGACATCATCATTACGAAACTCAGGAAAACGTGCAGAACCCAGGAACGTGCCGCCGCGATTGATCATATCTGACACGCTGTAGCGGTCGAGGTTGATCATGCGATCTTCATATAAACCCTGATAGCCGTCATAGATACCAAAAACTTCCAGCCCTTCGCTTAATGCGGAGCGAACTACACCGCGAATGGCTGCGTTCATGCCTGGGGCGTCACCGCCGCTGGTCAGTACACCAATTTTTTTGATCATGACAACCTCTGGATTGTTCAAAACTAAGGGTTAATCCGGCCTGTGCAACGCTGATGAACACTGATGTGGTAAGCGCGACATATGATGGCAGATAGTATATCAAAGGCCTGATGCTGAATTGATTCAGGTCAGACAACTTTTCACTAATTTTTTTAGCAATGTTAGCTGCATGTCATTTTCATCTTTCTAACGTCTTTCCTGTGCGTCAGAAATTGAATGCATCCTGTTTCTCTGACGGTACCACAGAACAGGGATCCTGATGAATAATGACGTCCGACCCGGGAAAGGCCTCGCGTAATGCTTTTTCAACCTGATCGGCGATTCGGTGTGCCTGCACTAACGGTAATTGATCTTCCAGCTCTACGTGAAGCTGAATAAATTTCGTCGGGCCAGACTGACGCGTCCGCACATCATGAACGCCTTGCACACCGGGCCAGTTTGATGAAATCGCAATAATATGTTGTCGTTCTTCATCGGGTAAGGCTCTGTCCAACAGGGACTGAACGGCTTCATAGCCCATCCGAAGTGCGCTGACGAGAATATACACGCCAATGCCCAGCGCAAACAGGGCATCGGCGCGAGCGAATCCGTAGCTGGTTAACACCAGCGCGACCAAAATTGCCCCGTTCATGAAAACATCGGATTGATAATGCAGCATATCGGCCCGAATCGCCTGACTGCGTGTTTTTCGTACGACCCAGCGCTGGAAAGCCACCAACAGTAATGTCGAAATGAGAGCCAGCACCGTCACGATAATGCCCATACCGGGCGATCGCAGTTCATTCGGGGAAGCGAGATGCTGAATACCCGTCAGAAAGAGGAAAAGTGCCGAACCTGAAATGAACATGCTTTGCGCCAGGGCGGCCAGCGATTCCGCTTTACCGTGGCCAAAGGTGTGATCGGCGTCAGCGGGCTGAAGGGAATAGCGCACCACCAGCAGGTTTGTCAGGGAAGCGGCAATGTCCACCAGCGAATCAACCATGGCAGCCAGCAGGCTAACCGATCCGGTATACCACCAGGCAAAAATCTTGATAATTAACAAGGTTGTCGCCAGCAGCGTCGCCGCAATCGCCGCAGATTTAACCCACTTTCCATACGAAGCCTGCATGCCACACTCCATGAACATCATGACTGAAGAGGTAAAATAACAGCAGAGAAGGGCTAAGTTTAACACTGACGCAGGCGATGCGCCCGACTGATACCGTTCGGACAGCGTGATGAGGGATAAGATGGGAAGAGATAATACGACTTCGCCCCATCGGGTAACGATGGGGCGAAGGATTGCTTACCTAAGTAAGCGCCAAATCAACGTGCAGATTTGGTTCAGTGCTCAGCAAAATTATTTTTTGCCGCCTTTCTTGCCCGCTTCGGAGGCTTTTTCGGGGTTATTTTTGAAATTACCGCCGCCGCCGTTGCCGCTGCTCTTTCCGCCTTTTTTACCGGCTTCAGAGGCTTTTTGCGGGTTGTCTGCGAAATTACCTGAATCACCACGATGCTCTGCCATAATTTACTCCATTAATAGATTAATTCGGACTACATGATGTGGTTGCTGCTCTCCGTTAATTTCAGAAGTGCATCGGCTTCCTTGCTGAGACAATATAAGTGTAGGCGAGGCCGGATAAGGTGCAAGCGGAGCGGGATATTTACAGCCCCTTGAAAAGAAAGGAAAATGCATAAATAAATTAATGTAATCTTTATATTTATCAATCGATTGGAAATAACTCACGACCTGTAAAACAGATCGGCAAGACAGTAATAACAGACAGGAAAGCGTGCGTAAGAAAAAGGCTTTGTTGAATAATAGGTAATCATTCTGTTTTGTCTGCACTGTTTTGGTAGAAAACGCTGATGCCAGACAGAACACCGTCATACGCAAGCATGTAACGCATTGATTTTATGTTATCTGAAACAACCGTTTTCATAGTACCACAGCATAAAATCCATTTATTCAACAAAGCCTAAGAAAAATAAAAAAACGTTGCCATTCAATCGTCCAGATCATTTTTTCGCGCACTGTAAAACTACAGTAAATAATGGCGAAAAACAGATAAAAAAAAACCCCTCATCATGAGGGGGAAGACAGGGATGTGTCTATGGCAAGGAAAACAGGGATACTATTTACTACTGGTTACTACTGGTTACTACTGGTACGACTTACGGGTTGCAGCGTCGAAGCTGGCTGCAAACTTGAGAGCTTACGCATGGCATTCAGGCGCTGCTCATAATTCTTCTGTAACGCGGCCTGCTGCTCGGGCGTTAACAGGTGGTACATCTGATTACGCACTCTCGCCATCTCAACTTGCTGTTCAACCTGAACTTTGGCGAGGGCCTCTGCCTTATCACGTATGGCCGCTTCGTTAAATTTATCTGCCGTCACCAAATCGTGCATGGCTGCGATATCATCAATATTCGTTGCCGGACGGTCATGTCGGGCTTGCTGCATAAGGTCACGCATTTGTTGTCGTTGATGTTCCGTCAACTCAATGACGTCGAACATGTGACTTTGCGAATTTTGCGTCATACTGCCTGTCGTAAATCCGCCGTGATGCACCTCGTCAAGCGCCATCGACTCTGCTGCTCCTGCGCTGGCGTGACTGAGAACCATCGCTGAGGCAAGAACGACGGCGGTTAATTTGCGCATCGTTTACTCCAGTTCGTTCTGTTTTGCGATTCAACGATAGCCAGTGTACGGCGATAGCTGCAAACATCCGTCAGGGGGTGTAAAAGTACGTAAAGCGATGGATTGGTATCATAGGAACACGCTATTTTGCCTGCGGAGGGCTACAAAAATGAATAAAATCCTGTTGGTAGATGATGACCGCGAATTGACTTCGCTTTTAAAAGAACTGTTAGAAATGGAAGGGTTTGAAGTGGTGGTTGCCAGCGATGGTGAGCAAGCACTGAATCTGCTCGATAACTCAATTGATTTGCTTTTACTGGATGTCATGATGCCCAAGAAAAACGGTATCGACACCCTAAAAGAATTACGCCAGCAGTATCAAACACCTGTGATTATGCTTACCGCCCGCGGAAGCGAGCTTGATCGTGTGCTGGGCCTTGAGCTGGGCGCCGATGACTATCTGCCTAAGCCCTTTAACGATCGGGAGCTGGTTGCGCGCATACGCGCTATCCTGCGCCGTTCGAACTGGAGCGAACAACAGCAGCAGCACGATAACAGCTCACCTACGCTGGAAGTGGACTGCCTGCGCCTGAACCCGGGCCGTCAGGAAGCCAGTTTCGATAACGAAACGTTGGATCTCACCGGCACAGAATTCACCCTGTTGTACCTTTTGGCTCAGCATTTAGGTCAGGTTGTCTCGCGCGAGCATCTTAGCCAGGAGGTGCTGGGTAAACGCCTGACGCCTTTTGACCGTGCCATCGATATGCACATCTCGAACCTGCGCCGTAAACTCCCTGAACGTCGCGATGGGCATCCGTGGTTCAAGACCTTACGTGGCCGCGGCTATTTGATGGTTTCGGCATCATGATAGGCAGTTTGACTACCCGCATCTTTGCTATTTTCTGGCTGACGCTGGCACTGGTATTGATGCTGGTGCTCATGGTACCCAAGCTTGATTCACGCCAGATGACGGCGCTGCTGGAAAGCGAGCAGCGCCAGGGCACGATGATCGAGCAGCACGTTGAAGCCGAGCTGTCACGCGATCCGCCTAATGATTTGATGTGGTGGCGGCGCTTATTTCGCGCTATTGAGAAGTGGGCTCCACCCGGCCAACGTTTGCTCCTGGTCACCAGTGAAGGCCGGGTCATCGGCGCACAGCATAATGAAATGCAGGTCATTCGTAACTTCATCGGTCAGTCAGATAACGCCGATCACCCACAGAAGAAGAAATATGGCCGGGTAGAGATGGTAGGTCCTTTCGCCGTCCGGGACGGAGAGGATAACTATCAGCTGTATCTGATCCGCCCCGCCAGCAGCTCTCAGCTGGATTTTATTAATCTGTTGTTTGATCGCCCTTTGCTGCTGCTCATTGTTACCATGCTGATCAGCTCACCGCTTCTGTTGTGGCTGGCATGGAGCCTGGCGCGTCCTGCACGGAAACTTAAATATGCCGCGGACGAAGTCGCCAGCGGTAATCTGCGCCAGCATCCTGAACTGGAATCAGGCCCACAGGAATTTCTGGCGGCAGGTTCCAGCTTTAACCAGATGGTCAGTGCGCTGGAACGGATGATGAACGGTCAGCAGCGCTTACTGTCTGATATCAGCCACGAATTACGCACGCCATTAACGCGATTACAGCTGGCGACTGCCCTGCTGCGCCGCCGTCATGGTGAAGGCAAAGAGCTGGAACGTATAGAGACGGAAGCACAACGCCTCGATGGCATGATTAATGACCTACTGGTGCTGTCGAGGACCCAGCATAAGAACGCGCTGGTCAGCGAGGCCATGAAGGCAAATCAGCTGTGGAACGGCGTGCTGGAAGACGCCCGATTTGAAGCGGAACAAATGGGTAAGACACTGGAGATCCCTTATCCTCCGGGGCCATGGCCTTTGTATGGTAACCCCCATGCGCTTGAAAGTGCGCTGGAGAATATCGTGCGGAATGCGTTGCGCTACTCTCATACTCATATCAGCGTCAGTTTTTCCGTTGATATTTCAGGCATTACCGTTCACGTTGACGACGATGGTCCCGGCGTGAGCCCGGAAGACCGTGAGCAGATATTCCGACCGTTTTATCGCACTGACGAGGCGCGCGACCGAGAGTCCGGCGGCACCGGCCTGGGGCTGGCCATTGTGGAAACGGCCATTCAGCAGCACCGTGGCTGGGTAAAAGCAGATGACAGCCCACTGGGTGGTCTGCGTCTGACAATCTGGCTGCCACTTTACTCCTCTGGCAGACAATAATTTGCTATGCTTCGGCCCTCGTTACCGGGGGCCTTATGCTTAACATCGTACTCTTTGAACCAGAAATTCCACCCAATACAGGTAATATTATTCGCCTGTGCGCCAATACCGGCTTCCAGCTTCACCTTATCGAACCGCTGGGTTTTGCCTGGGACGACAAGCGCCTTCGTCGCGCGGGACTGGATTACCACGAGTTCACCGCCATTAAGTTCCATGCTGATTTTCAGGCGTTCATGACGACCGAGCAACCTGCGCGGCTGTTTGCGTTGACAACGAAGGGGACGCCCGCGCACAGTGCCGTTGCCTGGCAGCAGGGTGATTATCTGCTGTTTGGTCCAGAGAGTCGGGGCTTGCCCGCAGAGGTGCTACAGACGCTGCCTGCAGAGCAAAAAATACGGATTCCCATGCGGGCGGAAAGCCGCAGTATGAATTTATCAAATGCGGTATCCGTGGTGGTATACGAAGCCTGGCGCCAACTCGACTACGCTGGCGCGTTGATTAAGTCCTAAATTCCGTCACCAAACTGAAAACCTGCGCCATTGCCGCTGAAATGCTGGTCCATATCCATGGACGGCTTTTCACTGCCGGGCTTGCCAACGATGCGCGCAGGCACGCCAGCGGCGGTGGTGTGAGGCGGAATGGGTTGCAGCACAACAGAGCCAGCACCAATCTTGGCACCGCGACCAACTTCAATATTGCCCAGAATTTTTGCACCTGCGCCAATCATGACGCCTTCGCGAATTTTCGGATGACGGTCGCCGCTGGTTTTACCGGTCCCGCCGAGCGTCACCGACTGCAGGATGGACACATCGTTTTCCACGACGGCCGTTTCACCGATCACAATACCCGTAGCGTGATCCAGCATGATCCCGTGTCCAATTTTTGCGGCCGGATGAATGTCCACAGCAAAGGAAACGGACACTTCATTTTGCAGGTAAACGGCTAAGGCGCGTCGGCCTTCATTCCAAAGCCAGTGCCCGATACGATGGGCCTGGAGCGCATGAAAACCTTTCAGATACAGCAGCGGCGTCGAATATTTATCAACCGCAGGATCGCGCTGGCGTACGGCCTGAATATCGCAGGCAGCGGAAGCAATCATTGAGGGATCTTTTCGGTAGGCCTCTTCGACAACTTCACGAATCGCGATAGCAGGCATGATTGGATTCGCCAGCTTATTGGCCAGCATATAGCTCAGGGCGCTGCCCAGATTCTCATGCTTAAGCAATGTCGCATGATAAAAGCTGGCCAGCATTGGCTCGCAGTCTGCCAGCGCGCGTGCTTCTGCCTTAATGTTGTTCCAGACCAGTTCTAACTCATCAGACGACATGCTGTTTTCTCCCGATAAAAAAGCGCCTTGACCGGCGCTACAAGTGATGACGCTTGGCTTCCTGCTTTAGTTTGTGCTGTTTTCGTCCTTCCGTGAACGCCCCAGCAGGCTTAATGCTGCATCTCGTGCCGGTTTTCCGCAATAGAGCACCTGATAAATCTGTTCGGTGATAGGCATTTCAACCCCTGTGCGTGCCGCCAGCGCTTTGACTTCTTTGGTATTTCTGTAGCCTTCTACAACTTGTCCGATAATGCGTTGTGCGCTATCGACATCTTCACCCTGCCCGAGCATCATGCCAAAACGACGATTGCGCGATTGGTTATCAGTACAGGTCAGCACCAGATCGCCCAAACCGGCCATGCCCATAAATGTTGTGGCATCTGCGCCTAATGCCGCACCCAGACGACTCATCTCGGCCAGCCCGCGCGTAATTAACGCCGTGCGTGCATTCGCACCAAAGCCGATGCCATCAGACATGCCAGCACCGATAGCAATGACGTTTTTCACCGCGCCGCCCAGTTGAACCCCAATAAAATCGGGATTGTTATAGACGCGAAAGCTTTTGCCGCAGTGCAGTCGCTGTTGTAAATCGTCTGCGAACTGCGCGTCAGTAGCCGCCAGCGCAATCGCTGTCGGTAAACCCGCTGCCAGTTCTTTTGCAAAAGTGGGGCCGGAGATGACGGCCAGTGGAATCGTTTCGCCCAAAATGTCGCGGGCAACATCCTGCAGCAGACGACCCGTTTCCTTCTCCAGTCCTTTCGTTGCCCAGACGATGCGTGAGTCATCACGTAAACCGGGCTTTATCTGCGTCAGCACATCGCCGAAAACATGGCTCGGTACAACAACCAACAAATCGCGGCTGGCGGCTATAACGGTATTCAGGTCAGGTTCAACAGTCAGATTATCGGGAAACGTTACATCTGGCAGGAAAGCACGGTTGCAGCGGTCGGACTGAAGTTGTGCCATATGGGCAGGATTGTGCCCCCACAGCAGCACCGGGTGGCCATTGCGGGCCAGCGTAATCGCCAAAGCGGTGCCGTATGAACCGGCACCGATGACGCTAATCGAAGCGTGAGTGGTCATCAGGCATCCTGATGTTGCGCTTCTTCGCCTTGCTGCTGCTGCAGATAATTCATAAACAGCGCATCAAAGTTCACTGGCGCAAGGTTAAGCTGCGGGAAGGTACCACGTGAAACCAGGCTGGTGATGCATTCGCGGGCATAAGGGAACAGGATATTTGGGCAGTAAGCGCCAAGGCAATGCGCCATCTGGGTACCTTCAATGCCACCGATGGTGAAAATACCTGCCTGCTGAACTTCACACAGGAAAGCGGTATCTTCGCCAACGGTTGCCGTAACGGTCACACGCAGCACCACTTCATACACTTCATCAGCCAGCTGCGAAGAGGCAGTATCCAGATCCAGCTTAACGTCTGGCTCCCACTCTTTCTGAAACACCTGCGGCGCATTGGGCGCTTCAAAAGAAATATCCTTCGTGTAAACGCGCTGAATCTGGAATTGCATTTCGTTAGTGTTATGTTCTGACATGTGACTAAGTCCTGTAAGTTAAAATGTCTGGCGTAAAACTACGCCTGAAGTAACGGATCTAAACCCTGACGATCGTTAAGTGCCATCAAATCGTCGCAGCCACCAATATGCTGGCCATCAATAAAGATCTGAGGCACTGTCGTGCGGCCGCTGCGCTTAATCATCTCTTCACGTTTTGCCATGTCCCCATCAATGAGGATCTCCTGGAACGCCGCGCCTTTCTCATTCAGCAGCGCTTTTGCGCGATGACAATACGGACAGGTTGGTTTGATATAAATCTCAACGTTTGCCATAGGGACCTCAGGATGGTTATTTACCGCGAACTAACGGCAGATTTTCGCCGCTCCAACCGCTAATACCGTCTTTGAGCACGCTCACCTGATTGAAACCTGCCGCGCTCAGATGTGCAGCAGGATCGGCCGCGCTCTGCCCGGTAGCGCATACCACAATTATGGGCTGTGTTTTATGCTTTTCCAGCTCGCCAAAACTGCCTTTCTTGATATCAGCTGCAGCGACGTTGACCGCGCCCGAAATATGCCCCTTGCGGTAATCGTCGCGCGAACGCACGTCTACCACCACCGCATCCTCTTTGTTAATAAGTCGGGTTGCTTCGCCTCGACTGATCGTTTTTACTTTAGAGAACATCCCTTTAACGGTGGTCACAATCACCAGTATAAGTAAAACGACCCATGCCAGACTCAGGATGGGGTGATTGCTTGCAAACTGCATAATTTCTTGCATGAGGGGTAACGACTCCAGACCGGGCTAATAAGCTAAAACAAGGCTTCTGAGTATACCTGCGCCACTTCGCATGTACAGACGCTAAGCGGGCAGAGTGATAATTTGTGCGTCATTTTCCAAAAAAATTCACCGAATGGCAAAAATGTCGTGACGCTTATGCCTTGTACTGTTGAAAATGGTCACATTTAGGGAAGCAAAAGCCGGTCGGCAATGCTGGTAAGCAACTGTTCATCGTGGAATAATCATCGACCTATGAAGGGAAAGACACCTGCTCTGCCAAAATGGACCCGTCACAACGGCGTTACCGTGCCGCTGTTTACACGCTTGTCCGTTCTGTCTTTTAGCCTGCTTTATGCGGGCCTGTTGTCATTGCCCTTACCCGGGCTGGCCGCTGATGATAACAAAGCGCAACTGAAATCCATTCAGCAGGAAATTGCTGAAAAAGAAAAAAGCGTTAAGGCGCAAAAAGCCCAGCGCAGCCAGTTGCTTAATCAGCTGCAAAGTCAGGAAAAAATCATTGCGCAGGCCAGCCGGCAGTTGCGTGAAACGCGCAATAGTCTGTCCGCCTTAAACAATGACATCGCGCAGGTCACCGCCTCCGTTGCCCACCTTGAGAAACAACAGGCTCAGCAGGAAAAACTGCTGGCAGAGCAACTGGATGCCGCTTTTCGTCAGGGCCAGCACAAGGGCCTGCAACTGCTGTTAGGTGGCGAAGAAAGTCAGCGCAGCGAGCGCATCCTGGCCTACTTTGGTTACCTGAACACGGCACGTCAGGAAAATATCACCGCCCTGCAAACTACCCGCAAGGAACTGGCTCAACAGCGCGCATCGCTGGAACAAAAACAGCAGCAGCAAAAATCGTTGTTAACTCAGCAGCAAGCACAGCAGGACAAACTTCAGCAAGCCAGTGCCGCCCGCAAAAAAACGCTAACCTCTCTGGAAAGTGCGCTGCAGAAAGATCAGGCTGATTTGGTCGAGATGCGGCAGAACGAAAGCCGCCTGCAAGACAAAATTGCCCGTGCCGAGCGAGAAGCGCGTGAACGCGCCGCACGGGAAGCGCGTGAGGCTGAAAAAGTCCGCCAGCGTCAGGTGCAGGCAAAAGCGAAAGGCTCCAGCTATCAGCCAACCCAGAGTGAACGCGAACTGATGGCGCGCACAGGCGGGCTTGGGCGGCCAAATGGTCAGGACATCTGGCCAGTAAGAGGACGGATTGAGCATCGCTTCGGTGAGGAGCTTCAGGGCGAATTACGCTGGAAAGGGCTGGTCATTAACGCGCCTGAGGGCACAGAAGTTAAAGCCATTGCCGATGGTCGCGTGTTAATGGCTGACTGGTTACAGGGTTATGGCCTCGTCGTCGTGATTGAACATGGCAAAGGGGATATGAGCCTCTATGGTTACAACCAAAGCGCACTGGTCAGCGTCGGCGCTCAGGTAAAAGCAGGTCAGCCTATTGCCCTGGTCGGCACCAGCGGTGGCCGTGGTACACCTTCGCTCTACTTTGAAATCCGGCGTCAGGGTAAAGCGGTTAATCCACTTCCGTGGTTAGGAAAATAAGTGTTACGTCAGCGAAAGACCCTGGTTGCGCTGCTGAGTGGATTGCTGCTCAGTTTCGCAGCCCAGGCCGGTAAACTCGCCATTGTTATTGATGATGTCGGCTACCGGCCTACAGAAGAGAATAAAGTGTTGCAGATGCCGCAGGCGATATCGGTTGCCGTCCTCCCCGATGCGCCCTATGCACGTCAAATGGCAATCAAAGCGCATCAGGGCGGACACGAAGTCCTGATCCATCTGCCCATGGCCCCTCTCAGTAAGCAACCCCTTGAAAAAAACACGTTAACGCCCGAGATGAGCAGCGCCGAGATTGATCGCATCATCCGGAGTGCAGTAAATAACGTGCCTTATGCGGTGGGGCTGAATAACCATATGGGCAGCAAAATGACGTCCAGTCTGCCGGGTATGCAAAAAGTCATGCAGGCCCTTAACCAGTACAATCTGTACTTCCTTGACAGCATGACGATTGGCAACAGCCAGTCTGTACCCGCCGCCCAGGGCACGCATGTCAGAGTGCTAAAGCGCAGGGTCTTTCTGGACGACAGCCAGGACATCAACGCCATCCGTCAGCAATTTAGTCGGGCAGTGAAACTGGCCGAGCGGGATGGCTATGCGATTGCGATTGGTCACCCGCACCCGAACACTGTGCGCGTGTTGCAACAAATGCTGCCCACTTTGCCTGCGGATATTACGCTGGTGACACCGGGTCAGTTATTAAATGAGCCGCTGCGTAACGGCAGTGCTACGCTGGCAAAAACCCTGCCGCGCAATAAACCAGCGCAAGGCTTCCAGCCGCCAGGCGAATGTAAAGTAAAGCAACCACTGTCACCTGTGCCTGCTACACGCGCACTCCAAGTATTGAATGAGAGTATTGTAAAAAGCCGGCTTTATAAAAGGCTTGATCAGTTATTTTAAAATAGGGTAAAAGCATATAAAACTTTTAATAAACGGGGAGAATTCATGAGCAAACGCTGGAAAATTAATGGGATAAATATATTTATTAAGCTTTTTCTTTTCTTGACGCAGAAAAAACTCGAAACCTCGTTCATCAAAGAGAATTTTAAGCCTGGCCATATCGTTATATATTCCACAACTGCTTTAGGTGATTTTTTATTCAACACCCCAGCTATTAAATCAGTCAGACGTCGTTTTCCAGATGCAAAAATCACTTTAATTGCCCATAGAAAATTTTCAGAAATATTACAGTATGGTGAGGACTGGAATGATATTGTCTACTGGAACAACAAAATTGCGACTATTCCACGTATTTTACGGCAACTAAAGAAAAAACCTAATATTGATTTATCACTTATTCTTCACTCGCATGAACCCTATGATTACTTATGTGCCATATTGTCAGGATCACGTTTAGTTATCAGAGATAATTATAATGATAATGTTCCCCAACGTGACAAATGGCTTGCTGACTATATGATTGCTTTCAAAGGCCATATCATTGAAAGAAAGTTGAAACTCGTCGAAGGATTAGGGTGCGATATAACTGACATCGAAATGAAATTCCCTTACAAAGTTAAGGAAAAAATCACTACAGATAATCCCATCATTGGATTTCAGCTTGGAGCTTCAAAACCTGATCGCTGTTGGCCTCCAGAATATTTTTCTGAGACAGCTCAAAAAATTTTGGAACATCATTCCGATGCAGTTATCATCCTAACAGGTGGGCCTGATGATAAAGATAAGGCTTCTGATTTTTATTCATTTTTACCTGAAAGTTACCACAATAATATTATTAACAAGGTAGCATCAACCAACCTTATTGAATTAGCATCCATCATTAACGAAATGGATATACTACTGACAGGCGACACTGGCCCTTTACATGTTGCCATTTCTGTCAAAACACCGACTTTGGGACTTTTTGTAACCGCAAATCCTTATTCAACAGGCGCATATCAAGATCTGGATCTTCATGACTTCATTTATATTCCTCAAAGAAAATCCAGCCTCAGCAATAGATATATTATGGGGCAAATCACTCCTGAAATGGTAGTGGACAGAATAGAGAAAAAAATAATGAAAAAATCTGAAAAATCACAATAAACAAAGGCTCATACGATTGCAATGTGCCAGACCACACTGGCACATTTAGTATTTAAGGTTTCTTTTAGTACTGAAAAAAAATTAATACGTAATCGCATAAACATGATCATTCATAGTTTCTCCATAACGGCTTTAATAATTTGATTAACACTTATAGATGAAATTGAGTGATATTTATCATGCGTGAAAATTTGCGTTGCTTCAGGATATCCGGGGCCCCATAAAATACTATTAATATAATCTCCATGCATATCATGGCCATATAAACTCACCAGAGGTTTGTGCCAGGCCGCAGCAATATGCACAATCGAGGTGTCAGGGGTAATGATGAGATCTGCCAAATAAATAAATTTACATGAACTTGATAAACTAGTAAAAGGGCTTATTATAGCATGATCATTTTTTATTTTTTTGATGACAGATGGGTCACCGATTATTATAATAGCACAATTTGGAATATTCCTTTTTAACTCTTCTATCAATTGATTAAGTTGCGGTAAGGACATATCCCTACGGGAATCCGCTGTAAAAGGATTAATTACAATCATTTTATCATAAGATAAATTTTCTATGAAATTTTCCACGTCATTAATGACAGCATCGGATAAATGTAAATCATATGCTGTACTATAATTTTCAAGGCCCATATCTTCCATAAGAAACTTGTAACGCTCAGTTATATGTTTATCGAAACCTGTAAATGTAATAGAGTGGTTATAGATATTAAAAGCAGCCTTGTTAAAACCGATAACGTTTTTAGCATTTATTGCTCTTAAAAACTTTAGACTAAAAGGTGATAACTTATCTCCCATATCAATCAAAAGATCATAGTTTCTTAGCCTTAATTTTTTAGCAACCTTCATCTTTTCACACTTTGATTCACCTGAGATATGAAGATTCTTAATATATGGATTGTACTCTAAAACAGACGCATTTTTTTTCCCAGCCAATACATCTACTTGATAACCAGAATGATAAAAATCTCTATAAAGACAAGTTGACACCACCATATCGCCGATTTTATCGTCATCACGTAAAAAGAGCACTGTTTTACATTCTGAAAGATCAAAAGGCCTTGGCTTATTATAATCAAAGAAAATTCGTGCTATATAAAGCCTCAACTTTTTTATGAAAAAATTACGCTTTCGATTTAAGGCGCGCACTTTAGCAAAACGTTTTTTCTTATTCATCCATTACTTTCCATTAGAAACCATTACCCAAAACTTCGATAATTTCTTTCCACACTTGTGAGCCATGAATAGTCTTGAGCTCATTATTTGACGCTTTAATAATATATTGGTTTTTTCCGTAACCACCAATTAATCCCGGATCTGTTGGGCCATACAAGGTGATATTTGGCCTGTCCAGAGCGGCCGTAAGATGGCTCAAACCTGTATCTACTGAGACAACAGCTTTCGCACCTGCCAGCTGCTGAGCAACCGCTTCAAGAGTGAGCCTGGGCAATATCTCTACATGCTCAAAACCCTCAGCCAGCCGGATCGCACGCTGATGCTCATGCTCAGCGCCCCAGGGCAGTTTTACGCGCAAACCTGTCGGCTGGAGCCGTTCAATTAACTCGCGCCAGTGGGATTCTGGCCAGTGCTTGTTATCACGGGTCGTGGCATGCAGGAAGACCAGATAAGCGTTTTCACCCTGTAATGCCACATTGCGGAAATGGCCAGCAATAGCATAGTCTCCCTGCGTTTGCGGCTTCTCATAACCCAGGCTTTTCGCGAACAGTTCCCGGGTCCTCTCTACTGCGTGTTGCTGCTTACTGACCTCGTGCTTTTTGTCGTACCACCAACTGGCAAAGGGTTCACGCGCACTGCGGCTGTCCAGACCGTGCTTGACACCTTTAGCCAGACGCGTCACGAGTGCGGCACTCTTAATCAGCCCCTGAGTATCAATCACCACATCATAGTGGCGAGACTGTAAATCGCGTTTAAATCGAACACGTTCTTCACGCTGCTCGCTGCCGAACCAGTGCTTACGCCAGCGACGGATTGCAACGGGCAAAACCTTATCAACGGCGGGATGCCATGCAGGAATCTGGGCAAAATTTTCTTCTACCACCCAATCAAAACGAATACCGGGAAGGGCATGCATAGCATCAGTCAGGGCAGGTAACGTATGGAGCACATCCCCCATTGACGAGGTTTTAACAATCAGGACGTGCATGAACTCTCCTGGGCTTCACGCAACAAACTGCGTAATGTTTCATGGACTTGTGAAGGCTGGATGTCAATCAGGCTTTGATGGTAGCCCTGCTCAGCATCCCCTTTACGGACGCGATGGTAACCGCTGATTAAACGGATGATACGCGCCTGATCCGACAGCGGCGGGGTGAAGTCCGGGCTACTGGGACCATATAAAGCCACCAGTGGGCGGTTCAACGCGGCGGCAATGTGCATGAGACCAGAGTCATTGCTCACTACCGCCCGGCACTGGGCCAGCAGGATGACAGCCTGTTCCAGCTGGGTTTGACCTGCCAGATTGCGGCAATGCTCACGATTTGTCTCGGGCAGCGACGCGATGATTTCTTCTCCAGTGGGGCCATCTTTTACTGAACCGAACAGCAGGATCTGAAACCCTTCGCGAATTAACTGTTCTGCCAGTGCGGCGTAGTGAAAATGCGGCCAGCGTTTTGCCGGACCAAATTCGGCCCCGGGGCAAAAGCCAATAGCCGGGCGCTCAGAGGAAAGTTGAAACTGCGCAGCCATTACGCTTTTTTCCGCTTCGCTGACCTGTAACTGCGGTTTCAGCAAGGGTTGTGGCAGTTGACGGGCTGAACGGAAAGGCGTGTCATAGGCCAGCGCAACATAACGCTCTACCATTAAAGGAAACGCGGCCTTATCCAGTACCCGCACATCATTCAACAGACCATAGCGCATTTCTCCGCGCCAGCCGACGCGGCGAGGAATACCCGCAAAAAAGGGCACCAATGCCGATTTGAATGAGTTGGGCAACACGTAGGCGCGATCATAACCCTGATCGCGCAGTGATTTACCCAAACGGCGGCGCTCGCCTATCGCCAGCGCACCATGGCCGAGTGGCATGGCCAGCGCCTGATTCACTTCAGGCATTCGGGAAAGTAAAGGACGGCACCATTCAGGCGCCATCACATCAATCACCGCATCAGGATGTTCGGCCTTGAGCGTACGATAGAGACTTTGCGACATCATCATATCGCCGACCCACGACGGGCCGATCACCAGAATTTTCATTACCGGTATCCGTTCCTTAGACGTTGCGGTTTAACCAGGCCATATATTCAGACACGCCCTGTGCCACTGTTTTAAAAGGCTTGTCGTAGCCTGCCTCACGCAGTTTCGTCAGATCAGCCTGGGTATAAGCCTGATAACGGCCTTTCAGTTTTTCCGGGAAAGGAATGTATTCAATTTCACCTTTCTGATGGAAATTAAGCACGGCGTCCGCAACTTCCTGGAACGATTCGGCGCGGCCTGTGCCGCAGTTATAAATCCCGGAAATGCCGTTCTCCCAGCACCACAGATTGACTGACACAACATCATCAACATGAATAAAATCGCGTTTAAAGCTGTAGCTGCCCTCGAACAGTTTTGGATTTTCGTCATTACTGATCTGCGTATTCAGATGGAAGGCAACGCTCGCCATACTGCCTTTGTGGCCTTCGCGCGGTCCGTAAACGTTGAAGTAACGGAAACCACAGACTGGTGACGTTGCTTCTGGCAGAATCTGGCGTACATAGTGGTCAAACAGCATTTTTGAGTAGCCGTAAACGTTTAGCGGCTGCTCGTACTGACGCTCTTCGATGAAATTCTCATTGCGTCCACCATAGGTGGCTGCCGAAGAGGCATACAGGAAGGGGATTTCACGCTCAAGGCAAAAGTGCAGCAGGTCTTTTGAGTACTGATAGTTATTATCCATCATGTACTTACCATCCCACTCCGTTGTGGCTGAGCAGGCACCTTCATGGAACACCGCTTCAATCGGACCCAGATCTTCACCCGACATGATGTAGGTTAAGAACTCTTCTTTATCCATGTAATCTGTGATGTCCAGATCGGCAAGATTCACGAACTTGGTGCCATCTTTCAGATTATCTACGACCAGAATATCTGTATGGCCACGATCGTTCAGCGTCTTAACGATATTGCTGCCGATCATACCTGCGCCACCGGTTACGATAATCATATTGCTACCTTTAACGTTTTGTGGTGAAACGGGACGTCTCACGCGTAATGTCACCATCATAACATTTCATCCCGCCACAGACAGCCAGATGACTCCGTAAGGTCAGGGCCCAAAATGCCTGTGACGTGAACTGTGCTACATAATTCACATTATTTTGGTCGATTAGGCGTTAAAAGGCGATATGTTCAGTCGTATTTGCCCCTTCCTACTTTTTCAGGAGTGTAATAATGTCAGCGCATTTTTATCAGCATATTCGTCAGCAACTGGCTATCGCCCAGCAAGAAGGGTTGTTCAAAAAAGAACGTACATATTATCACTTCCGCGCAGCAGGCTGAAATCGACGTTGGGCATCATCACGCTGTCATTAATTTCTGTGCAAATAATTACCTTGGGCTGGCTAACCATCCTGCTTTAATTCAGGCCGCGAAAGAGGGAGTGGATTCGCACGGTTTTGGGATGGCATCGGTGCGCTTTATCTGTGGCACGCAGGATAAGCACAAACAACTGGAAAGAAAACTGGCTGATTTTCTGGGTATGGAAGACGCCATACTTTACTCCTCCTGCTTCGATGCGAATGGCGGATTATTTGAAACACTGCTGGGGGCTGAGGATGCCATCATTTCTGACGCACTTAATCACGCGTCGATTATTGATGGTGTGCGTCTGTGTAAAGCACAACGCTACCGTTACGCCAATAATGACATGACCGAGTTACGTGCCCGCCTGCAGGAAGCCAAAGATAACGGCGCAAAGAGGCTTTGTTGAATAATAGGTAATCATTCTGTTTTGTCTGCACTGTTTTGGTAGAAAACGCTGATGCCAGACAGAACACCGTCATACGCAAGCATGTAATGCATTGATTTTATGTTATCTGAAACAACCGTTTTCATAGTACCACAGCATAAAATCCATTTATTCAACAAAGCCGCGCAAAGACCATTATGATTGCAACCGATGGCGTCTTCTCTATGGATGGCGTAATTGCCAATCTGAAAGGCATTTGCGATTTGGCAGACGAATACTCTGCCCTGGTCATGGTCGATGATTCCCATGCGGTGGGTTTTGTGGGAAAGGCAGGGCGGGGAACGCATGAGTATTGTGATGTCATGGGGCGGGTAGACATCATCACCGGCACCCTGGGTAAGGCGCTGGGGGGGGCTTCCGGTGGCTATACGGCAGCCAAAGCCGAGGTTATAGAATGGCTACGTCAGCGTTCAAGACCTTATCTGTTCTCTAATTCACTGGCACCCGCAATCGTGGCTGCCTCATTGCGCGTTCTGGATCTGTTAAGCGAAGGCGACGGACTGCGTCAGCGCCTCTGGGAAAACGCACGCCTGTTCCGCGAAAAAATGACGGCAGCGGGCTTTACGCTGGCGGGGGCCGATCACGCCATCATTCCGGTCATGCTGGGCGAAGCCAGCGTAGCGCAGGCGTTTGCACATCTGCTTCAGCAGGAGGGGATTTATGTGACCGGATTTTTCTATCCGGTAGTGCCAAAAGGTCAGGCACGTATTCGCACACAAATTTCAGCCGCGCACAGCCAGCAGCAGCTCGATACCGCTGTGGCCGCTTTCACGCGGATTGGTAAGCAACTTGGCGTGATCGCCTGAGGACAGACCATGAAAGCACTTGCGAAACTGAAAAAAGAGCAGGGTATCTGGATGGTTAACGATGCGCCCATTCCGGAGCCTGGCCACAACGATTTGCTGATCAAAATCCGCAAAACCGCGATCTGCGGCACCGATGTACATATTTACAACTGGGACGACTGGTCCCGTAAAACGATCCCCGTGCCCATGATTGTTGGCCATGAATATGTAGGCGAAGTGGTGGCTGTGGGGCAGGAAGTGAAAGGGTTTCAGATTGGCGATCGCGTTTCGGGTGAAGGTCACATTACCTGCGGACACATTTATGCCGCAATACGCAAGGTGTAGGTGTCAACCGGCAGGGATGCTTTGCTGAATATCTGGTGATCCCTGCCTTTAATGCCTTCAAAATTCCCGACAATATTTCAGACGAACTGGCGTCGATTTTTGACCCGTTTGGCAACGCAGTTCATACCGCTTTGTCCTTCGATCTGGTGGGAGAAGACGTTCTGATCTCTGGGGCAGGGCCGATTGGAATCATGGCGGCGGCGGTATGTCGTCATGTGGGTGCACGAAATGTCGTCATCACAGACATTAATGATTATCGCCTTGAACTGGCCCGTAAAATGGGCGTGACCTGTGCGGTCAACGTGGCGAAACAGGACTTGCGTGAGGTCATGCATACGCTCGATATGCGAGAGGGCTTTGACGTGGGCTTAGAAATGTCGGGCGCACCGCCTGCTTTTCGGACCCTGCTTGACGTCATGAATCACGGCGGCCGTATCGCCTTACTGGGCATTCCGCCCGGTGAAATGGCCATCGACTGGAATCAGGTGATTTTTAAAGGGCTGTTTATTAAGGGCATTTACGGGCGGGAGATGTTTGAAACCTGGTACAAGATGGCCGCACTGATACAGTCAGGTCTGGATCTCACCCCGATCATTACACATCGCTACGATATAGATGACTTTCAGCGAGGTTTTGATGATATGCGGTCGGGGCAATCAGGAAAGGTGATTTTGAGCTGGGACTGAACCTGACTAAATAACTGCTCGGAATAGTAGATCACTTAGAGGGAACTCAGTCCGGTTTATGCGATCTGATCAATCGCTGAATATCCCAAATCACCAGCCGGACTGAGCAATGTCGATCATAGCACCAATACCCAGAACCGAACGACGCCTGATGCAGAAAACTATCCATAAAACAAAGGACAAAAACCACGCCCGGCGGCTCACCGCCATGCTGATGCTGCATCGTGGTGACACCGTCAGTCATGTTGCCAGAACACTCTGCTGTGCCCGCTCATCGATTGGT